>JANJTX010000017.1 GCA_024710875.1 Anaerolineales bacterium | reverse complement strand
TTCTTCTGCCCGCCGCTTAACGCCGCCACCGGCAGGCTGAAATCTTCGCGGCCAAAGCCCAGCCCCAGCAGGGTGCTTTCCACCCGGCTGTTGAAGTTCAGGCCGCCCAGCGCTTCCAGTTGGGCCAGCAGTTTTTCCTGTTCGGACAGCGTGCGCGCCAGAATTTTCTCGTCGCCGTACACGGCCGGGTCGCCCAGCCGCGTTTCAATCTCGGCCAGCGCCGCTTCCACCGCCCGTAGCTCGGTGGCGGCTCCGGCGACTTCGTCAATGAGAGTAGCCTGCGGGTCAAGGTCGGGTTCCTGGGGCAGGTAGGCCACCCGCGCCGCCGCATGAGTGATGACCTTGCCGTCATCCGGGCGGGTATGGCCGGCCAGCAGTTTCAACAGGCTGCTCTTGCCCATTCCGTTGGGCCCAATCAGGCCCACCACGCGGTCATCGTGGACATCCCACAGGAGGTCCTTGAACAACGTGCGGTTGCCATAACGCAGACTGACTTTGTGGAGTTGGGCGGTGAGCATTGCTGGTGCGGTGGTCAGCCCGTCTTGCTGAAATGCTCGATGAACTGGCGGATTTCACCCGCCGTCATCTTGTTGTTGCGCTGCTGGTCCAGCATAAAGCCGGCCAGTTTGTTCAGGCGCAGGGTCGGCAGGGGGGCGCTGGCGGCATCTGCCTGGCCCTCGTCGTTCATCACCACAATTGCCCCGTCCACATGTGGATGCCACTCGTGCGGCCAGTGCTTGCGCAGGTAGTTGTCGAGCGCCTCGGTGTCGCCTACAAAATCAAGGTCCGGCCGGCCGAGCGCGCCAAATAGCGGCCCGAAGACCCGCTGGGCGAAAGTGTCGCGGCGGATTTTCCAGCGGCGGCGTTTCTCGTTGTATACCAGGGTGCCGCGCAGGTAGCGCGGCACCAGCACCCAGATGCCCGCCGGCCCGGCCAGCAAATGTGCCGCCGGCGTCACAAAGTTAAACAGGTGGTACTCGCCGCCCAGTTTTTTCAGGCCCTCTTCCAGCCGAATTTCAGCCCCCTGGCCATAGCGCCGGAAGATAATCCCCATCTGGAAGGCCACAAAGCCCAGGGCAATTAGCCCCAGCGCGATGAGTTGTGAGTTGCGTTCAGCGGTGATGAACTGCGCCCCCACCAGCAGCAGAATCGGCGCGCTGAAAGCCGAAACCATCCCGATGCGCGCATTGCGTTTAATGACCGTGTGGTTAGTGTGAATTTTCATGCGGCAATTGTAGCAAAGAAACTCCCCCGCTTGTCACGGCTTTGCGCTTAATCAAAGACTAAAGCGGTGAAATTTGCCACAATTAGTCATATTTCTCCATCCGCCGGATGGTCTCACCTTTTGGAGGTTCCCATGAAACACCCAACGACGCGTTGGTTCACCCTCATCACCACCTTTATCCTCATCGCCGCCCTGCTGTCCGGCTGCTTCCCCGAATCGCCGGAGCAGATTTCTGCCCGCGCCACCGTGGCGGCCCTGAGCGAACAGGTCGCCGCCCTGCAGGGCGAACATACCGAAGATATGGGCTTTGTGGAGTTGCCCGCGGGCGCGCCCGCCGATGCCCCCGCCGCCGATGTGGTCTACACCCTCACCACCGGCTCGGAAGGCACCAGCCTGGTCTTTATTGGCGTGGGCGGCGAGATTGACGGCGTGGTCAACCCGACCCTGACCGCCAGCCCCGGCCAGACCGTGCAAATCCGCCTGGTTAACGGCCAGCCGGTGGAGCACGACCTGCGCATTGATGAGTTCAATGCCGAAACCGGTTCGGTCTTTGCCGAAGGCGAGGAAGCCCTCATCACCTTCCATGTGATGGAAGGCGGCGTGTACGCCTACTACTGCTCCATCCCCGGCCATCGTGCTGCCGGGATGGAAGGCCTGCTACAGGTTGGTACCGCCTCCGCCGAAGAAGCCGGCGGCGTCTCGGTCATCCAGAACCCGGCCAACCTGCCCGGTCCGCTGGGCGACCGCGGCCCGCAACTGGTGCAGGTGGAACTGACCGCCCGCGAGGTAGAAGCCACCCTGGCGGATGGCACGACCTACAAGTTCTTCACCTTTGATGGCGTCGTCCCCGGCCCCTTCATCCGCGCCCGCGTGGGCGATACAGTCGAAATCACGCTCAACAACGCCAGCGAGAGCGCCTTCATCCACTCGATTGACCTGCACAGCGTAACCGGCCCGGGTGGCGGAGCAGTACACACCCAGGTGCAGCCCGGCGAGAGCAAGGTCTTTACCTTCCAGGCCCTTAATCCGGGCATCTATGTCTACCACTGCGCCACCGCCAGCCATGCCCACCACATCCAGAGCGGCATGTATGGCCTGATATTGATTGAGCCGGAAGGCGGCCTGCCGCCCGTTGACCGTGAGTTCTATGTCATGCAGGGCGAAGTCTATACCGCCGAGCCCTACGGTACGCCCGGCCTGCTGACCTTTGACCACGAAGCCATGCTGGACGAACGGCCGGAGTACTTCATCTTCAATGGCGCTGCGGCGGCCCTCACCACTGAAGAAAACGGCCTGCATGCCGAAGTCGGCGAGACGGTGCGCATCTTCTTTGGTGTGGCCGGCCCCAATTTCACTTCTTCATTCCACGTCATCGGCGAAATCTTTGACCGGGTGTACTCCTACGGCTCGATTACATCCCCGCCCATTACGGATGTCCAGACGGTCAGCGTGGCCCCCGGTGGCGCGACGATTGTGGAATTTGAAGTACAGGTTCCCGGCACTTACATTCTGGTGGACCATGCCTTGAGCCGCCTGGAACGCGGCCTGGTCGGCCTGCTGTTCGTCAGCGGCGAAGACCAGCCGGACATTTTCTCGGCCGGCCCCGCCAACCCCTAGCCTGCCTTTTCCCCTTAACTCAAACGCCGGACGGCGAGGGGGCCGTCCGGCGTTTGCTTGTTCTTATCAGATGAAGCAGTGTCGGCTATCGCATCTCTTGCCGTTCGGTTAATCGTGGGCAAGGGAAGCTATTCCGACCTCCGGGCAATCAGTTTCTCGACTTCTGCATAGACCAATACCAGCCCCCCCACGCCGATGCTCAAAAGCAGGTCCGGTACGGTCAGCGGGGCGGTTTTGAGATAACTCTGCAAGGCCGGCACATAAATCGCCGCCAACTGTGCAATCGTTACCGCCAGCGCCAACCCGAGCAGCGGCATATTCGATAGCAGCCCAACTTTGAAAATCGAATCGTTGCCACTGCGAATACCAATCGCCTGCCAGACCTGCGCAAAAGCCAGGGTTGTGAACATCAACGTCTGCCAGTCTTCGTAACCGGCAAAGTAATGCCAGGCGCCCATGCCCAGCGAGAGCGCCCCAATCAGTACGCCAAAGCGAATAAGCTGCCAGCCAACCCCGTTGCTGAAAATACTCGCATTTGGCGCTATCGGTTTGCGTTTCATCACGTTTTGTTCGGCGGGTTCCAGCCCCAGGCCCACACCCAGCAGGCCATCGGTCAGCAGGTTGAGCCAGAGCAGTTGCAGAGGAAGCAGCGGGGTGGGGAGGCCAATCAACACGCCGGCCAGCATCACCAAAATCTTGCCCAGGTTACCGCCAATCGAAAACTTTATAAATTTGCGCAGGTTGTCATAGATGACGCGGCCTTCCTCGACCGCGGTCACAATCGTCCTGAAATTATCATCCAGCAAGATCATTTTCGCAGCTTCCTTCGAGACATCTGTGCCGGTAATGCCCATCGCCACCCCAATATCGGCCGCTTTCAGGGCCGGGGCATCGTTCACGCCGTCGCCGGTCATGGCGGTTACATGTCCACGGGCTTGCAGGGCATTCACAATCCGCAGTTTGTGCTCCGGGGAAACTCGCGCGAAGACCGCAATCTGTTCCACGACGGCGCGCAATTGGTCATCGCTGATTTGGTTCAGTTCCACGCCGGTCATCGAGCGGCCATTTTCATCCGTGATGCCCAGCTCGCGCGCGATATGCAAAGCAGTTAGCGGATGGTCGCCGGTGATCATCACCGGGCGAATGCCGGCGCTTTTGGCCTGTGCCACAGCCTCTTTTACTTCGGGCCGGGGTGGGTCGATGATGCCCACGAACCCAACAAGGGTCAGGTCGGTTTCGAGCGCTGCGCCGCTTTGCGGCTGGTCATAGGTCTTAAAGGCTACCCCCAAAACGCGCATCCCGTTTTCAGCCAGGGAGCGATTGGCCGCCTCAATTCGTTGGCGATAGTCTGCCGTCAGCGGGTGGCGCTCGCCATTCTCCCAAACATGGCTGGAAATATCCAACAGCCCATCCACCGCGCCTTTGGTGAATGAAATGTAGGCGGCTTTTGGCGCCACCACCTGCAGCAATTCGCGGATTTCTGACCGCTCACTGTTCGCCAGACTGTGCAGGGTGGTCATGCGTTTTCGGTCTGAATCGAAGGGGTATTCAGCCACCCGGGGCTTGCGCTTGTCCAAATCCGCCTTCATCAAACCGAATTTGGCGGCCACCACCACCAACGCCCCTTCGGTTGGGTCGCCGAGGGCGTGGAACTTGGTACCCCCCGAACCTTCCATCACTTGCAACCGGGCATCGTTACAAAGGCTGCCGCCAATCAACAACAGGCCGATTGAACCTTTAGGCGTCGCCAGCGTCTGGCTATCCAGTTCCAAAATCCCATAGCCGCGCGGGTCGGTTTCTTCGCTTACTTCGGCGCGGTGCCCCGCCACATCCAGCACCGTCACAGTCATTCGGTTTTCGGTCAATGTGCCCGTTTTATCCGAACAAATCGTTGTTACAGAGCCGAGCGTTTCCACCGCCGGCAATTTGCGCACCAGCGCGTTGCGGGTCAGCATCCGCCGGGCGCCCAATGCCAGGGTGATGGTCACCACGGCCGGCAACCCCTCTGGCACAACGGCTACGGCTACACTGACGGCCAGCAGGAAGGCATCCACCAGTGGCGTTCCGCGCAGGATATCAAAGGCGGCGAGTAGTGCCGCAACAACTACGCCAATGACTGCCAGCAGTTTGCCCAAATGGTCAAGCCGTTTTTGCAGGGGCGTCTCTTCGTCTTCGGCTTGTTGGATCAGGTCGGCAATATTGCCCAGCTCCGTTTGCATGCCGGTAGCAATTACCAGGCCGGTGCCGCGGCCGTTGCTGACGGTGGTGCCCATGTAAGCCATGTTTACCCGGTCTCCCAGCGGTAAATCCGCTTTTTCGAGCGGGTCGGTGCTTTTCTCCACCGCATCCGATTCGCCCGTCAGGGCCGCTTCCTGGATGCGCAGATTAATGCTCTCAACCAGGCGCAAATCGGCGGGGACGAGATTCCCTGTTTCGAGCAGGACCACATCACCCGGAATCAGGTCGCGGGCTGAAATTTCACTCACCTGCCCGGCGCGTTGAACGCGTACCTGTGCCACAGCCAGTTTTTTCAGGGCGGCCATGGCCTTTTCAGCGCTATATTCCTGGAAAAATCCCAACAGCCCGAACAACAGTACAATCGCAAAGATGGCCGAAGCTTCCTGCCACTTGCCCAGCAGGACCGAAACGACAGCCGCGGCAATCAGGATCAGCACCATCGTTGCGGTGAATTGTTCCCATAAGATTTTCCACGGGCTACGTCCGCTTTTTTCTTTCAACTCGTTGGGGCCAAACTTTGCCAGACGGGCTTGCGCTTCCTGAACTGCAAGCCCATCTGGGCTTGATTCGGCGTGCCGCCACGCATCCTCAAGATTTTGTTGGTGCCAGAGTATCTTCTTGTCCACAGCCATCTCCTATTCAAACCAGTTCTTCTGATTTTCGCGATGGCGATACAAAAAAAGACCGCCGCCACGCGTGTGACGATGGTCTTGCCTTTACTGAACAACCGGGACTAAAAAAAGTCCGTCTTGACGATTGTGCAACCCGCAAGCGGGCGGCTACTCCCCATCGGAGTGAGTGGGATTATAAATGATGTTTGTGATTTTGTCACATACTCCGGGATGTCTGTCCACATCCCCGACAGCGGATTCTAGCCCACTGCGATTCTAGTAACCTTCCACTACTCTGTATGTAGAGCTCTGGTAACCGGCCTACTCCGCCTGCTGCAAAATCACCACCGCGTTCTGGCCGCCGAGGCCAAACGAGTTGCTCAAGGCCGTCTTAACCGTCCGGTTGCGCGGCTCGTTGGGCGTATAGTCCAGGTCACATTCCGGATCCGGGTTCTCGTAGTTAATCGTGGCGGGCAGGATGCCGTGCTGCAACACCAGGGCGCAGATAATCGTTTCCAATGCCCCGGAAGCCCCCATGGCGTGCCCCATCATGGACTTCGTGCTGCTGATGGCCAGCTTATAGGCGTGCTCGCCAAACAGGGTCTTGATCGCCTGCGTCTCGGAGAGGTCGTTCTGCTCGGTGCTGGTGCCGTGGGCGTTAATGTAATCAATGGCGCTCGGCGGCAGGCCGGCATCCTCCAGTGCCCAGCGCATCGCCCGGATTTTGCCGAGGTTGTCCGGGTCGGGGGCGGCCACATGGTAGCCATCGCTGCTGCTGGCCTGCCCCGCCAGCCGCGCCAGAATCCGGGCACCGCGGGCTTTGGCGTGGGCTTCGCTTTCCAGCACCAGCGCCGCCGCCCCTTCGGAGAGAATGAAGCCCTCGCGCCTGGCGTCAAACGGCCGCGAGGCGCGTTGCGGGTCATCGTTGTAAGAGGTGGGCAGGGCGCGCATCGCCGCAAAGCCACCCATCCCAAAATCGCGGATAAAGGCTTCCGTGCCGCCCACAATCACCAAATCGGCCGCCCCGCGCCGGATGAGTTCCGCCCCTTCGCCCACCGCCTGGGTTCCGGCGGCGCAGGCGGTGGTGGTGGTGTTGTTAGGGCCGAGGCACTGAAACTGCTTGCTGACCATAAAGGCGGGGAAGTTCGGAATCGCCCCGCCGGCGGTGAAGGGCGAAATGCCCTTGTAGCCTTTGGCGCGGATGCCCGTAATGCCATCGTCAATAAAATCCACCCCGCCCATCGCTGTCCCGAACATCACGCCCGCCCGTTCCGGCTCCGGCATGGTATCCGGCAGGCCGGCGTGCGCCACCGCTTGCAGGGCGGCCGCCAGCGCCATCTGGCTGGAGCGCGGCATGCGGCGCGCTTCCTTGACCTCCATATACAGGCCGGGGTCAAAGTCACGCACTTCGCCGGCAATCTGGCACGGCAGGTCGCTGGCATCAAAGGCGGTAATCCGGCCAATCCCGGAGCGGCCTTCCAGCAGGCTGTGCCACATGTCGCCCACGGTGTTGCCCAGCACGCTGATCACGCCCATGCCGGTAATGACCACATTGGGTCGTGAATGTTGGTTCGGGTTCATTCGTTGGGGTCTCGTTTCTGTCACTTAATCGTCGCTGTCGCCGCCGCTGCCCATCGCCGAGCGCAGGGCGGGCATCAGCCCGGCTTCCACTGCCGCCCGCGTGGTGCGGATGGCGCTCACCAGCGCCCGCGCATCCGAGCGGCCGTGCCCCACAAACACCAGGCCGTCCAGCCCCAGCAGCGGCACGGCGCCGATTTCGGCCGGGTCGAGCAGTTTACGCAGGGCGTTGAAGGCCGGCTTGGCCAGCAGCGCCCCGATTTTCGTGCGCGCCCCGCTCATCAGTTCCGCCCGCAGGGTATCAATCAATAATTTCGCTACGGCTTCGCTGGACTTCAGCAGGATGTTGCCGGTAAAGCCATCGGTCACGACCACATCCGCTTCGCCGCCGAACAATTCCTTGCCTTCCACATTGCCGATGAAGTTCAGGCCGCTGGCTTTCAGCAGGGGGTGGGTTTCCTTGACGAGGTCATTGCCCTTGGTGTCTTCCTCGCCATTGGCCAGCAGGCCGACGCGCGGGTTGGGCTTGCCCAGCGCCAGTTGGGCATAAATCGCGCCCATCTGGGCGAACTGCAACAGGTATTCCGGCTTGCATTCGGTATTGGCTCCCACATCCGTCACCACGCAGTGCCCGCCCTTGACCGGGAAGAGGGCGCTTAAGGCCGGGCGTTTCACGCCCCGCATGCGCCCCAGCCGCGCCAGAGCAATCGCCATCGCCCCGCCGGTATTGCCAGCGGTGACAAAGGCATCTGCCTCGCCCGCCTTCAGCAGGTCCATCGCCACGCCCATGGAATTCTGCACTTTGCGCAGCGCCCCGGGCGAGATTTTGTCAGACATCTCAAACACTTCCGGGGCGTGTACCAACCGCACCCCGGCCGCGCCGTTGAGCAACGGCTTGAGGCGCGCTTCATCGCCCACCAGAATTAATTCATCGCCAAACTCGGCCACCGCCTGGATGGCGGCCTCTACTTCCGGCGCGGGGTGGTTGTCGCTGCCCATCGCGTCGAGGATAATTCGTGCAGTCATTGGCTCTCCTCCGGTCGCCCGTTTCTTGACAGGGCGCATTAGCGGATTATAATACGCCTGTTAAGCATTTGGCGCTGGTGCTGGAACTGGCAGACAGGCATGGTTGAGGGCCATGTGCCGCAAGGCGTGAGGGTTCGATTCCCTCCCAGCGCACAAATGAACGAAGAACGCCCCCCGTTATTACGGGGGGCGTTCGGATTCAGTCGGCCTGGGTTACGCCGCAACTACTTCACCTGCAAAGTAGCGCTTCTGGAAGCGCAGGGCGATGTTCACCAACCAGATCATGACTGGCACTTCCACCAGCGGGCCAATCACTGCCGCGAAGGCTGCCCCGGAGTGCAGCCCGAACACTGCCACCGAAACCGCAATCGCCAGTTCAAAGTTGTTGCTGGCGGCCGTAAAGGCCAGGGTGGTGGTCTTGGAGTAATCGGCCCCAATCTTCCGGCCCATCCAGAAACTCACCAGGAACATCACAATGAAGTAGATGATGAGCGGGATGGCGATGCGCACCACATCGCCCGGGATGGTCACAATCAGGTTGCCCTTCAGGCTGAACATCACCACAATCGTGAACAGCAGAGCGACCAGCGTCAATGGGCTGATGCGCGGGATGAAGACTTTCTCGTACCATTCTTTGCCTTTGCTGCGTACCAATACCAGCCGTGTCAGGAACCCGGCAATGAACGGAACGCCGAGGTAGATAAATACGCTTTCCGCAATCTCGCCAATCGTGATGTGAATCACGCTGCCTTCCAGCCCAAACAGGGTCGGCAGCAGCGTTACAAAGACATAGGCATACACGCTGTAGAAGAACACCTGAAAGATGCTGTTAAAGGCCACCAGCCCGGCGGCGTACTCGTTGTCGCCCTTGGCCAGCTCATTCCACACAATCACCATCGCGATGCAGCGCGCCAGGCCAATCATAATCAGCCCGGCCATGTACTCCGGGTAACCGCGCAGAAAAATCACCGCCAGCACGAACATCAAAATTGGGCCAATGACCCAGTTTTGTATCAGGCTCAATCCCAGTACCCGCCAGTTACGGAAGACATCCCCCAGGCTTTCGTAATGCACTTTCGCCAGGGGCGGGTACATCATCAAAATCAGGCCAATCGCAATCGGGATGTTGGTCGTGCCGACTGTCACCGCCGTATTGAATTGGTCCACCCCGGCCGGGAAGAAATAGCCCACCGCCACGCCCACCGCCATGGCGAGAAAAATCCACAAGGTCAGGTAGCGGTCCAGAAATGAGAGGGAAGGCTTTTTATCCATCATTGGTTTTCCTTAGGAATCGTAATGTCCGGCCACGTGCCGTATGATGAATTGTATTTCCGACCGCGCCCGGAATGAAGGGTCAAGTGCCACAAACCTGACAGAAAATGTCCCTGTTCCGTTCAATTCGCCGCCAGGGCGCAGAGGGTTCGATTCCCTCCCCGCGCACAAATGAACAATAAACGCCCGCCGAGCCATCGACGGGCGTCTTGTTTCAACCTATCGTCTATTCCGCCGGGCTACGGATAGCGTTGTATGCCAGCGCACCCACCACCGCTCCCAGCAGCGGGCCAACCCAGTACATCCATTGGTGCGCCCACAGCCCGCTGATTAGCGCCGGGCCAAATGCCCGCGCCGGGTTGAGCGCCGCCCCGCTGATGGGCCCACCCCACAGGGCATTGACTGCTACAGTCGCCCCAATCAGAATCGCCGCCAATTGGCCCTGGGCTTTTTCATCCGTCGCCACCGCCATGATAACGAACATCAACGCCGCCGTCATCAGAAATTCCAGCCCCAGCGATTGCAGCACCGGGCCGGCGGGTTGGGCCGTGCCGAGCGTCGCCAGGTCGCCAAACAGCCCTCGCAGTACCGCCGCCGCCATAATCGCCCCGCCGACTTGCGCCGCAAGATAGGCCGCGGCCGTGCGGCGCGGCAGATGGCCGGTGAGGGTAAAAGCCAGCGTAACGGCCGGGTTGATGTGCGCCCCGGAAATGTGGCCGATGGCCCCCACCATCACCATCACTACCAGGCCAAAACACAACGCCACCCCCACATGGCCGAGCGCGCCGGTCTGGGCGTTCACCACAATTGCCCCACAGCCCACCAGCACCAGCGAGAACGTACCCAGAAATTCAGCCGCCATGTGGCGGCGCAAGGGGTCGGTTTTCATGCCGTTTCCAGTTCGCCCAGCCAGGCCCGGATGCGCCCGTCAATCTGGCCGCGAATCTCGCGAAACTTCGCCCGGATGTCTTCCTCGCTGCCAGTTGCCTTGGCCGGGTCCTCAAAACTCCAGTGCAGGTGCTGGCCCTGCGAGAGGAACACCGCCGGGCAGTTTTCCTCGGCGTCATCGCATACGGTAATCACATAGCCGAAATTCATATGGCCAAGGAACTCGCGCACGCTCTTGGAATGGTGGGCGCTCATGTCCACGCCCAGTTCTTGCATCACCTGCACCGTGTAGGGGTTCATGCCCTTGGGTTCAGTGCCGGCGCTGTACACTTCAAAATCATCGCCGGCGTGCTGGCGCAGCAGGGCCTCGGCCATCTGGCTGCGGGCCGAGTTGCCGGTGCACAGAAAAATCACTTTGGTCTTGTTACTGGTCATGCGAAACTCCTTTTCCAGTTGGATGTGGCGGGGTGGGGCATAGGCGGCGGGCTGGCCGCCCGGGCCGGTGCCGCCCCGCCGGGGTTGAATGCGAGCCGGGTGCAGAAAGTGCGAGAGCAGGAACTGCACTTCCGTCAGGCGCGTGATGTTCGGCACGAAGTACTGCCAGCGCTGGTCGTGCGGGTCGCGGCTGGCCTGCACCAGCCCGGCTTCCCGCAGGGCCTTCAGGTGGTGCGAGAGCAGGTTGGTCGGCAGGCCGGTGGCGGCCGCCAGCGCCCGGCTGGTGTGCGTGCCCTCGATAATCAGGTTCAGCACTTCCAGCCGGTGCGGGTCGGCCAGTGTTTTCAGCAGCTCGGCCAGTTCGGGGTAGGTGGGAGTAGTTTTCTGCTTCGCCATAATAGTTCAATAATTGTTGAACTATATCACGCCTGCGCCGCCTGTCAAGGGTGCGGCCGCGCCCCTACGCTTTTGTAGCCTAGCCCCTCGTGGGCGTGTTTTTTAGCTACCCCGCCTTCGCTTTCCCACCCCCGCACCCGCGCTATAATATGCCCATTCCCCTAGGAGGCCGCCCCATGCCCAGCATTTTCCCCAGCGAAGAATGGCTGCTCGAACTCAAAGACTACATCAACCAGGACGAAAAATACGCTCACATCGCCCGCAATTGGGAAGGCGACGTCATGTTCCACATCGAACCCACCGGCGCGTTGATTGAACCCCTGTGTTTCTATGTTGACCTCTGGCACGGCGAATGCCGCGGCGTCAAAATGGTACCCACCGGCGACCTGACCGAAGCCGCCTTTGACCTGACCGCCTCCTATGACAACATCGTCAAAGTTCTCAAAGGCCAGCTTGACCCGATGCAGGCCATGCTCACCCGCAAACTTCAGGTCAAGGGCAGCATGCCCTACATGATGCGCAATGTCCCCACCGTGCTGGAATTTGTGCGCTGCGCTCAGGACATCACTGGCCAGGTCCTCGGCGAAAACTGACCCATGCAGCCGATCCTTACGGTTGACCTGACCACCGGCGCAACCGGCACGCTGGAGATTCCGGCCGAGTGGGCGCGTGATTACCTCGGCGGCGCCTCGCTGGCTGCCCGCATTCTCTACGACGCACTCACCCCCGAACTCGACCCCTTTGCCCCGCAAGCCCCGCTGCTGTTCCTTAACGGCCCGCTATCCGGCACTTCCGGCCCCACCACTGGCCGCTTTGTCATCTGCGGCAAAAGCCCCGCTACGGGTCTGTGGGCCGAGAGCAATATCGGCGGCTTCTGGGGCGTGGAACTGCGCAAAACCGGCTACGACGGCCTGCTACTCACCGGCGCCGCCACGGACCCCGTTTATCTCTTCATCGATGCCGGGCAGGTGCAACTCCGCCCGGCCGTCCACCTCTGGGGGCAGGACACCTACGAAATCCAGACCGCCATCAACGCCGAAATTGAAGGGGCTACCGCCCGTGTCCTCGGCATTGGCATCGCTGGCGAAAACCGCTTGCCCGCTGCCCTGCTGCTCTCCGACCATGGCCGCGTCGCCGGGCGCACCGGCCTCGGGGCGGTGCTGGGCAGTAAGCAGGTCAAGGCCCTCGCCGTGCGCGGGGCGGGCGCGATTCCGGTCGCGGACACCACCCGCTACAACCCTTTGCGCTCGGCCGCCAACCGCGCCCTGCATCAGGACAATCTCACCGCCAGTCTGCGCGACCTCGGCTCGGCTGGTGGTGCCGATTACTTTGATTACCTCGGCGAAATGCCCAAAAAGAACTTCACCGCCGGTACCCTGGCGGGCGTGGATAACCTTTCCGGCGCCTCCATCGCCGAAACCATCCTCACGGGCGTCTCCGCCTGCCACGCCTGTGTCGTGGCCTGCGGGCGGGTCGTCCAGCTCCCCGGTGAGAAAGAAAAACGCAAAGGCCCGGAATACGAAACCCTGATGGGCCTCGGCGCCAACCTCGGCATCACCGATGCCGTTTTCGTCACCCGCATGGGTGACCTGTGCGACCGCCTCGGGATGGATACCATCAGCGTCGGCAACACCCTCGGCCTCGCTTTTGACTTCTACGCCCGCGGCCGCCTCACCGCCGCTGATACCGGCGGCCTTGCTCTTGAGTGGGGCAATGCCGCCGCCGTGGAAACCCTCCTGCCGCAAATCGCCCGCCGCCAGGGTTTTGGCGCTCAGCTCGCCGAGGGGGCGCGCGCCTTCGCTCGCCGCTACGGCGATGAAGACGCCGCCGTGCAGGTCAACGGCCTCGAAGCCGCCTATCACGACCCGCGCGGCGCCTCCGGTATAGCCCTCTCCTACGCCACCTCGCCGCGCGGTGCCTGCCACAACCAGTCGGACTATTTCATCGTTGAAATCGGCCAGGCCGAAGAAGACCTCGGCCTGCAATTCTTTGGTCGGCAGGCCGGGGCCGAAAAATCTGCCAATGTCGCCATCCATCAGGATTGGCGCACGGTCTTCAACAGCCTCGTCATCTGCGTCTTTGGCAACGTGCCGCCCCAGACCGTGGTGGACCTCATCAACGCCGCCTGCGGCCTCGAGTGGGACATCCCCGAAATGCTGCGCGCCGGCGAGCGCGGCTGGAACCTCAAGCGCGCCATCAACAACCGCCTTGGCCTCACGCGTGCCAACGACCGCCTGCCGCGCGCCCTGCTGGAACCCCTGCCGGATGGCGGCTCGGCTGGCTATGTCATCCCCTTTGATGCGATGCTGCGCGCCTACTATGAAGCCCGCGGCTGGGACTGGGCCACCGGCAAACCCGGGCGCGACAAACTGGAAGCCCTCGGGCTGGGCTGGGTGGCCGAAGACCTGTGGCCCGCGACCTGATTCTCGTTACTGGCGGCAGTGGCTTCCTCGGCCAGCATCTCGTCCGCGCTCTCACCACCGCCGGCTATGCCGTGCGCCTGCTGGCGCGCCCCACCAGCGACCTCTCGGCGCTGCAAGGCCTCGCCTACGAAACCGCCCTCGGCGATGTCACCGACCCGGCCAGCGTGGCCGCCGCCGTGCGCGGTTGCCGCTTCGTCATCCATGCCGCTGGCCTGTTTCGCTTCTGGGGTCGCCCGGAAGAATTTGATGCCATTAATGTGGAAGGTACGCGCAACATCGCTGCCGCCGCTCAGGCTGCCGGGGTCGAGCGGCTGGTGCATATCTCCACCGTGGTCGTGGTCGGCAACCCACCGCGTGGGACGGTCATCACCGAAGACACCTCCTGCCACCCGCAGGACCCCTACCAGCACAGCAAACTGGCTGCCGAACATCTGCTCTTGAGCCGCGCCCTGGATGGCCTGCCGGTCATCATCCTGCGGCCGGGCGCCTATTACGGCCCCGGCAGCCGTTACGGTTTCAACCGTCTGTTCGTGGAAGAACCCCTGCGCGGTTGGCGCGTGCGGGTGGAAGGCGGTCGCCGCCTGACTTTCCCGGTCTTCGTGCCGGATGTCGCCGCCGCCGCTCTCGCCGCCCTCACGCGCGGCCGCCCGGGCCAGATTTACAACCTCTGCGACCAGCCCATGACGCACAATGCGGTCAATGCCATCGTCAGCCGCATTCTGGGCATCTCCCCCTGGCGGCTCTCCGTACCGCGCCGTCCGATGATTGCCCTGGCGGCCCTGATGGAAGCCATCGCCAAGTTAAGCGGCCGCGAACCTTTTTACCCCCTCAACCTGCGCCATTACATCTTCAACGATTGGAATGTGAGCAGCGACAAGGCCCGCGCCGAACTCGGCTTTCAGCCCACGCTATTGGAAGACGGTCTGCGCCAGACCGTGGCCTGGGTGGAGCAGGGCGGGTAAACTAACCGTATGCACAAGCTCGTCACCGTCCCGGAAATGCTCGCCATTGAGCAGGCCGCCGATGCCAGTGGCCTGACCTACGCCGCAATGCTGGCAAACGCCGGGCGCGGCCTCGCTGACCTGATTTTGAGTGCGTATAGTCAACTAGACAACAAGAGCGTCCTCGGCCTGGTCGGCAAGGGTAATAACGGCGGCGATACGCTGGTGGCCCTCACGCATCTGGCTGCCGCCGGCTGGGAAGCCCATGCCTGGCTGGCCGCCGAGCGCCCCCGCAATGACCCCTGGCTGGCCGGGTTCATCGCCGCCGGCGGGGCGTGGCAATCCATCCTTCAGGATGCGGAATTTGCTGAACTCACCCGCCGGGTGGGGGCCTGCGGCCTGTTGCTGGATGGCCTGCTTGGTACCGGCATTAGCCTGCCGCTGCGCGACCCTTACCCGGAAATCCTGCAGGCGGTCGCCGCCGCCTCGCCCCGCCCGCTCATCCTCGCCGTGGATTGCCCCTCCGGCGTAGACTGCGACACCGGCGCCGTCGCCCCTGAATGCCTGCCTGCCAACCACACCGCCTGCATGGCGGCCGTCAAGCGCGGCCTGCTGACCTTTCCCGCCTATAACTATGTCGGCCAACTGTCTGTGATTGATATCGGCCTGCCGCCCGACCTGCCGCCTCTGGCCGCCATCCAGCGCGAGGTATTGACCGGCGAAGGCGTGCGCGCTCTGTTCGCGCCGCGTCCGTTGGATTCACACAAAGGCACCTTTGGCCGCGCCCTCATCATTGGCGGGGCGCGGCATTACTACGGCGCGCCGCTGCTGGCCGGGCGGGCGGCTTTTCGCAGCGGGGCGGGCTGGGTGACGCTCGCCACCCCGGAGCCGCTCGTCCCGGCGCTGGCCGGGCAGTTCCCCGAGGCCACCTGGCTGCCGCTGCCGCACATCGAGGGCAGCCTGCTGCCGGATGCGGTCGAAAGCCTGCGTGCCAATCTGGCGCGCGTTTCGGGTTTGCTCATCGGCCCCGGCATCGGCGCTGACCCGGATACTGGCGAATTTCTGCGTGACCTGCTGGCTGGCCCCGGCCTGCCGCCACTCGTGCTGGATGCCGAAGCCCTGCGCTTGCTGGCCGTCCTCAAAAACTGGCCTGCCCGCCTGCCGCCCGCCTGTGTACTCACCCCGCATCCGGGCGAAATGGCCGCCCTCACCGGCCTGCCGACCGAAGCCATCCAGGCTGACCGGCTGGCCGTGGCCGAAAAGTACGCCGCCGAGTGGAATTGTGTGGTCGTGCTCAAAGGCGCGTTTACCCTGGTGGCCGCTCCGGATGGCCGCACCCGCATTTTGCCCGTCGCCACCCCGGCTCTGGCCCGCGCCGGTACGGGGGATGTCCTGGCTGGCCTGCTCACCGGCCTGCTGGCTCAGGGTCTGCCCCCCTTCGAAGCCGCCAGCGCGGCCGTGTGGCTGCACGCCGAAGCCGGGCTGGCCGCCGCCCGCCGATTGGGCAGTACCGCCGGGGTGCTGGCTGGCGACCTCATCGAAGAACTGCCGGGTTTGCTCCCGTATTAACGCTAGATTTCCCCTCCAAGAATACACGAGTGAAGCCGCAATCGTAGGGGCGAGGCATGCCTCGCCCCTCTTGGGCGCGGATTATTCACCTGCTCACAAGTGCCCTCCACACACATCCTTAAAATGTCGCCGACCAATCAACCGGATCACCCCAAATCACCCCATGAATAAAAAACAGCCGCCCCATATCGGGCGGCTGTTTGGTTCTGGAGACGAAATCTAGCTCTTGGCTTCGCCGGAGGCAGGTTTCTTTCCGGCTTCTTTCTTGGCCGGGGCCTTGGCGGCATCAATCACATTTTCCAGGCGAGTCTTCTGCTCTTCCAGCACCACCTGGCCGCGGGCTTTCAGCTCGTCGGCCCGGCTGCGGGCTACCTTGGCCAGTTCATCGGCCTTGAGGCGCGCTTCGTGGGCGGCGGCTTCGGCCCGGTGGTAGGCATCTTCGGCGGCGTGCACGGTCTTGTCACGCAACTCGGTGCCCTTTTCCATCAGCATCTCGCGGGTTTCCTCGCCAGACTGCGGCGCCATCAGCAGGGCTACGCCTGCGCCAATCAGGCCGCCAATCACAAACCCGGAGAGGAAGCTTCCCAAATCACCATCACGGTTAGACATGTTGTTTCTCCTTTACTTCGCTAAAACGATTTTCGTAGGTTTTCAACGGTTTCCCATACCTTGCGGAAACCGGCCAGATAACTGTTCAGCCGGATGACCGGCTCGCTCAAATTCTCGCTTAAGAACTCGGCCGTGCCGCGCAGCGTGTTCACCGCTGCATTGGCCGAGTCCAGTACCGGCCGGACTTCATTCTGCACCATGTTCACCAGCCGTGCGACCTGCACCAGCAGAATGGACAGCGTCAGCCCAATCAGCAACATCAGCACCGCCAGCGCAATCACCATGATGTCGCGTATCGTTGCCGTGCGGGCAGGGTCGGCCAGCAGGAAAACCACCGCCGCCACCACGGCTGCCAGCAAAACCAGACCGCCCACCACCAGCCATGCCACCAGAATCCGCTGTTGGCGCAATTCTTCGGGGGTTAGTTGGTGAGCCGTCGTAGAATCCGGTTGAGTAGACATTAACCCTATTATAGCATATCGGCCTGTGCGCCCCTGTTTGGGCGTGATTCTGCGGCTTTACCGCCCCAGCAGCCGCCCGAACCAGAACCGCAGCACATCGGCCGCTGGTTTGCCATTTACCGAGGTGGAGGTATCCGTAAGCGCCACGGCCGGGTTGTACCCGCCGGAAATAAAGCCCGCCAGCCAGTCGTTGTCGTTCACTGCTGCCAGCAGGGCGTTGTAGACTTCCATTTGCTCGCCCAGGTTCAATTGCACTCCAGCGGGCTCGGCTTGCCCGGCGGCCAGATAGCCAAACGGCAGGCAACTCCCCTCGTAGTCAATGCAGTTCGTCAGGCCACCGGTGGCCGAAGGGTAGGCCGCCAGCAGCACAAACGGCTTGCCCAACTCCTGTTGCACCGGCCGGACTTGCTGGCGCAGCAATTGGGATGCCCGCGAGTGCATCTCGGAGAGGGTGGTGCCTTCCCACGTCCCCAGCGGCGTCGCCCATTCCAAAAGTATGATGTCCACGCTTTTCAGGAAGGCAGGCGGGTTCAGCTCCTCATTTTCAAACGGCACTACCCAGGCGATTTGTCCGTCGTAACGCAAGCGTACCTCATCCAGCAGCCGTTGCCAGCGCTGGGGGGTATCGGCCGGCTGATCATCAGCCCCGCCCGGCAGGGCTGGCGCTACCGCCTGGCCGCCCAGCGCCAGAATCGGGATGCCCTGCTGCTGGGCGAAGTCGGCATAATGCAGGGCAAACGCCCGATATTGCTCAAACCACACCTGCCACCAGGCGGCATCGCGGTCGGCGGCGGCCCACCATTGCGCCGGGTCCGGGCCGAGGTCCAATTGCGGCTGCAAGACGGGTCGCAAGCCCAATTGAACCGCCCGCAGGCTGGCAGCCTCCAGACCCGGCCAACCCGGGCTGTTGGAAAGACTGGGCTCAAAGCGCGGGAACGGGGTAGCGACGGCGGCCCACCCCGGGGTGAATACCACTGTATTGGCTTTCAATTCCAGGATGTCGTTCAGGTTCGTGAATGCATGCGGCTCGGCCAGGCGGTCGGCTCCACCCGCCCATTGCACCCCGGCCACAAAACTGGCTGGCCGAACTGTCACCGGGTTATCCAGCACCGTGGTGGCAAAAGTGGGCCGGTTGTAATCCAGCCAGTGCTGGATATGGTCGCTCTGTACCATGCTTTCAGCATTGCGCAGCGGGGCGTAGCGCAGGTCGGGCTCGCTTTCGGTCGCCAGCGCCGGGCCGCCGCACTGGCCGTTGCGGCAATAGCGGTAGGTGAGAGTTTCCTGGGGCAGGGTTGGGCCCAGCAGCGCAAACGCCCAGCGGTTTTCCGCCACCGGCCACATGGGCAACGGCGGCAGCCAGCGCGAGCCAAGTTGAAATTGAATATAAACTTCATCGCCGGGCGGCGTGGGCGCGTGTACCTGGGCATCGAACCAGACCGGCGCCTGGTTGGGCGCCATAAAGCCCTCCACCTGCTCGCGTACCTCAAAAGACCGGGCCGTGGCCGGGATCACCAGCCGGCGCAGGGTCACGCCGCCTTCGGCGTCCTGTTCGGCGTTCCAGTAGCCATCCCCCAACGTGTATTTGTAGAGGATCTCACTGCCCGCTGGCAGCGAAATCGTCAGCCGGTAGAGCCCATCGCCTTCCGGCGTGAAGATGGGCATACCACTCGCCAGCCCGCTGATGCCGCCGCCGAGGTCTGCAAAGGTGTTCCCCAGCGGCCGCAGGTTGCCGGCCAGCCGTAGCGGCAGGTCTGGCAGGCTGTCTTCCGGCAACGTTACCACGAAGGTTACTTCTACTTGTTTCAATTCTGTGAGCTGCAGCGAAACCGGTGTGGCCGCATCGGCCGCCACGCGCGCATTCTGCTTGAAAGTCTGGTAACGGCCATCCATGCTGTAGGCCGTGATTTGGTGCGTGCCGGGTGGCAGACCTGCCAGGGCAAAGAAGCCATCGGCGCGCGTCAGGGTGTGCTGGCCGCCGGCCACAATCAGCAAATCCGGGATGCCAACCCCGGTGGCGGCATCCACTGCCAGCCCTTGCAGGCGGCCGGTAGCGCTCTGCAATTCGGTGTCTTGCCAGCGCGCCACGATGTCATGTACTTCGCTCGGGCCGTCCACATACAGCAGCCGGTAGCGGATAGCGCCGCCGTCGCTGGCGGTTTCCGCTACCCGTTGCCCGCTGGCATCCACCCGCACAAAGCGGTAGCGCAGTACACTGCCATGCGGCAGGCGCAGGGCTGCCCCAAAGTGGGTGGGGTCCACCTGGCGTAATTCGGTTGTGGTGATGTTGTAAGGTAGGCCGGTGACTTCGTCCAGGGCTTCCAGCAGCATTTGCTCGCCCGGCGGTGTATTGGCCGGGATTTCCACCCAGATGAGCGCATCGGTTACCGGCTGGATAGGCCCACTGGCCGGAGTGGCCGCCACCGGCGCGGCCCCCGCTGGGCTGGTCGCGGGCGCATCCGGTCCCGGGGCCGCCTGTATCTGCACGCCGCAGGCCGCCAG
>JANJTX010000015.1 GCA_024710875.1 Anaerolineales bacterium | reverse complement strand
ACAGATTTGGCTCAACCGGAGTGGAGGTCGGCGTTATCCTGATTCCATACAGTGCGGGGGCACTGATCCGCAACCCCCAGATTGGATCCTGCCTGGTGGTAGGGATCACGATCGATCTCTCCTTCGGCTACGGCCAGCAGGCTGCCCTGGCCCGTAGCCTGCAATCCAATCTCGGAAAAATCCTGGCGCTGACCTTGGACGGAGACCCGGCGCCCGACAATCCCAATCCAAATCAGCCCGGCGCCAGTCCGTATGTCTGGGCGCGCGGCTTCCGCAATCCATTCAGCCTGATTCAGGTCGATGGGCGTTTCTTTGTGGGCGACAATGGTTTGGAACTGGACCGCTTTTTGGAAGTACACCCGGGCCAGGACTATGGCTGGAGCGGCACCGATCAGAGCCTGGGCGTCGCCCCCGCGGCAATCCTGTATCCGGCGATTGCCCCCACCCAACTTACGTTTGTGGCCCCCGAATCTGCCAGCCTGCCCCGCGAGTACGCGGGGTCGTTCGTCGTCGGTGCATTTGGCAACCTGCTGGGCAACCCGTCGCTGGCCAGACGTCAGGACCCCGGACTGCTGCAAATTCCCTACGACTTTGCAGCCAGCCGGGTGAGCGCCGCACCCCGGTTTATCCTGCGCTATCAGGGCATCCTGCCCCAGGGGCTGGTAGCGGTCGCGGCCGGGCCAGACGGGTTGTACTTTGCGCCGTTCATGCCGGAAGAAGGTGAGTTCAGCCGTCTCTATCGTCTGACCGCGGATCCGGACCGGAATTATCCAAGCCATCTGGGTGCGGCCCGAGCCCCCGAGCAGATTTTGAGCCAGGCCGGCTGCTTTGGGTGCCACACTCTGGCTGGCCGCGGGCAGCCCATCGGGCCAAGTCTGGATGCCCGGCCCTTGCGGGCGCGCTTGCTGGAACGCCTGACCTCACCCGAGTATCTTGAATCACTGACCGCCCTGGACCAGATGGAAACTGCGCCCCTGCCGGACTACCGTACCCAGCGCGCCCTGCTGCGGGCAGCCGAACCCGAGGCGCGCCTGCGCTTATGGCTGCAGTTTCGACTGGAGCAACCGCGCTTCGATAACCCGCATGCCGTGATGCCCAAGCCCGACTTATCGGCCGAACAGATTGACACACTCGTCAACTACTTGCTGACGCCGCCATCGTTTACCACCCAGATAAAACAGGCCGTAATCCAGGCTATCCCCGTCGTACAACATCGAATGCTGTTCTACAGTTTTTTCGCGGGCGCCATCGCCGGCAGCGCCCTGCTTTGGGCAGTCCAGTTGCTGCGCCGCAGCCGGGCCAATCGGGGCGACAACTCATGAAGGGCAGCTCGTTCCCGCAGATGTCACAACAGCGGTTCCCCCACACCGCCTGGCCATCGGCTCACCAGGAACTGCTGATTCGGGCCGCCCTGTTGGATGGCCCGGCTGCTCTTACAGCCTTTGCCACCTGGAAGGAGCAGGTGCACTTGGATGATGTCGACGAGGCATCCTTCCGCCTGCTGCCGCAGCTGTACCAGAATTTGCGTCGGCTGGGAAGCACCGACACGTTCCTGCCGCGACTGAAGAGTGTCTATCGATACAGTTGGTATAAGAACCAGCTGCTGTTGGCGGCTGCCAAAACCAGTCTGCGGTCGCTGGCGGAGGCTGGCATTCCCGGCGTACTGCTAAAGGGAATGGCCCTGCTTGATGGCTATACGCAAGACCTCGGTTTTCGACCAATGTACGACGTTGATTTGCTGGTGCCGCTTGACGCGGTGCAGCGCGCAGTTGCCTTGCTCGAAGCCCGGGGCTGGAGCAAGGAGCTGGACATCCCCCTGGATCGCTATTTGGCTTTCCGCCACTCCACCGGCTTCAAGAACCAACCGGGTGTGAACCTGGATCTGCACTGGCATCCGTTTGTTGATCGACTGGATGTGCCCGCCAGTTTCTTTTGGGAGCGAACTCGATCGATCCAGTGGTTTGGCATCCCCACCCAGTCATTGAATCCGGCTGTCAGCTTGGTGTTCGCCTGCAACCACGGTTTGCGCTGGCACGGACAGGCCCCGATGCTCACCTGGCTGCTGGACGCGCAATTATTGCTGCAGGTTGGCGTGGACTGGGACAGCGTTTTGGACTGCGCCCGCGACTTGCGCTTAACAGCCACCCTGGCGGCGGCTCTGACCTATCTGAAGCAGACGCTGGAACTTGAGATTCCCGAGACCCTACTGACCAGCCTGAGACAGACCACCGGCCAGAGTCGCTGGGAACGCCGTGAACTCACTCTAAAACTCAGCCGTCCAACGTTTGCCAACACCACGCGCTTGAATACCTTGCGGTTTTTCCGCTTCATGGACCATCTGTCCCCCTGGGAGAAATTTCTCCACTTCCCGGCTTATAGCGCCGCCATCCTGCAGATTACCTCCGTGTGGCGTATTCCCCTGGAACTCCTGCAGCGTTGGATCCGCATTCGACAGGCGACGCCAACCACATGGAGCGAACTGCAGGCGATCAGCCCGCCAGACGAAGCCCCCCCAGCGCCTTAGAGACCATAATGCGCGGCCCACAGTGGCAGTTCTTTCTCGATAAATAATTCTTTGGCCCGCCCCAGTTTCTCTGTCGCTGCTTCCACCTCCCCCGCCGTCTGCAGGTGCTTCCCCCAGCCGCACAGGGTATGCGCCTGCTCAACCACCAGTTCAGCATCCTTGAATATCGCCAGCGCGGCATTGAAACAATCGCTGGCGCTGTGGGGCAGGTTTTCAGCTTCCAGTGCTATTGTTTCGTCCTGGCGTGCGAGCACTCGGCCCAACACCCGCCAGGCCTGCCCCACATCATCCGGGACAGCCCGCTGCCGCGACAATTCCCAAGCCCGCCGGGCGCTCAACCTGGCTTCTTCCAGCTGGCCTAATTCCAATTGCGCCTCAGCCAGGCAACGGTGCGCGTAGGGCAGCATGTTCCATTCCGCGGGCGCGTGTCCTATTACGGACAGCAGTTCATCTACCGCCGCCTGCTGCTGGCCCAGGTGCATGAATATCGCGCCAATGTTCACCCGTCCGGCCAGTTCATAATGGCGCAACTCCATTTCAGTAAAGTTAGCCACCGCAATTTCATAGTATTCCCTTGCCTTCGCAAAGTCGCCTTGCTGGAAACAGCTCTCCCCCAGGTTATTCAGCAACTCCGACTCGGACTGGCGATTACCAGCGGCCCGGTTCATTTCAAGGGCCTTCTCCCAATACTCGGCCGCCCGAGCATAGCGCCCCTGAATGTAATACACAGCGCCGAACAAATTGTGCACGCGGTTAATGTGCTGCTGCGCGGCGGCCTGAGTCGCCAAAGCAAGGCTTTCCTCCGCCGCAGCCAGTGCCGCTTCAGGCTCTCCAAGCCAGATAAACACCCAGCCCTTATCATCCAATAGTCCGGCCAGGTAGAAGGGTGGCGCGTCCGGTAACGCACGCAGCATGGCTTCGCCCCGTTCTATTTCTTCCAGCGCCGTTCGATAATCGCCACGGAACAACGCCAGACCCGACATGGCGACATAGGCGCGCGCCTGTCCGACCCGGTCCCCGGCTTGCTGGGCCAGGTCCGCCAGCGCCTGATAATACCCCTTGGCCGATTCAGCCCGTGCCCGGCGCTGCTCAATCAGCCCCATGGTCATGTACACATCGATGGATTCGGTTGCCGTCAGCGCTTGTGAATTCAGGGCTTGCTGGAAGTAGCCGATCGCTTCATCATACGCGTAGTGTGTCATGGCCTGTTTGCCGGCCCGCACAAACCAGGCGGCCATCTCCAGCTGGGCGCCAGCCCTGAGGTAATGCTGGGCAATCAGGGAGGCATAGGTGTCTGCCTGTGGTTGACCCGCCAGCCAATCCGCGGCCCGCCGATGGTATCCAGCCCGCTGTTTTTTGAGTACCGTCTCGTAGGTGACTTCGTGAAGAATGGCGTGCTTGATCGCAAACTCGCAGGTACGCTCAAAAGCCGACTCGGGCCGCAGATAGATCAACTCGCGGGCTTGAAGCGTCGCCAGCAGCGGCTCGAACTGCTCAGGGTCGCCATTCGGCTCATCCAATCCTGCCAGATACGCTACCGCCTGATCCCAGAATGTTCGCCCAATCACCGCCGCCCGCTGCAAGTGCTGCAATTCCTGCGGTTGGAGTCGGTCCAAGCGGGCTTGCAGGATGCCGGTCAGGGTCGGGGGGATCTTCAGCCGCGCCAATTCGCCGGCTGCGACAACCCACTGCGTTTCTTCCGGGCGGATCACGCCTTCATCTATCAGCATGTTGATCAACTCTTCAACATAAAATGGATTGCCCTCGGCGTTGGCAGCAATCGACTCCACCAGTTCATCCGGCAGCTCGGCGGCTTTGCGCAGGATGTGGGCAATCAATTCCCGCGCCTCCGCATCCGACAGCGGCGCGAGCGCCAGTTGCTCATGCACCACCCAACTTGCACCCCAGTTGGCGCGCTGTTCGTACAGGCTCGGCCGGGTATTGGCCAGCACCAACAGCGGCAGGGCCTCACCCTGCTCTCCCAGATATTCGATAAAGTCCAGAGACGGACCGTCGGCCCAATGGATGTCGTCCAGCAGGAGCAGCAAGGGCGACCGGGGGGCAGTCGCGGAAATCAGGCGGGCCAGCAACTGAAAGGCGCGGGTGCGAACCTGACGCGGGTCGGCAAGGCTTCCGCCAATCTGCGCACTGTCCGCCATGTCCAAGCCCAGCACATACGCCAGCAGATGGGCGGTTTCAAGGTCCGGTCGGCCCAGAATCGCCGCCACGCCAGCCTCCAGTTTGGGCAAGATCTGCGTCGGGCTGTCACTGTCCTGGACCAAGAACCAGGTCTGGATTAATTCGCGTACCAACCCAAACGATAAACCCTGACGCTGTAAGTCAGCCCGCCCGCGCAGCACCACCGGGGAATACTCTCCGGCCGCAAGGACCCACTGCTCAAATTCATACAGCAAACGCGACTTTCCCAGCCCTGCCTCGCCCATCACAGTCACCAATCGTGGGGCAGACTGCCCAAAGCTCTCGCGCAGGAGTTCCTGCAGCCGGGCCAATTCCCGCGCGCGTCCGATCATTTCAGTGGGCATTCCTTCGATGCCGCGGTTTCCGGTCCGGAAGCCGCGCGCCTGCAATCCCCAGACTCGAAACACTTCCAGCGGCTCGGCTTTCCCCTTCAACACCTGGGGCGGAGCCGCTTCCAATTCGAATACTCCCCGAACTTGTTGGGCCGCTGCCCGGCTGATCAGAATCCCTCCCGGCGGGGCCGCCTGCTCCAGGCGGGCGGCCACATTAACCGTATCTCCCATGGCCGTGAATTCACCCGTTGTACCGACCTGACCCAGAACTACCGGCCCGGTATTCACCCCAATCCGCACGCTCAAATCAAGCCCGCGTTCCTGGCCGAAGGCCGCCACCGCGGCCTGAACTGCCAATGCAGCCCGAATGGCCTGCTCCGGATCATCCTCGCGGACCTGGGCCACCCCCCACAAGGCCATTACCGCATCCCCAATGTGCTTGTCGATATACCCATGGTGGGAACGGATTGCCGCATCGACCCCGGTCCACAGGGCGTTGACCAGCGACTGGATGTCTTCGGCATCCTGGTCTTCACTCAGGGCAGTAAAACCGGAGATATCCGCAAACAGAATTGTCGCCACCTTGCGGCGGGTCTCACCGCCGGAAGCGCGCTCCAACTCAGCCAGGCGCTGCTGCAGGGCCTGGATGGCGGTATCCAGAACATCATCCGGCAGGCTGCCACGTAGTTGCTCCTGGGCTGCGATGGCCTGAATCAGCTGGTCACGTTCGTTCAACGATGAAGGTTCCATGAATACCCCAAGTGTACCCGGAAGGCGGGGGGTGTCCAGACTATTGCGGGCTGCTTTTTTGACTATCCGGGCAATACTTGATACAATCCCATTGTAGCCATCCAGTTTCATGCACGGCCAACCAACCGCGGCACAGGGAGAAAGCGATGATGCAGCGGTTCACCGGCCGGCGGTAGGCAGTGGCTATCCCGCGAACTACCCGGTCGTCGAACCAAAGCGCACTTCGCGCCGTGTTGGCCAGCGTCCGTCGCGCCCCAGGCGCGGAAAGGAGACCCAGCATGTGCGGCATTGCCGGCAGCTATCCGAATCCCGACCCCAAAACCCTGACCCGCAGCTTAAATAGCATCCGCCATCGGGGGCCGGACGCCCAGAACATCCTGAACAACGAGCAGGGCAGTCTGGCCCACAGTCGACTGGCGATCCTGGATGTCGATCACGCCCACCAACCGATGCAACGCCACGGTGCCACGCTGGTGTTCAATGGCGAGATCTACAACTTCAAGCACTTGCTGGCGACTGTCGCGCCGGAAACTCCCCAGAACAGTGACACCACCGCCATTCTGGCCCTGTACCGGGCCCTGGGCCCCGAGATGGTCGCCCTGCTGGACGGCATGTTCGCCTTTGCCCTGGTACAGGACGGCCAGCTTTTCCTGGCTCGCGACCCCCTGGGGATAAAACCGCTTTACCTCGCCATCACGCCCGATACGCTCTACTTTGCCTCCGAACTGAAGGCCCTGACCGGAATTCCGGGAGAGCTGCACGAATTTCCCGCTGGCCACTGGTGGCACAGTTCGGCCGGCCTGCAACGGTATTACGAAATCCCGCCCGGCAACCTGGCGGGGGTGTGGGCTGACCGCGACGAAGCGACTGTCTATCCACGCATTCACGATGGGCTGGAAGAGGCGGTCCACAAGCGTCTGCTGGCCGATTCGTCGGTTGCGGTTGGCGTCAGCCTGAGTGGCGGACTGGATAGCAGCCTGGTCGCCGCGCTCGCCCGGCCGGCCCAAGAACGGTTGCTGACCTTTGCCGTCGGCACGCCGGCTAGCGAAGACCTGGCGATGGCCAGCCGGCTCGCCGATCGACTCGGAGCACAACACCATCCCTTTGAATACAACGCGACCGACATGCTGGCCGCCCTGCCAGAGATCATCTATCATCTCGAGTCCTATGATGCCGCCCTGGTGCGCAGTGCCATACCAAACTACTTCCTGGCTCGCCACGCCGCCCAGCAGGTCAAGGTCATTCTGACGGGCGAAGGGGCGGATGAGATTTTTGCTGGCTATGAATCGCTTCGGCCAATCACAGACCCAGACCACCTGCAACGCGAGCTGGTGCAGATTACCGGCCGCCTGCACAACACCAACCTGCAGCGCGCTGACCGCATGGGTATGGCCTTCGGGCTCGAAGCCCGGGTCCCCTTTTTGGACAAAGCTTTTGTGCGCGCCAGCCTGAGCCTGCCAGCGAAATGGAAACTGCAGACCCGCAGCCGCCCTGAGAAAGCGCTCCTGCGGCGGGCCTTTCAGGGTCTTCTGCCCCAGGAGATTCTGTGGCGTAAGAAGGCCAAATTCTCCAGCGGAGCCGGCTCGGCCACCCTGCTGACGGAGCACGCCCAGAGGCATGTAAGCGACCGGGATTATGCCGCCGCCCGCCAATCGGCGCCCTGGGCCCCGCGCTCGAAAGAAGAGACCCTGTACTACCGGATCTTTGCCAGCCACTTTGGCGATCAGCTGCCGGCCCGGCTGGTTGGCCGCACCCGCACTCTGGCCGCCGGAGAACTGGCCTGATGCCCGCCGATCGCAAGAAGAAGACGGTGGTGGCGGCCGCCCTGGGCGAGTGCGTGCACGTGGCTGGCATTGCCCGCTTTCTGCAGTACGCCGAACAGGCCGGCTGGCGGCCGATTTTTCTCGGCCCGGCGGTGCCGATCGAAACCGTCCTGCAGGTGGCCCGGACTGAGCAGGCCGAGCTGGTCGGCGTGTCCTATCGCCTAACGCCCGAAAACGGCGAACAACTGCTGGCCGAGTTCGCGGAACAAGCCGATGGCCTGCGCGAGCAGGGCGTGCAATTTGCTTTCGGCGGCACACCGCCGGTCGCCGAACGAGCCCGGGCGCTGGGATTCTTCGCTGGCGTGTTCGATGGCCGCGAGCCGGCTGAATACCTGATTGCCTTCCTGAACGGCCAGCCCTTGGATGCCGACGCCAGCGAGGCCGACTATCCCCAGACCATGCTCGAACGCTTGGCCTGGAAGGCCCCACTGCCGCTCATTCGCCACCACTTCGGCCTGCCCAGCCTGGAAGCCACCCGGACCGGCATTCAGGAAATCGCCACCGCCGGGGTGCTGGATGTCATCTCCCTCGGGATCGACCAGGACGCCCAGGAGAATTTCTTCCACCCGGAACGCCAGTCGCCCCGTCGCCGCGGGGCCGGGGGTGTTCCAGTGCGCAGCGCAGAAGATTACCGGGTTCTGTACCAGGCCAGCCGCCAGGGCAACTTCCCCCTGCTGCGCACCTACAGCGGCACGGATGACTTTCTGGCGCTGGCCGAGCTGTATGTCGAAACCCTGAATATCGCCTGGCCAGCCGTGCCGCTCTTCTGGTTTAACCAACTGGATGGTCGCGGGCCGTGGCCACTGGAAGAAGCCATCCTCAAACACCAGGAACTGCTGGCCTGGTACGGTGCGCGCGGCTTCCCGGTCGAACTCAATGAAGCCCATCACTGGGGGATGCGCTCTGCCCCGGATGTCGTTTCAGTCGTCGCCGGTTACCTGGCTGCCTACAATGCCCGGGCCGTTGGCGTCGAAGACCACATCGTCCAGCTGATGCTGAACAGCCCGGCCGGGCTGTCCGACCGGATGGATCTGGCGAAACATCTGGCCACCCTGGAGCTGATCGCGCCGCTGACCGGCCCGGATTTTCGCGTGTATCGTCAGACTCGCACCGGGCTGCTCAGCTACCCGACGGACCCGGACGCGGCCCGCGGCCATCTGGCCGCCAGTGTCTATCTGCAAATGGCGCTCCAACCGCACATCGTGCACGTGGTTGGCTACACTGAAGCCGACCATGCCGCCACGGCCCCGGAAGTGATCGAGTCGACCAAACTCGCCCGTCGGGCAATTCAGAACGCATTGGAAGGCCAGCCGGATATGACCTGCGATGGGCGCCTGCAGGCCCGCAAAGAAGAGTTGCTGGGCGAAGCGACGATCTTACTGGAAGCCATCCAGTCGCTGGCCCCTGCCGGCACCCCTGACCCGCTGGCCGATGCGCGCACCCTGACCATCGCCGTTGCGCGCGGACTGCTGGATGCGCCCGAATTAAAGAACAACCCGGTTGCCCGCGGGCAGATCACCACCCGGCTCGACCCGCGGGGCGCCTGTATCGCAATCGACCCCCAAACCGGCGCGCCGCTCAACGAAGCGCACCGCACCGCCGACCTGCTGGCGGCTAAGCCGGATCAGGACTGAAGACCGCCGCTGGCCTGTCAAGGAGCATGAAATGTCATCCGAAGCCACCCGTTTCACCGTAATTGGCGCCGGTCACGGCGGCAAAGCCATGGCCGCCCACCTGGCCATCAGGGGGTTTGATGTGGTGCTGTACAACCGCACTTTCAAGAATATCGCCGCCATCCACGAGCGCGGCGGTATCCTGCTCCACCCGGAAGGCGATGTGCCGCCTCAGTTTGGCCGTCTGCAGGCGGTTACAGCCGACCTGGCTGTCGCCCTGAGCGATGCGGAAGTCATTCTGGTGGTCGTCCCGGCCTTTGCCCATGAACCGATCGCCCGCCAGATGGCCCCCCATCTCAAGGATGGCCAGATTGTGCTGCTCAATCCGGGCCGCACACTGGGTGCCCTGGAATTCCAGCGCGCCCTGGCGGCCAATGCCTGCCCGGCCCGGCCAATCATCGCCGAAGCTCAAACCTTTGTCTATGCCTCGCGGGCCGATGGGCCGGCTCAGGCCCGTATCTTCCGCACCAAGGAGGCCGTCCCCCTGGCCGCTCTGCCGGCTTCGGATACGCCCATCGTGTTGGATGCCCTGGCCACAGCCTACCCCGAATTCATCGATGGCAAGACCATTCTGCACACCGGCCTGAACAACATCGGGGCGATCTTCCACCCCACCATCATTCTTCATAATGCCGGCTGGATCGAATCGACCGGCGGCGATTTTGAGTTCTATATCGATGGAGTGACGCCCACCGTGGCGCGCATCATGGAAGCCGTCGACCGGGAACGCATGCGGCTGGGTGAAGCGCTGGGGATTGAGCTGACCAGTGCCCGGGAATGGCTCAAGCTCGCCTACAACGCCGACGGCGACACCCTGTTTGAAAGCATTCAGAACCAGGACGGTTACCGCGGTATCCGGGCCCCGACCACCATGCGCCACCGCTACCTGACCGAAGATATCCCGATGAGCCTGATTCCGATGGCTTCCTTGGGTGAGTTATTTGGTTTCCGGGTTCGGGCGATGCGCAGCCTGATACGCCTGGCGATCATCGCACACAATACCGATTACTGGAGCATTGGCCGCACCGTCGAACGATTGGGCTTGGAAGGGATTTCACCCCAGGATTTGATGCGCCTGGTATTGGAGCCGACAGTTTTCCCGGAACCCCACAGCCTGCCCCAGTGAACTGGCCGGTCGCAATTTGCCCCCTTCCACGGCCCTAAGATATAATATGGACCTAGAGCACCCGTAGCTCAATGGACAGAGCGCCTGACTTCGAATCAGTAGGTTGTGGGTTCGAATCCCGCCGGGTGCGCTAGTATATACAGGGGTTGGAAGCCACAGAGCCCCCATATCTGGGGGCTCTGTGACTCTAAGATACCCGAGTTGTCTGCAATTTGTCTGCAATTTGGGTGGGATGCGTGTATTCCCTGGATTCTATGAGACCTATGGAAATGCACCCAGGCCCAATCTGGCCGCGCCGCACCGCCTTACCTGCTAGCCCGGCACGTCCCCAAGGCATTGAAGCGCCTACTCCGATTCTTCTGCATTGATCTCGGCATCCTGATTCAGCAACGTATCCATGCGAGCCGCTACCCCGGCCTGCAGCGATGGCACGACGTGGGAATACAGTCGCAAGGTGATATCAATGTCCCCGTGGCCGAGCATTTCAGACACAATCTTGGGGTGGACGCCCTGCAGCAGGGCGAGCGTGGCAAACGTGTGGCGCAGGTCGTGAAAGCGAATCACAGGCAGGCGAGCCAGTTTCAGGATCTTACGGAAACGCTTGGTGAGATTGCTCTGATCCAGCGGCGCCCCCACAGGCGTACAGAAAAGCATGTCCTGCTCCTGCCAGTCAGCGCCAGCTTTTTCCCGCATCGCGGCCACCCGAGCGCGCTGCTCCGCTAACAGTCGCAGGTCTTCATCGCCCAGCACCAGGATGCGCTGGCCATGGCGGGTCTTGGTCGTGCGCAGGACCAGTCCTTGTCCTTTGACTCGCTGGGCCTGGCGCTGCACGATCAGGGCGGGCACATCCGGATCAATGTCCTTCCATTGCAGTCCAAGCAACTCGCCTTCCCGTATACCCTTGCCAATCGCCAGATAGAACAGGGCTTCCAGGGGATGGCCGCGGATCGCGCTTCGGAAGCGCTGCGACTGTTCGGCTGACAAGGGTCGGATTTCCGGAGCTTCATAACGCGGACGGTAACTGCCTTCTACGGGGTTATATGGAAAGCCTTCCCGCCGGGCGAGTTTGAAGGCCTGGTTGAGCACAACCCGGACGATCTGGATCTGGCGGGGGCTCTCGCCGCGACGATGAAGCCCGAGCAGATAGCGGCTGACGACGCGCGGTTTGATGTCCATCAGTCGCAGTGTGCCAATCTCGGGCAAGATGAACCGATCGGTCACCTGCCGGTATTGCTCAAAGGTCTTGGGCGCCCGACTGCCTGCAGTGAATTCCAGATAGTACTCGAGCAACTCCGCCAGAGTCATGCGGGCGTCGTCCAGGTCCAGTCCAGCCTGAATCTGCTGGCCCATCTCTTGAAGCCAGGCGCGAGCCTGGGCCTTGGACTTGAACTCCTGGGTCACGCGGCGATTGCCGTCCGTGACCTGAGCCACCCAGCAGCGGCGCCCGGACCGGAAGTAGAGCGTACCTTCGCCGTTGAGCCGCCGACCCGCGCTCATATTCGCCCCCGGGGACGCGGCCGACTTGCCGCAACCGCTCGGGCTACCGCCAGCAGCAGCTCGCGGTCGGCCGGTGCCAGTCGCCGACTGAGCTCGCCCAGTTCCAGCGCGGCCGCATCCTGACCCGGCGCCAGCGACGTCATTCCGGCCCGGGCACACACATACTCAAACGGCAGTCGCAACGCCCGGCTCAGCCCGCGGCAGGCCGCCAGCCCCGGCGCGCGGGCGCCCGTCACCAGCCGCGAGACCTGGGCTTCAGAAAGCCCGGCCCGCCGCGCCAGCTCGGCCTGGCTCCAGCCGCGCCCAACCAGGCAGCCCAGCAACCAGTCGCCAAAGCCGGCGCTCATCGTGCCCCGCCCTTCTTTAGCCGGTTGCGCTCGATGAAGGCATCCAGCGGCAGTACGCTGGTGCGGGCGATCAGCAGGAACGGCGACCACGAGCCGCTCCAGTTGCCCCGGAAGCGGTCGATCTCGGCCATCACCGCCAGCTCCTGGACCCAATTGGCATACAGTCGGCCATCGGTGTCCCGGAAGGCCACCACCACCCGCTCGCCCTTGCCGACCCGCGCCAGCTGCTCGACGTGGAAGGCCTGCTCCAGGGCGAAGAAGCGCGTCCCGGCCCGGGTGTTGTTCTTGGCGTCCCAGTAGGCCACCGGAAAGTCATGCCGCTCAGCCAGGAAGTCCGGCATGTGGCGCAGCGCCCGGCACATCGGGTCGCTCGGGCCGCGCCGCAGCACGGCATACAGTTCGGGCGAGAGCCAGGCTTCCTGACCGCTGCGCGCCACCCGGAACCCGCGCCCGAGCAGCACCGACTGTAAAGCCCGTTCAGCCTGGCGGCCCAGGGCCAGGCGCCCCTGGAACTCAGCCGGTTGCATCG
>JANJTX010000158.1 GCA_024710875.1 Anaerolineales bacterium | reverse complement strand
TCCACTCCAGTCTCTTCTCGCACTTCACGGATTAATGCTTGTTGTAAAGTATCCCCCACTTCTACTTGACCACCAGGAAATTCCCAGCCCCGTCGCGGGCTTTTAATCATTAATATCTCGTTGCGCGCGTTTACTACCAGTGCATCCACAGCCACAATATGCTGAGGCATGTGTTCATCTGCCATGATTGCCTCCAAGGTGGTATCTAAAATGAAAACAGATCCCGGCTGCGAAAATTCCTGGGAGTCTCCGGGTACGCCCGCATAAAGCGGTCGCGCCGCCTTTGCAGCCGTCGCATCAGGCTCATGGCGCGGTTGCCGCCCTGTCGGCCAAAATCAAGCTGGCTGGCGTGGCAGGCATCTGCCCGGTCTTTCGCGTCCGCCACTTCCCGATAGTCAACCAGCACATGCTCGGGGTAGTCTTCATCGCCCGTCAATAGCACCAGGTCAATATCCTGGTTTCGGCCAAACTGGCGCGGGTTCGAGATGGATTTCCTGAACGCGCCCATGATTTTATGCGCCCACCGCCGCCGGTACGCCCAATCCAGCGTATGCACCATCGTGCGCATAAGCCGGCGCGGAAATACACTGAAGTACAGCGCCGCCGGCGAATATGCCTCGCCCGCCCCCGGGAACTGGGTCGGGTCACTGGCAGCCGCAAAAGCCGCTACGGTAGCGCGCTGAATGTGAATATGGTCGGGATGATGATAGCCGCCCACCGGATCAAAGGTAATGACGATGTCCGGTCGAAAGGTCCGTACTTTTCTAACCATCGCCTCGGTCACTTTCTCCAGCGGCACACCCACAAACGCCTGCGGATGGCGGTTGTCTTCCGAACCCACCATGCCCGAATCGCGATGATTGAGAAAGTCTACCTGTGCCAGCCCCAGTATCTGCGCCGCGCAGCGCAATTCCCCTTCCCGTAATTCCGCGGCCGACTGTCCCTCGACCAACATCCCGGCTGGTATCGTCCCCGCCTCGCCGCGCGTGGCGCACACCAGATGTATCTCGGCCCCATGCTTTGCGTAGTAAGCCAATGTCCCACCCATCCCGAAGGATTCATCATCCGGGTGTGCCAATGCCACCAATATCTTTTTGCCCGTATATTTTTTCATATTGTCCTGTATGCTAGAATTCGAACGCTAGTACAGAGGCTGCGAGGGGTCAATTTCTTTCGTCCAGGCGTTAATCCCGCCTGCTACATTGCGCACGTCGCGAAAGCCAGCTGCCCGCAACAGCTCAACGGCCCGCGCCGAGCGGCTGCCACTCCGGCATAACAGGGCGTAGCGCCCATGAGTGTCCAGTTCCGCCATTTGCCCGGCCAATTCACCCAGCGGGATGTGCCGCGCCCCCGAAATAGCCGCAATTTCCAGCTCGTGTGCCTCGCGCACATCCACCAACGTCAATCCACCGGCTGCCAGCTCGGCCGCCAGTTGCTTCACCGTCATATCCATGCCAGCACCTGCCAAACCAAACTCCGGCTCAAAGGCCGGTACGCCGCAAAATTCTTCATAATCAATTAGCTCAATCTCCTTAACGGGCTTACTGCATACGACGCAGTCGGGATTCTTCTTAAGCCGGATGCGGTCGAACCCGCCATCCAGCGCATTGTAGAGCAACAGCCACCCAGCCAAACTCTCGCCAATCCCCAGAATTACTTTCAATGCCTCAGTCGCTTGCAGGCTGCCCACCACCCCCGGCAACACTCCCAGCACGCCGCCTTCGGCACACGATGGCACGCTGCCCGGCGGCGGCGGCGAGGGGAACAAACAGCGGTAGCACGGCCCCACCTGCGCATCAAACACGCTCACTTGCCCTTCAAACCGGAAAATAGACCCGTAAATATTCGGGATGCCCAGTTTCACGCACAGGTCATTGGTCAAGTAACGGGTAGGGAAATTGTCGGTCCCATCCAGCACCAGGTCATAACCACTGGCTATGCGAAGTGCATTTGCGCTGGTAAACGGCTCATCATAGGCCCGGATTTCAATTCCCGGGTTGAGGTCCTGCAAGCGGCGCTGGGCGGCCAGTACTTTGCGCTCGCCCAGCGTGGCTTGCCCGTACAATACCTGCCGCTGCAGATTACTCTCGGAGACGACATCGTAATCGACCAGTCCCAGTCGCCCGACCCCGGCCGCCGCCAGGTACTGCGCCGCCGGAGAGCCCAGCCCCCCAACGCCGACCACCAGCACGGAGGCGGCCTTCAACTTTGCCTGCCCCATCAGGCCGACTTCGGGTATCAGCAGGTGACGCGAATAGCGCCGGATTTCATCAAAATTCAGGTCGTGGTTCATAGTTCGCCTAGTCCAACGAATTGACGGCCATTATAGCCGCCAAAAACAAGCGGGCGGCTTGCGCCGCCCGCGAATGTCAAATCAACAAGTTGGGCTATTTGACAATCATCTTTTCGTAAACCGGCTGGTTCCAATGGCGGTATTTCTTGACCTTGCCGCGCACCACATTGGCGTACAGCTCCCGCAACTGGGTTGTAATCGGACCCATCTCGCCCGTCCCAATCACCCGGTGGTCTACCTTCGTCACCGCCGTCACCTGCGCGGCTGTGCCGGTCATAAAGAACTCATCGCACAGGTACACTTCAGTGCGGTCAATGTGCCGTTCAACTACTTCCAGGCCGAGTTCTTCCTTCGCCAGCTCGATGATGCTGTTGCGCGTAATCCCTTCGAGGATATTGTCCGTCACCATCGGGGTGATGACTTTGCCGCCCTTAATCATGAAGATATTCTCGGCGCTGCCTTCGCTCAAGTGACCATCCACGTTCAATACCAGCGCCTCATCAAACCCGGCCCGCACCGCATCGGTCTTGATAAAGGCCGTATTGACATACGCGCCAGCGATTTTGCCGCGCGCCGGGATCATATTGTCATCCACCCGCCGCCAGGACGATACCGTAACATGCGCTCCGGTATCATTGCTCACATAGCGGTCAAACGGCACCGAGAACAGCGTGACTTCATCGGTCAGATTGTGCAAACGCACGCCGATCAACTCATCGGCTTTATAAGCCAGCGGGCGCAGGTACACATCCTGACGGTGGCCTTCCTTCTGTAACAATTCCAGCGTGATGTCAGTGAGTTGCTGGGCATTCAACCCCAGGTCCATCACCATCAGTTTGGCCGAATTCAGAAAGCGCGTGTAATGATCCATCGGGCGAAAGATGAACAGTTCTTCTTCTTCTTCATTCCAGTAACCGCGCACGCCGCCAAAAACGGCCGTGCCATAATTCAAAGAGTGAGTCATCACTCCAACTTTTGCTTCACTATACGGGACGATACTGCCTTTAAAGTAGGCGTAATTCGGGAGCATACGTGAAACCTCCTGCAGATTTGGTTTGGCCAATCCGTTGCCCCCCTTGCGATATTCGCATTATACACTGATTACCCCTTGCCCCAAAATACGCCTCCCAAACGTTCACCCAACGCCCTCGTTTTAACCCCAACCATTTGGAGTATACTCCCCGGCAAGACCAAACCAGACCAGAGGAACACCAATGAAACGAGCCGTTAGCATCAGTTTAGGGTCCTCCAAACGCAACAAAGCTGTTGCTGTTAACCTGCTGGGCGAAAAAATAAGCATCGAACGCATTGGCATGGATGGGGACATGGAAGCCGCCGCCCAAAAGTACAAGGAACTCGATGGCCAAGTAGACGCCTTTGGGGTGGGCGGCGCCGACCTCGGCCTGCTGGTGGATGACCGCTGGTACCCGCTGCATTCCGTCAAACCCATGGTGCGCTTCGTCCATAAGACCCCGCTAGTAGATGGCACCGGCCTGAAAAACACACTGGAAGCCCGCGCCCTTCCCAAGTTGGAAAAAACCCTCGGACACCTGATTAAGGAAAAACGCGCCTTCATCACCCTCGGCGCTGACCGCTGGGGCATGACCCGCAGTTTTGTGGATGCCGGTTATGAAATCGTCTTCGGTGATTTGATGTTCGGCCTTGGCATTCCTCTGCCCCTGCACACTACCCAGGCCGTGACGCGCATGGCCGCCCTGCTCATGCCCATCGCCGGCCGCCTGCCGTTTGAATGGATCTACCCCACCGGCGAGAAGCAGGAAAAACGCATTCCCAAATTCGAAGAGCACTACCAGTGGGCCACCATCATCGCCGGCGACTGCCATTACATTAAACGCCACATGCCTGATCGGCTGGATGGCAAAATCATCCTTACCAACACCACTACCCCGGAAGATGTGGCCGCCTTCAAACAGGCCGGCGTCAAAGCGCTGGTTACTGCCACGCCGGTGCTGGAAGGCCGCTCGTTTGGCACCAACATGATGGAAGCCGCCCTGATTGCTGCCGCTGGCAAGGGCCGCAAACTCACGCATCAGGAACTGGATGAAATTCTGGACACCCTGGCCCTGGAACCGCAGATTCAGGAGTTGAACTGACCATGGACGCCATTATCACCGCCGGCGGTATACCCAAACCAGAAGAACCGCTGTATGAATTCACCCAGGGGAAGTCCAAAGCCCTCGTGGATGTCGCCGGTAAGCCCATGGTTCAGTGGATTTTGGATGCCATGAGCGGCTCAAAACTGGTTAACAATGTAATCATCATCGGTCTGGAAGACCAACACGGCCTGACCTGCTCCAAACCTCTGTATTACGTCCCCAATCAGGGCGGCATGGTGGACAACATCCGCGCTGGCGTACGCAAAGTGGTGGAACTCAACCCCCAGGCTACCCACACCCTGATTGTTTCATCCGACATCCCGACCATCACCGCCGAAATGGCCGACTGGACCATCACCACCTGCCTTGAAACCGACCATGATATGTACTACAACCTGGTGGAGCGCAGCGTGATGGAAGCTCGCTTCCCCGGCTCCAATCGCTCCTTCACCAAACTCAAGGGCATTCAAGTGACCGGCGGCGATATGAATGTCGTCAAAAACTGGGTCATCCTTTCAGAGCGCGGCCTGTGGAATCAGTTGGAAGCCACCCGCAAAAACGTCTTCAAGCAGGCTGCCATGGTCGGCTTTGATACGCTGTTCCTCATCCTCTTCCGCCTTGTGGATGTGGCCGGTGCTGAAATACAAATCGCAAAGCGGCTCGGACTGAAAGCCCGGGCCGTCATGTGCCCCTATGCTGAAATCGGCATGGACGTAGACAAACCCCACCAATTGGAAATGATTCGCGCCGACCTGGGCGGCCGGTAACCGCATGAGTCTTCAACGCCTGTTGCAGGCCGATGCCGCCGCCTCCCAGCGCCTGCGGGTGGCCGAACAACCCGGCCCGCTCCGCTCGCTGGCCGTACTTCTGGGTCATTCCGGCGATTCCTGGTTCTGGTTTGCTGGCCTGCTCTTGCTCTGGTTGCTCGGGGACTCGAACTGGAAATATCGCGCCGTCTTTCTGTTTATCGCCATTCTGGGAACTGCCGTCATCGTCATGGCGCTCAAGTTCACCATCCGCCGCCGCCGCCCCGAGGGCGAATGGGGGCAGATTTATCGCAAAACCGACCCGCACTCGTTTCCCTCCGGCCACGCCGCCCGCGGCCTGCTGATTGGCGTAGTAGCCTGGGGACTGGGCCCGTTCTGGTTCGGCCTGGTCTTATTGCTCTGGGGGCCGCTGGTGGGGCTGGCTCGGGTAGCCATGGGCGTACACTATGTATCAGATGTGCTGGCTGGCTGGATAGTTGGTTTAGTAATGGGGCTGGTCTGGCTGGCAGTTTTACCCCAATTCCTATAAAGCAAAAAACCGGCTTTGCAGC
>JANJTX010000011.1 GCA_024710875.1 Anaerolineales bacterium | reverse complement strand
AGCCGGGCGCGGCTGGCGGCCCTGGCCAAAGACACCGGCTACCGGGTGGTGGAAATCCGTAGCCTGAACTTCATCGCGCCGTGGCTGGCGGTCTTCGGGCGCGGCGCGGCCGAAGCCGCCCACTGGCTGGAGCAGGCCCGGGGGCATGCGTTGGGCAGTTTGCTGTTGGGGGTGTTTGAAAAACCGACTTAACGCCAGGTGCGGCGGTAGGGTTCGAAGTCGTCCAATATCTTAAATACCCCGCGTACAAAATCATCCACCGTCCAGCGAGCGGCGCGCGCCCGGCCGCGTTCAATGAGGGCGGCGCGCAACTCCGGCTCTTGGTGCAAGCGCAGTATGGCGGCGGCGATGTCTTCCGGGCGGGTGGCCTCCACCAGCAGGGCGGCTTCGCCCAGTTGCTCTTCGGCGCCAGCGACCTGGGAAGCCACCACCGGGCAGCCGAGGGCCATGGCTTCCAACGGGGGCAGGTTCTCCGGCCCGAACAGGGTGACATAGGTGAGGGCAAAGGCATGCTGGTACAGGGCAATCAGTTCATCCTGCGAGACAAAGCCCAGAAAATGCACCGGCAAGTTCAACTGGCGGGCAAGGTCTTCGATGTAGGGGCGGTTGCCGTGGTCTGACCCTACCAGGGCCAGCGGCAGGGTGAGACCGTGCAGGTCGCGCAGGTGCGCCAATGCCAGCAGCAGGTTGGCGTGATTTTTGTGCGCCCAGAACTGGGCCGGGTAGAACAGGTATTGCTCCGGCAGGCCGAATTTATCGAGGGCGACACGGGGTTGTGGAGCGGCTTGCAGGGCAAAACCAGGCGTGGGGTGCGGCAACAACTTAATGCGGCGTTCCGGCACGCCATAAAAATGGGCGATTTCATCCCGGCCGGCCTGTGTACCGGCAATAATGGCGGCCGCCCGCGGCAGGAAGCGGCTGTAGGGGCTTTCGCGCGAGTACCAGGCGCCAAATTCGTTAACTTCCGGAAACCAGGGCTGCAAACGATGCTGCAGATCATAAACGATGGTCAGGTAAGGCAGGTCAATTTCCAACGAGCGCGGGGTGGTGAACCACAGGTATTGAATGCCGGCAGCGCGGGCGGTGTGCTCAAAACGAGTGCGCAGCCAGCGGCGGCCGCGCAAGCCGCTGAATGAGCGCCCCACCCGCAGACTCAAGGCCTCCCAGAGGGGCGGCTTCTGGTAGGCCAGCAGGTCCAGCCCACCGGCCGCAGATTGCAACGCCTGCGTATCGCGGGTAATCAGCGTGAATTCATGGCGGCTTTCGCCCGCCAGCCGCGCCAGCGCACCGACGACTTCATCCTGAAAGGTGAAGGCGCCGCCTTCGGTCGGGCGGTAATCGCCGAGAAATACGCCGACTTTCATGCGTCCGGCTCCCGACGCGCCACGGCCACGATGTGCCAGGTATCGGCGGTGATGGGCTCTTCGGCGTTGTAGCCGCTAAAATAGGCCAGCGGGGCAAAACCGTGGCTTTCCAACCACAGCTGCATTTCGCCCTGCAGGAAATAGCGGTTGGTCTGGGTTTCGGTCAGGTGGGTGGTGCAGCCATCGGCCTGATGGTTATAGATGGTGTAGGTGACATGCGCCAGCGACTTCTCCGGCTCGAGGCGGGTTTCCGAGATGCGCAACAACTCGCCGCCCGCCACCGGAAAACGCCGGATGCGCAGGGGGTCGTAGCCTTTGAGCATGGCCGGGGCATGCCAGAATTCCAGCACCAGCAGGCCGCCCGGCCGCAGACTGCGGCGGATGCCTTTCAGAGCTTCGGCGATGGCCGCATTGGTCTGAACGTAGCCAATCGAATCAAACAGGCAGAGGACGGCATCGTAGGGTTCGGCCGGGGTCGGCAAGGCACGCATATCAGCGGGTTCAAATTGCAGCGGCAGGTCGCGGCCGGCCAGTTTGCTGCGGGCGACGCGAATCATATCCGCCGAGTAATCGGTAGCGAGCAAATCGTAGCCGTGTTCAACAAGCTGAAAAGAGTGGTTGCCGGTGCCACAGGCCAATTCCAGGACGCACTTTACCTCCCCGTTGGCGTATTTTTGCAGGCAGGCGTGCACAAAGGCGGCTTCGCCGGCGTAGTCCTTTTCGGCATATATCAGGTCGTAATAATCGGCGTGCTGGCCGAGGTAAGAGCCCATGGCGGTCAGGCGGCCCGGATGTCGCGCAAAGTGTCTACGACCATGCCAATGGTGGCCTCGTCGAGCGTCCAGGTCGAGGGCAGGTACAGGCCGGTCTCCCACAGGCGGTCGGCCACCGGGCAAGGGATGTCGCGGTAGCCGGGTTGGGCGCGCAGGAAGGGTTGCTGGTTCATCGGGCAGAAGAAGGTGCGGGTCTGGATTTTCTGGCGTTCCCACAGTTTGGCGGCGACCTCGTCGCGGGTGGCGCCAAATTCCTGCGGGTCAATCGTGATGGCGTACATCCAATACACATTTTTGGCCCAATCCAACTCGGCCGGGGTCTGAATACCGGGGAGGTCGGCCAGCAGGCGGTTGTAAGTGTGGGCGACGCGGCGTTTTTCGGTGATGATGTGCTCAATTTTTCGGAACTGGGCCAACCCGAGGGCGGCCACAAAGCCGGGCATGCGGAAGTTGAAGGCCGGGGTCTGGTGGTAAAAACGCGGCTCCCCGAAACCGAGGTTGCGCAGCGAGCGCAGGCGCTCGGCGAGGGCCGGGTCGTTGGTGGTAATCATGCCGCCTTCACCGGTGGTGATGACTTTGTTGGCGTAGAAAGAAAAGCAGGCCATGTGGCCGAACGCGCCAGTCATGCGGCCGCGCACCGTGGCGCCATGCGATTCGGCGCAGTCTTCAATCACCAGCAGGTTGTGCTTCTCGGCGATTGCCATCACAGCATCCATATCGACCGGGTGGCCGTAGAGGTGCACCGGCAGGATGGCTTTGGTGCGGGGCGTGATGAGTTCCTCGAGCAGTTCGAGGTCCATGTTCCAAGTGACCGGCTCGGAATCGACCGGCACGCTGACCGCCCCGTTATGGTAGGCAGCCAGGGCGGTGGCGATGTTGGTGCTGGCGCTCAACAGGATTTCATCGCCGGGGCCAATGCCAGCGGCGGCCACTGCCAGTTGCAGAGCCGAGGAGCCGCTGTTGACCGCTACGCCGTACTTACAGCCGACATATTCAGCGAAACCCTGTTCAAAAGCGGGCAGGGCCTCGCCAAACGAGCCACTGATTTCGCCGCGCCGCAGAGCGGCTACGACTTCTTCGATTTCATCTTCGCTGATGACCGGTTCAAAGACAGGAATCATGGGGGAATCCTCGGTGAGACGCGGGGGCTATTTCTTGTTTACGGGCACATCGACTTTGTCGAATTCGGTGCCCATAAACGGCCCCTGCTTGACGCTGATGCATTGCATGTCTTCCAAAACGCGCAGGGCATGCACGCCGTGAATGAGGACGATCGCATCCCCGGACTTGAGGGTAACTTCGCGCAGCAGGTTACCCTCATCGCTGTACAGTTCTACCACCACCACGCCGCGCTGCACCACGAACATCTGCTGCAGGTCGCTGATGGTGCGCTCGAATTCGCGGTGGTAGTGGGCGGGTTCCTGATGGCCAGCCTTGTGGGCCAGCAAACCGAACTGGAAGGACGATTCCGCGGGGGAAAAGAAGGTCGTATGCGGGACGCTGGTATCAGCCCAGATAATTTCGGCGTACTTGGTGCCGTTGTATTCGATGGTTTCGTAACCGTTTTGGCTGCTCATGGCCGGAATTATAAAGCGAAACGCTATTTCCCGGCCGCGGCGGCCCGCAGGCGGCGGGTGATGGGCTTGACCAGCCGGGAAAGGTGGTGGGTGAAGAAGAGCGCCAGACGGGCCAGCGCGCGCCCGATGGCATAGGCGGGCGAGGCCAGCAGGCGTTGGATGTCTTCCGTGGGGCGCAGCGGCTCGGCCAGCGCGCCGCGGGCGAGGTCGGCCTGCAATTGCTGGATGGCAGGCGGGTGTGGGCCGCGGTAGGTTTCCAGCCACTGCCAATGCCAGCGGCCCTTCTCGCCGATGAAGAGCGGGTCTTTCAGGCCGTAGTATTTTTCGCGCAGCCAGCGTTCGTTGTCGCGAAAGGCCGCCGTCCATTCGGCGTGGGCGTAGTAACCGACCTTTTGCTCGGCCTGCTTGGGCAAAACATACGAGTAGTGATACATAGTGATGCCGCTCCGGCGCAGGTCGCTATAGGCGATGTGCGGGCCGGTGGCCAGGTCGCGGCCGTGTTCATCCAGCACGGTCGGCGGGCGGTGGTCTGCATAGGTGTAGCCGGGCCGCCAGCGGAAGAGGCGCGGCACGCCGGGCAGTTCGTAGCGGTAGAGAGCGCCATCCAGGCGGGTGGTGAAACTGCCCCAGAACTCAATGAAAGGAAAAGACACCACCCCGATTTCCGGCTGGGCCTGCAATTGGGCCACGATGGCCTGGATGTCCTCCGGCATATAAAACTCGTCGCCATCCACCTGCCAGAGCCAGTCGCCGGTGGCGCGGCGGGCATAGGCCTGGCTCATCTCGTTCTTTTCGGGCCAGAAGCCAGTGGCGTAGCCGTCATCGGCGGCCTGCACCAGCACGACCTTGCCCTGCGGGTCTTCCTCGGCCTGAAAACGCTGGACGAACTCAAAGGTGCCATCCTGCGAGTGGCCGTCCGGGCGGGCCAGCGAACGGGCGGCCTGCACCGCGCCTTCCACCACGATAATCTGATGCGCAAACGGGTAGAGGGCGCGCAGGTTGTAGCCCAGCCAGGGCAGGCCGTTGAGAGTGATGATGCCGAAAGTGAGACGCGGCAGGGTCATGGCATTTCGGCCTGCATGCGCCGGACCCACATTTCCAATACCAGGGCTTTGAAGGAAAGCGGCACATTGTTGTTCTTGGGGAATTCGCCGATGGACAGGCGCATTGCGGACAGCGGCGCGAGGATGCCCTGTTGCACCAGCCAGCCATCTACCAGATTGCGACCATAGGCCTGAAAGAGGGCCGCATGCCACTGACGCACGGGCGGCTCAAAGCCGCGTTTCGGGCGTTCCAATACCCACTCCGGCAACTGGCCGCGCAACGCCTGTTTGAGCCAGTGTTTGGGCGGGAGGTGATGGTCCGGGCTGACTTTGCGCAACCCGATGACCGTTTCTACCAGGCGGTAATCGAGCAGGGGCAGGCGCAGTTCAATCGCCGAGGCCATGCCGAGCCGGTCGCCCTGGGCGATACCATTTTCAAGCAGGTAGGTCTGGGAGATGAGCCGGGTAAAGAGGCTGGGCAAATGCGGCCAGGGCTGCTTGAACGTGAAGTGGCGGCTCGGCCGGGAGCAAATGGCCGATTGGAACGAACGGGTGTAAATCCCGGCGACCTGTTGGCGGGCGTGGGCATAATCGCGGGCGAGGTCGTAGAAAATCAGCCGTTCGGCCGGGGCGGTGGTACGACGGCGGAAGCGCTGCCAGGTGGGCACCAACCCACCCAGGGCATAGCCAGCCGGCCCCAGGCCGGCGCGATTGAAACCGGTAGGGAGTACAAATTCACGGCTGGCCCACAGGTTGCGCACACCCGGGCGCGAGTCATGGCGGCGGGCTTCGCTTTTGCGGAGAGCCTGCCGAACCCAGCCATAGCCCCAAAACAACTCATCGCCACCCTGCCCTTGCAACATCACCGGAACGCCAGCGGCGCGGCTGGCCTTTTGCACCATGTAGTAGCCATACCCGGAAATATCAGCAATCGGGTCGTCGCGGGAATAGACCAGGTCTGGAAATTCGGCCACCATCTCAGGCGTCTTGAGTTCAATTTCGTGAAAAGGTAGTTTAAGATGGGCGGCGAGGTCGCGCGCCCCGGCGCGTTCATCGTTTTCCAGTTCGCCGGGGTAACCCACGCTGAAAGCCTGGAGCGTACCGGGGTATTTACGGGCCGCCAGAGCCGCCACCGCGCTGGAATCCAGCCCGCTGCTTAGCGCTACGCCCACCGGCACATCGGCACGGATCACCAATTCGGCGACTTCATCCAGCATGGCGCACAGGGTGGTAGCGGGGTCGCGCTCCAGCGGCTCGGCAGCCAGCATATCCCAGTATTGAATTTCGCGTACCTGCCAGGGGTCTGTATCCACCACCAGCAGGTGACCGGCGGAAAGTTTGCGGACACCTTTAATTGCGGTTTGCGGCTCGGGGATATAGTGATAGTGGAAGTAATCATGAATGGCTTCGGGGTCAAGGTCGAGCGCAATCACGCCTGACTTAAGCAGGGCTTTGAGTTCAGAGGCATAGTACAACTGCTGCCCGGTTTCATACAGGTAAAGCGGCTTCTCACCCATGCGGTCACGCGCCAGCACCAGCCGTTTGCGCGGCTCATCCCAGAGGGCCAGCGCGAACATGCCGCGCAGGTGGTGGACAAAATCCAGACCGTGGTCTTCGTAAAGGTGGAGGATGTTTTCCACATCGCTGTGAGTGGTGTAGCGATGGCCGCGCGCCTCCAACGGGGGTCGCAGTTCGACATAATTGTAGATTTCGCCGTTGCAGGTAACTGCCAGAGAGCGGTCTTCGTTGTAAATTGGCTGCCAGCCACCGGCCAGGTCAATGATACTTAGACGACGCATGGCGAGCAGCGCATGGGGGTGGCTGTGGCTGCCTTCGCCATCCGGCCCGCGATGGGCAAGGGCTGAATTCATGCGCGCAACGGCAGACTGTTGTTCCGGAGTGAGGGGCTGATGGGCGACCAGACCTGAAATGCCACACATGGTATATCAGGCGCTTCCGAATCGTTTCTGGTGGGCAATTTTCGGCATACGCTTAATCCTCCACAAAAAAGCGGATGTAGTCGGCCACGATCGCCTCCGGCTGAAAGGCCGGGGGGTGGTAGTTGCGCGTGCATTGCTGCAGGGCGGCCAGTTCGGCCGGGTTATCCAGCAGGGCCAGCCCAGCGGCGGCCAGGGCCTCCACATCAAAGGCCGGAATGAGGCGGCCGTTTTCGCCTTCGCGCACGATATCGGCATTGCCGCCGGCGTCAAAGGCCAGCATCGGCACGCCAGCCAGGGTGGCCTCCACCAGCGCCATGCTGTAATTGTCAATCAGCGACGGGAATACGCCAAAGGAAGCCGACTTAAGGATACCCAAATAGTCAGCGTGCGCCAGCCGCCCGGGCAGGTACAGGCGCACATGCTCCGGCAGGCTGGCGAGGTCCTGGGCCAACCCGGGGGCCAGACCGCTGGCGATGCACACCCCAAAGGGCTGGGAATGACCGAGCGCCAGCGCCCGCAGAAAGGGGGCGATGAAATCGGTGCCTTTCAAGCGCACCTCGCCAGAGGGAATGACCAGCAGAGGCGCATCCGGCGGCAGGCCGAGTTCCGGGCGGGGGTCGCGCGGCGCGGCGGCCGCCACGGACTGCACATCCGGGATGTTGGGGATGACCGCCACCGGCCCCGCAAAATTATACGTGCGCTCAAACCAGTCGCGCATGTAGGCCGATGGGCAGGCGACGCGGTCAAATTTGGGCATGCTCTGTTGCTCCAGCCGGATGGCAAGGCGGGCATCCAGCGCCGAGAATTCACCGAGGCGCGGGTCATTTTGAAAGCGCAGGGGGTTGTGGTGGGCGATCAGCCCCCAGCGAGTGCCCGGCCTTTTGCGGATGACGCGGGCTGGCGCGCCGTGGTCGGGAAAGATGACGACGTCCGGCCGCCAGGCGGCGAGGGCGGCGGCCATGCGGCGCGCCCCCAACCCGCTGATGAGCGTATCCACTGTATACCAGGCATTCGAGCCGGGTTGCAGCAGGTCAAAAACCCAGCCATTGAGTTTCATCAGGAGTTTGGCCGCCAGGCGCGGCGGGCCAAAGCGGAAGATGTCCAGTTCGGGCGTTTCCGGAAACTGGCGGGCATAGAAGGTGAACAGGGCCGCCTCCAGACCCTGGCGTTGAAAGCCGCGCAGCAGGCTGAAATGGGCGCTGGCCACACCGCCACCACCGTAGGGCGGGGCTGAATCGGAGACAATGGCGACGCGTTTAGCCACGCCGCACCTCGGCCCGCAGGCACAGCAAGAAGACGCGCGCCGCCGTGAGCGAAGGCCGCGTCAGCGGCGAAGCCGTATAGGTCTGCCAGGCGGGCAAACCAAGGCTATGCGCAGCGCGGCAGGCCGCCAGCCAGCGGCGCGCCAATGTTCGGCGCAACGCCCTGGCCGGGTACTCACCGCTGCGCTGGTTAGCGGCGGCGATTTTTTCCAGCCAGGCCCGCGCCTGCCCCAGCCAGTCCAGATTGGCGACAAAGTCGGATGTACTCAAAGCGAGATGCAAATCCATTTCCTGCGCCGTGGGTTCAAGGCCGAGCCAGCCCAGTTGCAGGCGGCGCACCTGCTGGGCGGTGGCGCGCTGCCCGGCGCTATCCGCCGCGCCCACCTGCCCGGTATGCAAGCGGTAACGCAGCAATGGCCGCGGCAGGTTGGCCAGCGGAGCATGGTGCGCCAGCCGCGCCCACAGATCATAGTCCTGAGCGCGTACCAGGGTTTCATCGTAACGCAGGTCGTGGGCCTGCAAAGCCGCCCGGCGCAGCATGACACTGCCGTGGGCGAGCACATTTTCAAACAGCAATTCGGCGCGCAGGTCGTCCGGCCGGGCCGGGAAACGCCAGAGTTCCTGGCGCGCCCCAAAGGTCTGCACCCAGCTACCGCAGGCGGCCACGGATGGGTGGCGTTGCAGGTAAGCGCGCTGGGCTGCCAGCCGGTCTGGGAGGCTGATATCGTCGCCATCCATGCGGGCGATGAATTCACCGCGCGCTTCGGCCAGGCCGCGGTTCAGGCTGGCGGTCAGGCCAAGGTTGGTGGGGTTGGTCAGTACCCGCAGGCGCGGGTCGGTCTGCTGGGCGAGGATGGCGGGGGTGTCATCGGTGGAGCCATCATCAATCACCAGCAATTCAAAATCCGGGTCGGTTTGGGACCACAGGCTGGCGAGGGCATCCGGCAGGGTGGCGGCCTGGTTGAACACGGCCATCAGCACAGTAATGCTGGGCGGCATGTCAGCCCCTCACCGGGTGAATCTGAAAGATGCGGCACTCGGGGTAGTCCGGCAGTTCGAGGTCATGGACGGCGACAGTTGCGCCGGTGGGCGAGAGGCGCACCACGCTGGCGTTGCGCTGGCTGCCCTTCCACACCGAGCGGCCCACGACGAGATCCCCGGCCGAATCTTCCGCCAGGCCGCGCGTCCAAAAGGCTTCGCCGGCTTCCGGCAGGGCCAGCCGCCGCAGCAGGCGTGGGCGGCCCCAGCGGCGCGGGCGGTAAATGGCGACTGTGGCGCCGTTGGTCTCAGTCAGGGCGAAATCGCCGTTGCTCAAGAACAGGCCATCATGCGGACCGTGAATACCTTTAATCCACAGGCTGAATTTCAGCGTGTGGCGGTCCAGCTTCAACACCCGCCCGGCGGCCTGACCATCACCGCGGCCCGTAATGAGGACATGGGCATCATCCAGCCGGGAGACATGATTGGCATGAAAACTGACGAAGCCTTCCTTGACCTTGCCGCGCTGGCGGTAGTCGGCGGTGAGGTCTACCGGCTGGCGATAACGGCGTGGATAGAGACGGGTATTGGAGAGCGAGAGGGCGCGCTTGAAGTTGTGCTGCCAGTCAAAATGCAGCACGCTGTCAATCAGCGAAGAAGTCGCCCACAGGCCGTCGGTATCGGCGTGCAGGCCATGCAGGTCAGACATCAGCGGGTGACTGAACGAATCAACCACCTGCAAACTGGCCGGGTCAATGACATAGATGGTATTCCAACTGGCGGTATAGACCCGCCCCTGCCAGAGGCAGATACCACGCAGGCCGGTTTTAATGCGTTCGCCATTGGGCGATTCGGTCGGGGTGGGGATTTTGAGCAGGCGTTGCGCGCCGCCAAAGTCCGTCTCTATCAGGTAGCCGTACTGAGTAGGGATATCGCGCCCGGTTTCGTATTCATGGCGATAGGACTGGGTGGTGATGTAGAAACGGTCGGCGGTCATGGGGCGGGCTCCAACCCCAGCAGCGGGGCATAGACCTCATGATAATAGCGAGCGGCGATTTTGGGCCAGTCGTAGGCCTGGATGGTGTGCAGGCCAGCCGCCGCCAGACGCCCCCCCAGAGCCGGGTCGGCGGCGAGGGCCGCCAGATGGGCGGCGAGCGCAGCGGCATCTTCCACCTCTGCCAGTAGTCCATCCTGCCCGTCCGTGACTACATCCGGGGCAAGACCGACCCGCGTGCTGACCAGCGGCACGCCGCTGGCGAGGGCTTCCAGCACCCCTTCCGGGCCGCCTTCTTCGCGTGAGGGGACGAGGTAAGCGTCCAGCGCGTGGTAGCAAGCCGGGATGGCGTGATAGTCCTCCAGAATGTCATGCCGGTAGGGAATACCGAGCCGATCGAGCCCGTTTTTGACGTAACTGCGGGCCGGGGCGGTGAGATAAAAGAACAATGGCAGGTGGCCTTTGAGTTGGGCGGCGGTCTCCAGCAGGATGTCCGGCCCTTTGATGGGTTTGGGTTCCTCGCCATCGCCCCAGCCCTGACCGTCTTTGTGGAACGAGCCGACGACAAAGGTTTCCTCCGGGATGCCGAGAGCGCGGCGTTTTTCGGCTTTCTCCTGCGGGCTGGCAGGACGAAAACGCCCCAGATCCACACCCAACGGGATGCACACCAGCTTTTCAGGCGGGATGCCCCATTCCAGAAAGCGGTCTTCCATGATGCGGCTGGCGGTTACCAGGCGCTGAAACTCGGCCTGATGGGCCAGCAGTTCTTCGAGATGCTGGCTGTAGGGTCGCTCCGGGTCGCCGCGCTGGCCGTGAAAAACGGTAACGACCACGGCATTGTGGGCATTGGCGGGGTGCTGGCGGTGGGTGAGAAAATCGCCCAGCGAACCATAGTGCAGCAGGTCGCCGGCGGTGATGGGCGGCTGGGGGCGGGTGCGGGCCGCCATGCCAAACTGGCGTTGCACGTTACGCGTAATGTAACGGCCGACCCAATCCAGCACCCAGTTTTTAGCGGGCACAATGTAAAACAGGCGGGCAGCACGGCGCGGCCAGCGTTTGGCCAGCCAGAATTGGACAGGGTGAAAGAGTTTACGGAACATAGGCAGATAGCCGTGTCCCAGTTCACGGCAAATGGCGATTATACCGTGCGCGAGTCGTCCCAGCCGAAACCCTCGCCCAACAGGGCTTGCAGGCGGGCATTGTGCGGCGCGTAATACTCCCGCAAAAAGCGGCTGACGGCCGGCGGCGGCTCAACGTACTGGCCGGCATTCAAGGGCTGGAAGTGCATACCGGTATAGTGCGGCAGGCCCAAAAAGGCTTCGACCTGTTCAAAGGTAGCCTGGGGCTTCTCGAATAAATTTTCGCTGCGCAAGACCAGCAACTGACGGCGCGGGAAGTGCGCCCACCAGCGTTCCAGTTGCTCGGCGTAGTGGCCGCGCCCAAGGTAACTGTGGCGTTGCAGGATCGAGCTGTGCTGCACCTGCCCGCTGGCGACCGCCTGCCATTCGGGGGCGATGCGCTCGGCTTCAGCCTCAAAGGCGGCCAGCATCTCGAGTGGCTCACGGCCCTTGCGGTGTTCATGCCAGTAATGCGAAACGGCGCGCTCGGCCGGGTTGCGCAGCAGGGCAATCAGACGGGCTTGCGGCAGGTGGGCGGCCACGCGTTGGGGGGCGAGGGGGTGATAGAGATAATAGGGGCTGGCTTCGCCGGTGATGGCGCGCTGCAATGGCAGGCGTCGCCTGCGCAAGCGGTGCAAATACAAGCGCAGTTTCAGGGGAAAGTGCGCCCGGTAACTGGCAAGCGTGGGTTCGAATTGATTGTCAAAAAAATGCAGTTCCTTACCGCTGGCGGCCGCCACCCAGGGGTGCTGGCAGAGATAGTCATAGAGCGAGGTCGTACCCCCACGCTGTACGCCAAGAATCAGAAAGTCCGGCAGGGCGCGCAGGCGATTCATGTGGCAGTCCCCCGGCGTTGGGCCAGCAGGCGTTGGCAGAGGGCTTCCAGTTGTTCGGTCATACCCTGATACGAGCGCTCGCGACGCATGTAGGTCTGCCCGGCGGCGCCCATCTGGCGCGCCCGTTGGGGGTCAGCCAGCAGCGTCAGGGTCGCCTCGGCAAAGGCGGTTTCTTCGTAGGGCACACACAACCCACCGCTACTCTGGCGCAACAACAGTTCCTGTTCGGGGATGTCATTGGCGACCACCGGGCGGCCGAGGCCGAGGGTTTCGGCCAACTTGGTGGGCGAGGAAACGACATAAACCGGAATCGGCGGGATCGGGGACAGGCCGACATCGGCGGCGGCGATGTAGCGCGGCACGGCCAGACGCGGCACGCGGCCGGTGAAAATCACGCTGGCGCCGAGGCCCATCTCATCTGCCTGGGTTTGCAGAGTAGCGACTTCCTGCGGCTGGCCGCCGACCATCAGCAGGCGGGCGGTCGGATGGCGGGCGACCACCTGGGACCAGACGCATAACAGAAAGTCCAGCCGGCGAAGGGGGTGCATCGAGCCGAAGTAGATAGCGGTCGGCGCCGACCCCAGCCCGAGTTCGGCGCGCAGACCGGCCGGGTCGAGCACCGCCGGGTCAAGGCTGGCATCCACGCCCAGCGGAAAGGGGGTCATCCGGGCGGCGGGCAAGCCCTGGGCAACCAGTTCGGCCTGCATCCACTCGCTGATGGGCAGGAGGTGGTCGGCGCGGCGGGCAACGGCTTTAAGCAGGCGGGTCTGAAAGGCGGCCCCCAGCCGGGCGGCCAGTGAACCGGTCTGGGCAGTAGCGGAAGGAAAGGAATACTGGAAGATGACCGGCGCGCCGGTTTTGCGCCGCTGGCGGAAGGCCCAGAAGGCCAGTTGATAGTCGTTACGGATGTAGATGACATCCGGGCGGGGCAGTTGGCGGGCGGCTTGCGAAACCTGGCGCGGTTTGGCAAGCACATTTAACACCCGCGCCAGCGGGGTGGCGCGGCCGCGCCCCGGCAAGGCCCACACTTCGGCGGCATGCCAGGGTTGGCGGCTGACCTCATGCGTGGCGGCGTTGGTTTGCATCAGAAAGGTGACCGTATGGCCGCGCCCCGGCAGGCCTTTTGCGAGCACTTCTTCCATAAAAGGGTGCTCCAGCGGCCAGCGCTGGGTGGTGAGGACGAGCAGGTTCACGCTGCCCCCGCCAGCCAGCCAAAATTGGGGGCCGGGATGCCCTGCCAGGCCGCTGAAAGCGAATCAGGGGTAAGGATGAGTTCAATTTCGGCCAGACTCAAGAGCCGGAACCAGGTATCCCACAGGCTGCTCTGATTCCAGGCGCGGCCTACATCTGACCAACCGGTTTCGATTTTGCGGGCGAGTTTTAACTGCCCGGCCAGCGCGGCCCGCAAAGCGACGGTGACTTTATCCGGCTGATGCAGGTCGAGGTTGTGACGGGCGACGCCCAGCCACTCGCGCAGGCCAAAGCGCGGCCGCTGCGCCCAGCAGAAACCGCCATCCGGGTTCTGGTTGGCGAGGATACCGACCCGGGCACGCGCGAGGGCGGCTTCAATTTCGAGGCGCAGTTCGGGAAACCGGCGGTGGGCGGTGGTGAGGATATGCAGAGCATCCAGGTCATCGCAGGCGCCGCCGCCGCCCTTGGGGCTGAAGAGTCCATCCGCCTGTTGCAAAGCGAGGGTACGGCGGGCGGCGGCCCGCAGGGTGGGTTGCGTACGGCCAGCGTAGTTGTATACGACCAATTGGTGGACATAGCCCTGCATGCCCTCCCAGTAACGGCTGGCGCGGCCGCGGCCCCAGAAGCCGCTGGCCGGGTCAGCGTTGGTGTCATGCCAGTCAAACCAGGCCTGCAATCCGGCGGCGGCGCCTGGCTGCCCGGCTTCGGCAGCTTCGGTCAGCATGATGCCCACGAACATGGCCTTGTTGCCACTGTTGGAGGCGGCGGCCCAGTTCAGGCCGGCCAGCCAGGCGCGGGTGGTGTCCGGCGCGCACCAGGGCTGGATAAAAGTGAGAGGATGTCGCGGGCGCCCCCCCAGCAGGCGCAGGGCGCTGATGCAATAGCCGGTGAGCTGCTGGTCAAGGTGGTCGGCGGAGTGGGCGGCATCCGTGGCGCGCTGGCGGTGGGCCGGGTCACGGAACAGGCCGCTGGCCGGGTCCTGATGGCGCTGGATGTGGTCTATCCAGGTCTGGCGGGCGGCGGCATCCCAACGGCGAGTTTCACCCACCAGATGAAAAGTGTAGAGGGCATACAGGCTGGCGAACAGGGTCGCGCCGGTGCTGGCGTGCAGGCGGTAGTCGGTAACGGCCGGGCCAGTATGCTGGGCGCGGGTGTAAGCCAGGGCGCGGTTCAGCCAGTCGGGCGGGGCGGGCTGCGTTTCAGGCATGCGGGTAATGGAAAACGCCGGCTTCATCCGGCTCAATGGCCTCAACCGCCAGCACGGCATCCAGATTGAGCGGCCCGTAGATGTGTGGAAAAAGCGTATCGAGGGCCGGTTCCCACTTCACTTCGGCGGTCAGGCGGGCGACTTCAATGTAAAGCAGCACCAGGCCGCGCTGCCCGGCAAAGAAGCGGTTGGCAGTGGCACCCATCTGGGCGGCGGTGGAGCAATGGATGAAGCCCTCCGTATCGAGGGTGTCACCGCGGTACTCGCCGGCGGTCTGGGCGGCCTCCCAGGTTATCTGGGGGCAAATATGAAGGATGATGTCATCAAATGGCTGGCTCATTCGGCCGCCTTTCCAAGTAGTTTAACGACTTCGGCCAGAATCGCCACAGCGACCTCGC
>JANJTX010000114.1 GCA_024710875.1 Anaerolineales bacterium | reverse complement strand
TCGCACATCAGCCTGCAGGGCACCAACGAGCTTATGAGCCATCGCCGCACGGCGGTCATCCTTGCCACCGGTGGCAGCCCTATGGTGCGCGCCGCCCATACGCAGGGCAAGCCGGCTTACGGCGTTGGCCCCGGCAATGTGCCGGTGTATGTGGACCGCAGCGCCAACTTGGAACGCGCCGCTCGCTATATCGTCGCCAGCAAGGCCTTTGACTATTCGGTCATCTGCGCTACCGAACAGGCTATTGTGGCTGATAAGCCCATCGCCGCCCGCCTGAAACAATTGGTGCAGGCCGAAGGGGCGTACTTTGTTTCGCCGGCCGAAGCCGACTTGCTGCGCAAAGCCCTGTTCTATGAAAACGGGGCGATTAACCCGCAGTCGGTGGGCAAGTCGCCGCAATATCTGGCGGCCATGGCGGGCTTCCGTGTGCCGGACTCGGCCCGCATTCTGGTGGCTGAACTGACCAAAGTGGGGCGTGAAGAACCGCTCTCGCGCGAGAAACTCACCACCGTGCTGGGGTGGTACGAGGCCGAAGGTTGGGAGGCGGGCTGCGAAATCAGCCTGGCGATGATTCACTTTGGGGGGCGCGGCCACAGCATGCTGATTCACGCCGAAGACCAGAATGTCATCATGCGCTTTGGCCTCGAGAAACCGGTCTTTCGCATCGGCGTGAACACCATGGGCACGCTGGGCATGATTGGCCTGACCACCAAAGTTTCGCCATCGCTCACCCTCGGTTCGGGCGGGGTCGGCGGCTCCATTACCGGGGACAACATCACTGTGCAGCATCTGTTCAACATCAAGCGCATGGCCTTTGAAACTTCGCCGCCGCCCGAACTGGCAATGCGCCCCGGCGCCGTCCCGGCCGGCAATTTGCAGGGACCCAGCCCGGCCGAGTTGGAAGACATCGTGCGCCAGGTGGTGGCCGAGGTACTGAAATCCGGCTGATGGCCGGCTCAAGATGGAACTAACGGCAGCTATGCGCCGATGGTTTGATAAAGAAAATTCGAAACCAGATTTAAGGAGAATACTATGGCACAGGATCCAAATTTCATCGCTCTGGGAATGGTTGAAACCCGTGGGCTGGTCGGCGCGATTGAAGCCGCCGACGCGATGGTCAAGGCTGCCAACGTGGCCCTGATTGGCTCGGAGTATGTCGGCGGCGGTTTTGTGACCGTCATGGTGCGCGGTGATGTCGGAGCGGTCAAGGCCGCTACAGATGCCGGCGCAGCGGCTGCCAAGCGCATTGGCGAGCTGGTCTCGGTGCATGTCATCCCGCGGCCGCACGAAAATGTTGAGATGATTCTGCCCCAGAGCAGCAAGGGCGGCATCGGCGGACGTTCCGGCGACAAGAAATAGCGCGTGGTCGCCCATACCGAATCAACCGCCCGGTTGGTTCGCGCCGCTGGCGTTCTGCGCTGGCTGGATGACCCCGAGCCGCCGCCGCTGGCGGCCGTACCGGACGGCCCATTGTTCGTTGGGGCAGACCTCGGTACGGCCTACCTGACGCTGGTGGTGCTGGATGCAGACTTGCAGCCGCTGGCAGGCGAGTACCAGTACGCCGAAGTGGCGCGTGATGGCCTGGTGGTGGATTTTGTCGGCGCGGTCGAGCGGCTGCAGGCCAGCAAAGCCCGTCTGGAACGCCGCCTGGGCCGGACGCTGGAACACGCTCATAGCGGCTACCCGCCGGGCGTGGGCCTCGTCGAAGTGCGCGCCACCGCCAATGTACTGGAAGCGGCCGGCTTTGCCTGCAGCGGCCTGACTGACGAACCCAGCGCTGCCAATGCTCTGCTCGGATTGTGGGACGCCGCCATTGTGGATGTGGGCGGCGGCACGACCGGCATTGCCATCGTGCAGGGCGGGGAAGTGGTGTACACCGCCGATGAAGCCACCGGCGGCACACACTTCACCCTGGTGCTGGCCGGGGCGCAGAATGTAGAGTTCGCTGAAGCCGAGCGCCTGAAAACCGACCCGGCCCGCCAGGCCGAGTGGCTGCAAACCCTGCGCCCGGTAATGGAAAAGGTCGCCAGTATCGCCCGCCGCCACATTGGCAATTATGCCGTGCCGGAAATTGTGCTGGTAGGCGGCAGCAGCGCTTTGCCGGGCATGGCGGAAGCCGTGCAGGAGTACACTGGCATCCCGACGCGGGTCGCCCTTCACCCCGCGTTTGTTACACCGCTGGGCTTTGCGGTGCGGGATGCGCAAATGGCGGCCGTGGCGACTTGAAGGTTGAAACCATGAAACCAAGGAAGGTTGGCTATGTCTGATAATTTTTCATTACGTTGTTACTGCTACCTGGACCGGATGCAGCCGCAGTATGCCGCGTTCGTAGGCTCGGTGACCCAGGGTGACCTGCCAACCGAGGGCATGGCAGCCCTGTATGTGGAGATGGCCCCCGGCAATGAAGCCTTTCGCATGGTGGATATCGCCGTCAAATCCACCGAGGCCAAGCCCGGCGCGCAACTGGTGGAGCGCGAATTCGGTATGTTTGAAGTGCATTCCAAGAAGCAGTCAGATGTGCTGGAAGCCGGACGGATTGTGCTGGAGCGCCTCGGCCTGAAAGAAACCGACCGCATCAAGCCCCAGATCGCTTCGACCCAGCTGATTACTAACGTGGACCCTTACCAGGCGCAGTTGCTCAACCGTTTCCGGCGCGGCAGTATGCTCGTGCCGGGCGAGACCCTGCTGGTGGTGGAAGTCGCCCCGGCGGCCTACATCAACCTGGCCGCCAACGAAGCCGAAAAGAAAGCCACGATCAAGATTCTGCATGTCTCCTCGGTTGGGCGCTTTGGCCGCATGTGGCTCTCCGGCAGCGAATCGGAAATGATTGCCGCCCGGGATGCCGCCATTCAAGCGATGGAAAGCCTCGAAGGCGTGGCCGGATAGTGGAATTGGAGTACCCGAATGCCGAAGACCTTTTACACCGAACGTGATATCGAAGACCTCGCTGCGCGTGGCGTGGACAGCCTGCAACTGACCGATGATGTGGTGGTCACTGACCAGGCCCGCGAGCGGGCGGGTAAGCTCGGCCTGCGGCTGGAGCGCGGCGCGGCCGCCGCTGCCGCGCCTGTAAAACCGGCGATTGCGCATAGCCAGTCAACCCCAGCTCAACCTGCTCCTGCAACGCTGGAACAGCGGGTGCTGGCGGCGGTGCAGGCCAAACTGGGCGGTAGCGTGGATGCCAAACTGCTCGAAACCATCGTGAAGCGCGTGTTGCAGAACGTGGGCGGCAAGTAAATGCTGCTCGGTAGAGTGCGCGGCACGGCGGTCGCCAGCATCAAGGCCCCGGAAATGGCGGGCATGAAACTGTTGGTGGTGGAGCCGCTGAACCGCCGGCTGGAGCCAGCCGGGCCGTTACAGGTGGCGGTGGATGTGGTGCAGGCCGGGCCGGGTGACCTGTGCGTGATGGTGCGCTCGCGCGAGGCCGCCCTGGCGATGGATATTCATAAGTTCGTGCCGGTGGATCTGGCCCTGGTGGGGATTGTGGATGAACTCACTGTCCGACCGGATGGCGAATTCGACTTCACCCTCAAAGCTGGCGACTCAAGGTACACCTGATATGGACAACGCTTTTCGGATTTTTCGTCTGCGGGGCATTGATGTTTTCATCCATGTCACTTTTCCACTGATTCTGATTTGGGTGGCGGTTTCCTATGGCGTGCTGCAGGGGCGCGGGGTGAGCGGGGCGTTGTTCGGGGTACTCGTTACGCTTCTGCTGTTTGGCGTCGTGCTGTTGCATGAATTTGGGCATGGTTTGGCTGCCCAGAAATTTGGAGTGGAAGTTAAGCGTATTGTCTTGCTGCCACTGGGCGGTATTGCCCAGTTGGGGCGCATTCCGGAAAAACCGGCTCAGGAATTCTGGATTGCGATTGCCGGCCCGGCGGTCAATTTTGTGCTGGCGCTGGTCATGCTACCTTTCGTGCCTCTTGTTTTCCCTGATCTGGATGCCTCCAGCCTGCCCAATGCATTTCGTTTGTTTGGCGAGCTGGATGGACGGGCGATATTCCTGTACTTATTTGTTTCCAACATTTTTCTGGCGGTGTTTAATCTCATCCCGGCTTTCCCTTTGGATGGTGGGCGGGTACTGCGGGCGTTACTGGCAGCGGTGATGGAGTACGGCCGTGCCACGCGGATTGCGGTTTGGGTGGGGCAGGCGCTCGCCTGGGGTATGGGCCTGTGGGGTTTTTCGACTGGCAACCTGTTCCTGATCCTGATTGCCCTGTTTGTGTATATGGGCGCGGCTGCCGAAGGCCAGTCGATTGCGCTGCGAGCCGCCCTGGACGGCCTGACGGTGGAGCAGGCCTATTCGCGCCGGGCGGTGACGGTTGCCCCAGACCAGACCATTGGCGAGGCGGTGCAACTGGTGCTGGGATCCTTCCAGAGCAACTTCGCGGTGTGCGCCGCCGGGCAGGTGGTGGGGATGCTGTCCTACAGCAAGCTGGTGGCGGCGCTTGAGGCGCATGGCCGGGTAGCCCGGATCGGCGATGTAATGGAAACGGAGTTTCCCACTGTCCAGCCGGGCGCCAACCTTTTTCAAGTTGAAGAGCAGCTGGTTACCCACAATCGCGAAGCCATGCCGGTCACGGAAGAAGGCCGCTACCTGGGGTTGATTGCACGGGGTGACATCGCTGAGGCCGTCCGGCTGCTTCCGATTCTAAAGAGGCAGGCATGATTCTGGCAAAAGTGGTCGGCACGGTGGTTGCTACTATTTCGCACCCGCATTACAAGGGGCGGCGGTTGCTGGTGGTGCAGCCGCTGGTCGGCCCAGGTGAGCCAGCTGAAGGCGATTTTCTGGCCCTGGATGCGAGCCAGGCCGGGATTGGCGATACGGTGCTGGTGAACCGCGAAGGCAATGGGGCGCGCGGCGTGCTGGAGAATCCGGATGCGGCCGTGATTTCTGTGATTGTGGGGATTGTGGACAGCCTGCACCTGCCAGAACTGCCCAAGTAGATACTGCCTGCCTTTCAATTTTGGGGCGGGGGTATAATCCGCTCTTGTTAAAGGATCCCCCACCCATGGCTGAAGAATTCCCCCTGCCCGATTTCACCCCCGAACCGCCGCGGTCTGAAAGCCCGCCAGCTTCGGCGTTGCGCGGTTTTCTGATGGAGACCCTCCAGACCGTGCTGCTGGCGCTGGCGCTCTTTGCGGCGATCAACTTCTTCACGGCGCGTATCCGGGTTGAGGGTCACAGCATGGAACCCAACTACCACCATAACAACTATGTGATTGTGGCGCGTTGGGCTTATTGGCTGGGAGAGATTCAGCGCGGCGATGTGGTGGTGTTCCCGTACCCTAACAACCCGGAAGAAGACTACATCAAGCGGGTGGTCGGATTGCCCGGAGACCGGGTGGCGATTCAGAGCGGCCTGTTGCTGGTGAACGGCCAGATCGCAGTTGAGAGCTACCTGGCCGAGCCGATGGCACGCGACTTCCCGGAGATTACTGTGCCGGACGGGCACGTGTTCGTGATGGGTGACAATCGCAATGATTCTTCGGATTCGCGGCGCTGGGGTGCGCTTTCCATAGAAGCCATTCTGGGCAAAGCGGTGCTGGTGTACTGGCCGCTGGCCGATTTTCACCTCATTCTAGACCGCCCCCCGCTATTGATTACCCCCTGAAGCGCGACCCAAATTCATCTGATTGCTTGACCGGCATGGTGCAGGATGGTACAATCTGCCCGCTTAACCCCAGACGCCCCCATCGTCTAGGGGACCAGGACGTGACCCTTTCAAGGTCAAGACCGGGGTTCGAATCCCCGTGGGGGCACAAGGGCAAGAGGAGACAGCCGTCTCCTCTTTTTTGTTCAATTGCCGCGGGCGGACGTGGTTTCCCGTATAATTGAAAGACGATGGAGAATGAAATGAATACAGTGCCGGCGGCCGAGCCGCCCGTACGGCCGGGCCATTGGGGAGACCTGGCCCTGTACATCTTTGGGGGCTTTGGGCTGTTTATCGCGGCCAGTATTGTGGCTGCGCTGATTTTTCCCGAACTCACAATAACCGTAACGATTGTGGCCATTCTGATTAACGTTGTATTCATCGGCGGTGCACCGGTGGTCTTTGGCATCTGGCGGGGGCGGCTCTCATGGGCGGAGATGGGCCTGGCTCCACCGCGCTGGAAAATGGAGTATTGGCTGCTGGTGGTAGTGGGCACCTTTGTGCTGTTGCCAGTGCGGGCCCTGTTGGGGCTGGCCGTGCAGTTGCTGGTCGAGGGCAACCTGGACAGTCTGATGGCCCGCCAGGACCTGTTGCTGCCCAGAGATATCACCCTGCCGGGTTTCCTGGCATTGCTGGTGGGGGTTGGCTTGCTGGTGCCGGTAGCAGAAGAGTTGTACTTCCGCGGTCTGTTGCAAGGCTGGTTGCGCCAGCGATTGGGCTTGTGGGCTACGGTGCTGGTGAGCGCGGCGGTGTTTGGGCTGGCGCACTTTGATTCGATAGGGGTGGTCATTTCGGCGATGATCATGGGGGCGCTGATGGCCTGGGCTTATGAACGGACTCGCTCGCTGTGGGTCACGATTGGCATGCACGCGCTCACGAATACCACTGCCATGCTGCTGGGCGGATTGGGGCTGCTGCTGGAAAGGTGGTTGCTGGGATGAAAAGCAGCCGGGCCGCCAGCCTTACAGAATCTTTGCAGCAACGCCGCCTAGGTACAATAGAGGGCATGGAAAACGCCGGCTGGGATGAACCGGAGGCTCTGGCGCGTGCCCAGGCGGGGGACAAAGAAGCCTTTGGCTGGCTCTTTGACCGTTTCTTTGATGATATTTTTCGTTTTGTAAATGCCCAACTGCCTGAAACGGCTGATGCCGAAGATGTGGCTCTGGAAGTTTTTGTCAAGGCCTGGGACTTTCTGCCGCGCTACACCTCGCGTGGCCACTCCTTTTCGGCCTTTCTGTACAGCGTGGCGCGCAACGCGGTGGTGGATTTCTACCGCCGGGGGAAAGACCGCGACGCCGCTCCGCTTGAAGATACCCTGCTGGCGGATAATGAACCTCTGCCGGAAGAGCGTTTGATCGCGGAGCGTGAACGCCAGGATCTTTACCGTGCCCTGGCGGGCTTGCCGGATGATTACCGCGAGGTTCTGATTCTGCGCTTTATTAACAATCATTCGTTGGAGGAAGTTACCCAGGCAATGAACCGCTCGTCCGGGGCGGTGCGGGTGTTGCAGCACCGGGCGCTAAAAGCCCTGCGGAAACAGTTGGAAAAGCAGGGCAAGCCATGACCAACGGTACTGTAACAATTGCGGCTTCGTTCCGTTAGAAGTTATAGAATTTTTGCGTGCATTCATGAGGAAATATTTGAAAGCCTGGTTTAGCGAACACGAAGTGTTCTCCCGCGAAGAAGAGCAGACGCTCCACTGGCTGCAGGGCCAGCGGCGTAGCATTGCCGCGCCGGCGGGGAGCCGCAATCGCCTCAAGCGGGCGGCCCTCGCTCGCCTGGCGACGCGACCGCGCCCCCGTCGGCAACCCGCCAGCCTGGGGCTGCGCCTGGCCGGGGCGGCGCTGGTGTTTCTGTTGTTGTTTTCTTCGGCCGGGGTGGTCTCGGCGGCGGCCAGCAGCCTGCCGGGCGATTCGCTTTACGCCCTCAAAACGATGTTGGAAGATTGGCGGCTGGCAATGGCTGCCACGCCTGAAATTGAGGCGGACATCCTAGCCGGGATAATCCAGACTCGCTTGGCAGAACTGGCCCAACTGGAAGATTCAGATGATTCCCAGGGCCTGGTGGCTGGCCTGGCGCGGCTGCTGGCCAATCTGGAGTCCGCCGAGA
>JANJTX010000145.1 GCA_024710875.1 Anaerolineales bacterium | reverse complement strand
AAGAGTTTATATGGGCGGATGTCAGGCGCCAACAAGGGCTGACGCTACAAGCGGGCGCGGTGGCCTACTTGCGTTTGGGGCTGCCGTCCGCTTCCATGAAGCGGGCATCTTCGTGGGTTAGGTCGCCGGGTTCGCGCCAGGCAAAACGCGCCGCCCAGGGGTTGGGGCGACCCTCCACAAGGTCGGCGATGATCTCGCCATACATGGGGGCGAATTTGAAGCCGTGGCCGCTATCGCCGGCCGCCACCAGCAAGCCGGGGCGCTGGGGGTCAAAATCGATCCAGAAGTTACCGTCCCAGGTGTCGCAGTACAGGCACAGCCGCTCGCCGATTTTGGGGGCGTCCACCAGCCCGGGGAAGGTGTCCCGGAAGAACTCACGGAATTTTTCCTCGGTGCTGGCCGGGATGAGGCGCGGGGCGTGGGGGTCCACCCGCCAACCGGGGCCGTGGTTGGCGACCTTGAGCGTGCCATCGTCTTTGGCGGGAAAGCCGTACCAACCGGTGTTGGCGATGTCGGCATTCCAGACCGGAAAGCGCGGCGGCTGGTAGTCTGCCAGAGTGGGGGCGCGGAAGTGGTAGACCGGCTGGCCGGTAGCCCACATCACGTCTTCCAAATGTGGCAGCAGAGCGGGCGTCCAGGCGCCGGCGGCAAAGATGACTACCTCGGCATGGTGTTGGGTGCCATCGGCGGTCTGGATGCCGCCGACGCGTGAGCCGTTTTCCAGCAGGCGTTCAAAGCGCTGGTTGGCATGTAACTGGATGCCGGCCGCCGGGCAGCGTTCGATTAACTGGCGCAGCACTTCGCCGCTTTCGGCCCAGCCGGCGCGCGGGTTGTAGTAGCCGGTCTGGTAGAGGTCGGCGTTCCAAGCCGGGAAGCGGGAGCGGACGGCCTGCTCATCCAGAGTCTCCAGCGGCAGGCCGCGTCTGGCGGCCACCTGAAAGCTGTCGTACTCAAAGCCGCCAGCCTGCCAGTTGCTGCGCGAAAGCATCAGGAAGCCGGTCTGGTGCCAGAGCGGGCGGCTGAAACCTTTGTTCCATTCATCCCAGCGGTCAAAGGCAGCCAGCATCAGGTCCCAATAAAACTCATCGCTGCCGTAATCCATGCGCAGAACTTTGCTGATGTCGGTGGTGGCGGCATCCGGGTGGGGCAGCGGGCCGGGGTCGAAAACCTGCACGGCGTGGCCGCGGGCGGCCAGTTCCAGGGCGGCGGTGATGCCATAGATGCCGGCGCCAACAATTAATATGGATTGCGGTTTAGTCATGCGGTCTCCCGGGTTACTTGAACGATTTTTCTCCGGCGCGGATGGGGACGGCCAGGCGATTTTCGGCGGGTGGCAGCGGGCAGGAGTACAGGTCGTTGTAGGCGCAGTAGGGGTTGTAGGCCAGGTTGAAGTCTACATCCAGCTTGCCATTGGGCAGCGTTTTCGGGTCCAGGTAGCGGCCAGCCCCGTAGGTTTCTGAACCGGCGAGGGCGTCGACAAAGGGGAGGAAGAAGCCGTGCTCACTCTGGTACACCGTCAGACTGGCGGGCTGGCCTTCCACCTCAAATTCAATCCGGCCAAAGCGGGTGAACGTCCGCAGGTCGCCGGTGGAGGTTTGCATCTGGATGGTTTCCTGAACTTCAAATTCCTGAATGACCAACTCCAAAGCCAGAGCCGGATTTTCAGAGAAATAGGGCATGCCTTTGAAGTCCCGCTTTTGCTCCGGGGTGAGCGGGCTGTGCGGGTCGCGCTCGAAAAACTGGTCTTTCTGGCGGCGGTAATCGGCGAGGTTCATTGTCAGACCCCGCGGCGGCGGAAGCCGCGGCCCAGCAACCACAGGCCAACCAGCAGGATGGCAGCGGGCCAGATGATGTTCCAGATAGCCGGGTCCTGATTGAAACCCAGCCAGAGCCCAAAGATGAGCAGCGGCAGGGCGGGGAGAATGGCCCAGGTGAGGCGGCCAAAGGGCGTCGGGATGAGCCAGAGCACCAAAAATGTCAGGCCGAGTCCGAGGAAGAACAGACCATCGGTCTTGAAGCCCGCCAGCGGCTGGTTCTCCACCACCGAAATGACGCCGAGGGTGAGCATTACGCCGCCGGGAATAAGCGCCCACCAGTTGATACTCTGTGTGAGGTATATCAGCACGAAGCCCAGCCCGAGGCCGCCCAGCACCAGCAGGCCAGCAAAGCGTTCTGCCAGAGCCGGGGCGAGCAATTCCATGAAGTTGGCTGCCGCCAGGCCGAACATCCCCAAACCGGGCAGCCACCACCACCATTGAACTTTATGCCGCAGGGCGAGGCGGGTAAAAAGCGCACCGCCCAGCCCGAGTAAGAGGCCCCAGACTGCATTGCCGAGGGTGCCGGTCACAAACCCCAGCGATTGCAGCAGCAAGAGCGTACCGAGCAGAATAAGTAATACACCAATGGTTACGCGAGAGATTTTGAAAGTCATAGAGTCTCCTGTTCTGGTTAGTGGGCGGGCGTTTGCCCGGCAGCATAAAAGGTCGGGACGAACAGCAACCTTTCGCCAGTTTGCTGGGCGCGGTGCTCTTCGGCCTGCAACTTTGCCAGTTCAGCGGGGGGCAGTTGCCCGTGCAGGTCCTGATTAATAACCTGCCATTCGAGGTTAGCGGCGGCCGGGTCGGGCGTGTGCCACTCGCCGCCCAGTACGCCGCAAGTAATGTTTTGCAAGCCCGCCTGGGCAAACAACGCCCGCAGGCGGCGGCCAAGGTGCGGGTCGGCACCCTGGGCTTGCAGGGCGGCGGTCTGGTGCATGCCGAGTGGGGCTAGGGCTTCCGGATAGTCCAGCCGGCCGCCATAATCCGGCTCGGCGAAGGCCATCACCCAGCCGCCGGGGCGGGTGACGCGGCGCATCTCGGCCAGCGTGCCGGCAGGGTCGGCGACCCACAATAATAAGAAGTGGCAAACGGTCAGGTCAAAGGACGCAGCCACCAGCGGCAGGCAGTGGGCGTCGCCGGCCAGTTGGGCCGGATGGCGAGTGGCGGCGAAGCGCAGGCGCGCCAAGTCAATATCCAGCCCGGCCAGGTTCAGGGTCGGGTGTAATTCGTCCAGCAGGGCGCCGGTGCCGGAGCCGACTTCCAGAGCGCGCGGGCGGGGCGGCAGGCCGGCCAAATTCAGCAGGTGGGCGCGCAAACTGCGGGTCCATTCGGCTTGCTGCTGGAAGCGAGTGTGCCAGAAGGCGGGTGAATCATCCATCGGGTGAATTATATCCGCTGGTCGCGCCAGCGATCTGGGGCTTGCCGGAAAAGGGATTTGGTATATTATGGGGAAACGAACTTCACCAGAGTGTTGGAGTGTGGCATGGGCTGGACGGATGTGCTTGCCAAGACCGGATTGGCGCAGGAACTCAAGCAGGACTGGGCGGCCTGGAAAACAGCCTGGCAGGCGGTTGAACCGACGCGCCCCGGTCTGTACACCTACCGCTACACCGCCCCCAACGGCCGCCAGATGCGCCTGCACCTGCGGATTGAACCGGCGGGCACGGGGGTGTTGTTTGTGGATGTGACGGACGTCATCCACCTCAACTCGACGGCCACTGAAATCGCCCGGCTGGCATTGGAGGATGTGCCTCAGTCCGGGGCGCTGGCGCGCTTGCTCCAGAGTTATTCGGGCGTTGACCTGATGCAATTGGAACACGAAGTGGCACAGGTCTATCAGATTGTTGACCACTTCCGGTATCACAGCGGCGACTGCTACACCTGCGCGCTCGGTGGCCTGATGGACATGGCGCCGCTGTTCAGCATTGGCGTGAACGCGCCCTACAAAGTGGATATCGCCCTGACGTACGGCTGCAACAATGGCTGCCCGCACTGCTACAACGAGTCGGACCGCCTGACGATGCCCTCGTTGCCGCTGGACGAGTGGCGCATGGTGCTGGACCGGCTGGCCGAACTGGGTGTGCCGCACCTGATATTGACTGGCGGCGAAGCCACCCTGCACCCCGACCTGCCGGAAGTTATCCGCTATGCCGATGGGCTGGGGATGATTGTGGGTCTGAACACCAACGGCCGCTACATCGCCCAGGAAGCCTACATGCAGCGGCTGGCCGAAGCGGGGCTGAACCATGTCCAGATTACGCTGGGCTCCAACCACGCCGAAATCCATGACGCGATGATGGGCGCGACCTCGTTTCACCAGACAGTGCGCGGGATTGAAAGCGCGGTAAAGAGCGGGGTGTATGTCATCACCAACACGACTCTGATGAAGACCAATCGCGACCATGTGGAAGAGATTATTGACTACATCTATGATCTCGGCATTCGCACGTTTGCGATGAACGGCATGATTTACTCCGGCGGCGGCTTTGAGCACCCGACCGCCATCAAGGAAGAAGAAATGCCGCCCCTGCTGGTGCGGGTGCGCGAGCACGCCGAGAAGAAGGGTATGCGCTTCCTGTGGTACACCCCCACCGAATACTGCCGCCTTTCGCCGGTGGAACTGGAAATCGGCGCCAAACGCTGCAACGCCGGAGAGTACTCGCTGTGCATTGAACCGAATGGGGATGTGCTGCCCTGCCAGTCTTACTATGTTTCGGCGGGCAATATCCTGCATGACCCATGGGAGGACATCTGGCAGGGCGAGTTGTTCCGTTCGTTCCGCGAGCGGGGCGCCGACCCGGTCGGTTCGGGCTTGCCGGAAAAATGCTGGGAATGCCCCGACCTGCCGCTGTGCGGCGGTGGCTGCCGGATTGAGCGCGAAGCCCGAGACGGGGTGCGGGTGGCCGAGGGTGGCGGGGGCGGTTGCTCCGGTTGCAGCGGCTCATGTGGCACGGGCGCCTCGGCTGACCAGGTTCGGACGCACGTTCACACTGCCGGCTATATCCCCACCGGCGGCTATGTACCGCATGCCAGCCAGGTCAGCACGCGCGTCCGATCAAGCGGCAATATGTCGCTGATTACACTGGACGACATCCAGACTTCTGACAATTGAACGACCTTGAATTTCTAACGACAGCGCCCTTCCGGCTGATGGCCGGGGGGCTGGCTTTGGTGTGGCTGTGGCGACTGTACCGCCAGGTCCTGCCGGCAAGCGGTGGGCGTTTGCTGGCACTGGGCCTGGCGTTGGGCGTGGCCAGCCTGCTGGCGTTTCGCTGGGCGGCGCTGGCCTTGTTGCTGCTGGCGGCGCTGGGCCAGGTGGCCTGGTGGTGGCGCGGCCACGGGCAGACGCGGGCGGCTTATGCGCCGGTGCAGGCGCGCTTTGAGGGCGGCGGCATTAAGCGCGGCCTGACGGCGCCGGAGGTGGCGGTATTGCTGGGGCGGCCGATGAACCTGATTCTGGGCGTGGCGCTGGCCGAGATGCTTCAGAAGGGCTTGCTGGTACAGGAGCAGGCCGCGCCGCTTTCGGTGCGTCCGGCGGACGAACTGCAAACCCGCAAGCAATCTTTGAATATTGAGCGGCGCGCCGAACTGCGGAGAGCGGGGGCGCAAAAGGTGGGCGCGACGCTGCATCCGTTTGAGGAGCCGCTGCTGGAATTGATTGAACAGCAACCGAATGTGCCGGTAGGCGAACTGGATTTTGGGCTGGTGGCCGGTCCGCTGGTGGGGCATGTGGCCCGGCGGGTGGCGGGCTATGACCTGGATGAAACGCGAACCTACTATGAATTGATTTTACGGCGTGCCCCGACCGAAGCGCGCACGGAAGGGATATTGCAGACTGACCGCCAAAAAGTGTTTGACCGCAACTTTGGCTGGATATTGCTGGGCGAAAATTTCCGATTAGTATTTGATCAGGCCGATTATTCTTATATACCCAAATGGCTGCGGAGCGGCGGCCTGCCGGAAGGCGAAACCTTTGCCGTTTGGTTTACCGGGGTGGTGGCGGAATTGCAGGGTGGAGTGGCGGCGGATGACCTGCACCTGAAACTGGGGCAGGCGGTGGATGCGGTGGCGGCCAGCCTGATGGCGGATATCGCTCAAGCGACGTATTACGGCTAAAGGAGACTAATCCCCATCGTAGAAAAACCACTCCAGCCAGGCCTGCCAGTTATCCAACGGCAGACGTTCAGGGGTGGGTTCAATCACCACTTCGGGCGTATAGTTTGGGTCGGGCAGGGGCACAATCGGGAAATCACCGGGCTGGACGAGATGCCCCTGCTGGCGCGCCCATTCCTCCACCGCCGCTTCCGAGGTGGCAAAAGCAATCTGGGTTTGCAGGACGGCCTGGGTGCTGACCAGCTCGGCTTGGGCGGTTTCTTCAATATTCAATTGCTCGCGCAGTCGGGTGTAATCGGTCATGCGGTTGTTGAAGTCCATAACCAGCAAAAACAGAATCCCCAGAGCTGCCAGGACTAACGCACGCTTTCCAAACGAATTGATACGGTCCATGAATCTATCTTACTCCAGTGGGCTGGTCGCGGCAAGCGGGGTGGTCAAGTGGTTGCAAGTGGTGGGCCTTAAAACAAAAAGCCCCGAAAAAAGGGGCTTTGCAGTGCCGAAGGTGGGAGTCGAACCCACATGAGCGTATGCCCACTACGCCCTGAACGTAGCGCGTCTGCCAATTCCGCCACTTCGGCTTGCAAGGGGATATTTTACCGCGAACTGGATGCTTGTCAACCGCTCACAGACCCAGCCACTCGCTGGCGGCTTTGGGCAGGTCTTCCACCCGCCCACTGCGGAAGGTACAGGGTGGCAGCGACTCGATGAACATGCGTCCGTATTGTTTGGTGAGCACCCGCCGGTCAAAGATGGCGACCACGCCGCGATCAAACTGGGTACGAATCAGGCGGCCAAATCCCTGCCGGAATGTCAGGATTGCTTCCGGGATGGAATATTGATAGAAGGGGTCTTCAAATGATTCGGAGCGAGCGGCCACAATGGGGTCGGAGGGCACGGCGAAGGGCAATTTGACGATTGCCAATACTGAGAGGGCCTCCCCGGCGATGTCTACGCCCTCCCAGAAAGCGCGGGTGCCAAGCAATACGGCCTGTTCGCTGGTGCGAAAATTTTCCAGCAGGGAACTGGCCGAAGCGCCCTGGCCCTGCTCATAGACCACAATGCCGCGGTCTGCCAGGGGGGCGGTGATGGCACGGGCGGTGGTCTGGAGTTGGGCGTACGAGGTGAACAGCACCAGCGCTCGTCCACCGGTGGCGGCGCACAACTGAATCAGGCCGCGCTCGGTGGCGCGCTGGTGGCCGTGGCGGTCACTCGGTTCTGGGATGTTATTGGGTACGTACAACAGGGTTGAAGACTCGTAATCATAGGGCGAGCCGAGGGCGACTTCATCCGCATCCCAGGCCGAAAGACGGTTGCGGATGTACTCAAACTCACCGTGGGTGGTGAGGGTGGCCGAGGCAAGCGTGATGGAATCCTTTTCGTGCCAGAGGTGCTTTTCCATCAGACTGCCGATGTGCAGCGGGGCGGCCTGCAGGTTCACCAGACGGCGCTGGGGTTCGATTTCAGCCCAGTAGATGGTGTCCGGCGAGGGCTCAAACACGGTGGCGTTCAGGTTGGCATCCACTTCCGTGAGGCGGCGGTAGACGTTCTGGATGTTGGTGAGCAGGTCTTCGGCTTCTTCCAGGCCGCCTTCGCTCATCTCGGCCAGGGCCTGGGTGATGCTCTCCATGCCATCCAGTAGCGGGGCCAGGCTGGCGCGGGCTTCCTCCCAGGCGCCTTCCACTTCCACCCAGGTGGGCAGGGTGCGGGTGGCGGGCAGAATGCGCTCCTGCTGGCTGTAACTGCCCAATGGGCGGCCCTCGCGCTGTTCTTCCAGAAAGTTATCCAGCGTGATGAAGAACGTTTTGATGGCGCTCTGGAACTGGAAGGCTTTGTCGGTAGCGCGCTGCACAAGCTGGTGGAGCGCGGCCAACTGGCCGGGGTCCAGAATTTCCTGCCCGACGACCAGCAAGCGGCCGAGATAGCCAGCATTGGGGCCGCCCAGTTCGCGCAGGGTACGTTCGACTTCGATTTGATTGACCTTGAAAGACAGCGCGCTGGTGGTGGCGGCCTCGAGATGATGAGCTTCATCCACAATCAGGTAGCGAAAATCCGGCAGGATGCGGTTGCCGGTGGCGACATCCGCCAGCAGCAGGGCATGGTTGACTACCAGCAGATGGGCCTGCTGAGCGGCCTGGCGGGCGCGGTGAAAGGGGCAGATGCCCCCCATGCGGCGAGTGCAGGTCTCGGTGGTGCAGCCTTCGTCATTGGCCGAGATGCGGCTCCACACGGCGCGCTCGCCCGGGCCGGTGATGTTTATTTCGCTTAAATCGCCGCCCTCGGATTCGCCCAGCCAGATGAGCATCTTGGCCAGAACGCGCATTTCATCTGTGCTTTCCGGTTTTTTGCGGCGCAGGGCTTCCAGGCGACGCGGGCAGAGGTAATTGTTGCGGCCTTTGAGTACCACGGCGTTAAGCGGGACACCCAGCGCTTTCTGCACGCTGGGGATGTCTTTGCTCACCAACTGGTCCTGCAGGTTTATGGTGTTGGTGGAGACGACCACCCGGCTGTTGTTTTGCAGGGCCCAGATGGCGGCTGGTACGAGGTACGCCAGTGACTTGCCTACGCCCGTTCCGGCTTCGGCCAGCAGGTGGTGGCCATCGCTCAAGGCAGTGGCGATGGCGCGGGTGAGGTCAACCTGTTCCGGGCGGTATTCAAACTGCTCAAACAAACGCGAGAATGCGCCGCCGTGTTCGAGAAAAGCGGTGATTTCCTCGATTTCAAGCGGCTGCAGGTTGGCGTTCGGCTGCAGGGGTTCTTTTTCCGGCGGGGGCGGGGCTTCGAACAGCGGGCCGTGGTAGGCGTGGCCGCGCTTGCCGAGGCTGGCCTGCTCGCGGCCGCGATCCTTGAGAGCGCCACGAAAGACATAGTCCGCCCCCCAGGGCAGGTCTTCGCCTAGGCGCACGATTTCAGCCAGGATATCCAGCGGCAGGGTCAGGGCTTTCTCCTGCAGGCGGGTGAAGATGCCGTAGGTGGTGTGGGCATCGGCGAGGGCGCGATGGGCATCCGGGACGGGGATGCCGAGATACTGGGCGAGGGCGCTCAAGTTGTAGCGGCCGGCACTGGGCAACAGCACGGAGGCCAGGTCGTATGTATCAAGCAATTCATTGTCTTGAAACATATTGCGGGCGCGGAAGAAGCCCACGTCAAAATTCACGTTGTGGCCGAGGATTGGCAAGTCGGCGACGAAATCGCGCAGTTCGGCCATCACATCCGGCAGGCCGGGGGCGCCCATCACCATGCCTTCGGTGATGCCGGTCAGGCGGGTGATGAAGGGTGGAATGGCGCGGCCCGGGTTGATCAGGGTGGACCATTCTTCCTCGATGCGGCGGCTGTTAAAGCGCACCGCGCCGATTTCTATGATGGCATCCCGACGCGGGTCGAGGCCGGTGGTTTCAATATCAAGAGCGACGATGCTGGACATGGGCGGGATTATATCAGTTTCAAACAGATGTTCTAGGTGAATTGATGATTCCGGGATAGATTGTTTTGGTGTCAACAGTGGGCTTTAGCCCACTGTCTGGCGCTGTCTTCCGGGAAAGCTCAGGACCCCGGCCACTGGCACAAATCAAAAAGGCGCGCCCGGCGCGCCTTTTTGATTTGTGCACATTGTCGCGCTAGCCCGCGAAGGTCTTGAGAATGCGAGTGATGTGGCGGGCGTGCTGGAGGTAATGGTCCAGCCGGATGTTCTCGTTGGGGGCGTGGGCACGCGTATCCGGGTAGCCCAGACCGGCGGTGGCCACCGGTACATTCAGATAATGCAGAAAGGCATGGTTGGGGCCGGAGCCGCCAATCATCGGGTGGATTTCCATTTCGGACTCGTAGATTTCCTCGGCGGTCTGCACGACCATTTGGAGGAAAGGATCATCCGGGTCGGTGCGACCGGGGGCTTCACCGCCGAGATAATCGATGTGGATATCGCTAAAGCCTTCGGCATCCAGATGGGCACGCAGTTTGGCCACCACGTCTTCGGGGGTCTGGTCCGGCACCAGGCGGAAGTCGACCTTGGCCGAGGCTTTGGCGGGCAGCACGGTCTTGGTGCCGGGGCCCTGGTAGCCGCTGGTCAGGCCGCAGATGGTGCAGGAGGGCAGGAGGGTTTCCTGAATGCGCAGTTCCGGCCCGCCGGTGACGCCCTTGAGGAATTCTTTTACGCCGTAGCGCTGGCGGTACTCGTCGGCGATTTCCGGTAGTTTGGCGAACAGCTCATGGTCGCGGGCGGAAGGCGGTACGACATTGTCGTAATAGTTCGGGATGCGAATGCGCTCGTCCGGGCCTTTGATGCTGGCCAGCGCCCATACCAGCCGCCAGGCGGCGTTGGGGAAGATGGTGCCACCCAGGCCGGAGTGCACATCCGTCGAGAGGCTCTCCACGCTTAACTCCACATAGCAGATGCCGCGCAGGCCGGCAAACTGAATCGGCACATCGTTGTGGTCCAGGGCGCCAAATTCCCAGATGCAGGCATCCCCGGCGAATTTTTCGGCGTGGGCCTTGATGAAGGGCGGCAAATTCACCGAGCCGATTTCCTCTTCGCCTTCAATGATGAACTTGATGTTGCAGGGCAGTTCGCCCTCGGCATCCAGCAGGGCATCCAGGGCATGCAGACGGCTGGTGATGTGGGCCTTATCGTCGCTCACGCCGCGGGCAAAGAGCTTGCCGTCCCGCAGCGTGGGTTCAAAGGGCGGGCTGTCCCACAGTTCCAGCGGCTCGGCGGGCTGGACATCATAGTGGTTGTAGATCAGCATCGTCTTGTCCACCCGGCCCTTGCGCTCGCCAAATACGACCGGCGCGCCGCCGGTGGGCATGATTTCTACGGTGAAGCCGCGCTTTTTCAGCATGGCGGCCACACTTTCGGCGCCTTCCTGCAGACCGGTGTTCTGGGCGGCGATGCTTGGAATGCGGCACAGGTCAGAGAGTTCGGCCAGGCTGGCGTCTAGGTTATCTTGAAGATAGGCGTCCATGCGAGTGAATGTCATTGGGAAGTTCCTCTCATCGTCGGAATGCAACTTTAAGTATAT
>JANJTX010000183.1 GCA_024710875.1 Anaerolineales bacterium | reverse complement strand
CTGTCAATCCTACCCCGGCAAATTCCGGAAGGCGCGCTTGCCGAAGAGCCGTTTGGGCAGTTGCGCCCACCACAGCCGCCGGTCCACCTTCGCCACCATCGCTGCGGGCATGGTTTCCACCTGGCGCACGGCCACCGGCGCGGCATAACTCACCGCGTAGGCCTTTCCATTAATGACTGGCAAATCATCGTAGGCTTCACGCACCGCCTGCCCGGCCCCCATGCTGGGCGCCCCGGAAAGCGCTTCAAAGCGTTCCGTCAGCAGCAGGTACTCGTTCATCGGCACGCTGTTCTTCAGCAGCCGGTGAATGAGAATGACCTCATTACCCGCCAGTTCGGTAAATTGCCGAATCTGTTTCACGATCACCGTGCCAAAGTGCAGGATCGCTTTCAGCTTGAGCGTATGCACATTACTGCACGCATCGCACGGGCAGCCGTTCAGCCCGCCTTCAATCAGGCTGTTTTGGCGGGCGCGGAAGGCCTCGAACAAGCCCTGCACCTGCTTCAAGACATCCTTCGCCACCCGGTCCGGGGCTGCGCCTTCCGCATCCGAATACAGGAAGACCGCATCACCTTCCAGCTTATTCAGCACCAGCGGGAACTCGGCCGCGTCAATCACCGCTTCCAGCAACTGGGTGATGATGTCTTCGGCATGCACCTGACTGACCGAATGAAAGTTCACAAACTTGGTATAGCCGCTGATATCCACCAGCACCAACGCCGCATCAATCGTCTTCATCTATTACTCCTGTCACTCGCTTGTTCCTATTAGATGCCGTTCATCCCTGATTCATTACAACCATTATTCCCTTCTTATGGACTACTCTCCCCCTCACCCCTCTTCCCCCTGTCTCCCTGTGTACCTGTGTACCTGCCCCCCGCTTGACCGCCCCCGCGCCCCCTGCTACAATCCAGCCAGCCTGCCGCATCTATTCCACCCAGGAGGGCGACCCTTGCCCATTCCCACCCCCTTCCACAGCCGCACCGCCGCCATCTCCACCAGCCACGAGTGGCGCGACTGGTCCGGCTATCTGGCCGCTGCCAAATACTCGCCCACCCACGATGCCGAGTACTACGCCGTGCGCTCGGCCGCCGGCCTGCTGGATGTCTCTCCCCTTTTCAAATACGAGATCACCGGCCCCGCAGCCGAACGCCTCGTAGACCGCATCATGACCCGCGACATCGCCAAATGCAAAGTCGGCCAGGTGATGTACTCGCCGTGGTGCGATGAAGACGGCCAGGTGATTGACGATGGCACCGTCCAGCGCTTCGGCCCACAGCATTTCCGCATCACCGCCGCCGACCCCTCCCTGCGCTGGTTTCAGGATGTCGGCTACGGTCTGGATGCCCAAATCAAAGACATCTCCGCCGACCTCGGCGCGCTGGCCCTGCAGGGCCCCAAGTCCCGCGAAATCCTCAAGCAGGTCGTCAGCCAGGCCGATACGCCCCTCGACCACCTGAAATACTATTACCTCACCGCCGCCAAAATCGGGCGCATCCCGGTCACCATCACCCGCACCGGCTACACCGGCGACCTCGGCTATGAAATCTGGGTCGCCCGGCGGGATGCTGAAAAGGTGTACGACCAGATTTACAAAACCGGCCTGCGTTACGGCCTGCTGCCGCTCGGCCTGACCGCCCTGGATATGCTGCGCATTGAAGCCGGCCTGCTGCTGATTGACGTGGACTACATCGCCGCCACCAAGGCCGATATCGAAGCCCAGAAGTCCTCGCCCTATGAAATCGGCCTGGGCTGGGCGGTGGACCTGGACGGGGGCGACTTTATCGGCAAGCGCGCCCTGCAACACGAAGCCAAAAATGGTAGCGAGTGGCTCTTCGTCGGCCTTGAAATTGAATGGGAGCACCTCGAAGAACTCTACGGCCAGGTGGACCTGCCACCCAAGGTGCTCGGCACCGCCTCACGCAGCGCCGTCCCGATTTACCGGGATGGCTTCCAAATTGGTCAGGCCACCAGCATCTGCTTCTCGCCCTTCCTTAAGAAATATATCGCCCTCGGCATCGTGGAAACCCACGCCGCCGCCATTGGCGATGAGGTGCACATCGAAATGACCGTCGAATTCACCCGTCAGCAGGCCCGCGCTCGCCTCGTCAAGACGCCCTTCTTCAACCCCCAGCGCAAGCGGGCGGTGCTGAAATGAGCCGCAACCAGTACGATGCCATCGTCATCGGCGGCGGACATAACGGCCTGGTCAATGCCGCCTACCTCGCCAAAGCCGGCCTCAAGACGCTGGTGCTGGAACAGCGCCACGTCCTCGGCGGCGCGGCCGTCACCGAAGAAATCTACCCCGGTTTCAAGTTCACCGTCTTCTCGTATGTCGTCAGCCTGCTGCGCCCGGAAATCATCCGCGACCTGCAACTGCCGCGCCACGGCCTGACCATCCTGCCCCTGGAAAGCACCCTCACCCCCCTGCCGGATGGCCGCTTCATCTACCGCGACGGCGACCCCGGCGCCACCTACCGCAGCATCCAGCAGTTCAGCCGCCGCGACGCCGACACCTACAAGGAATACGGCCACATGATGTATTTCATGGCCAAGGCCGTCAAGTACGTCCTCGGCGTCGTGCCCGCCGACCCGACCTCGCTCAACCCGCTGGAGTTGCTCAAACTCCTGGATATGGCGAAACACTTCCTCAACATCGGCGAGGAGCAGTTCTACACCCTCGTCAAACTGATGACCATGTCCTCGGCCGACTTCCTCGAAGAGTGGTTCGAAACCGACCCGCTCATCGCCACCCTTTCGGCCAGCGGCATCATCGGCACGTTCCTCGGGCCGCGTTCGCCCGGCACGGCCTATGTCCTGCTCCATCACTACATGGGCGAGATTGACGGCGCCTACCGTGCCTGGGGCTTTGCCAAGGGCGGCACCGGCGCCATCTCCAACGCCATCGCTTCCTCCGCCCGCGCCCTCGGCGCCGAAATTCGCGCCGAAGCCCCGGTGGCCGAAGTCATCCACAAGAACGGTCGCGCCGTGGGCGTGGCCCTGCAATCCGGCGAGGAAATCTACGCCAAAACCATCGTCTCCAGCCTCGACCCCAAACTGACCTTCCAGAAGATGATCGGCGAGCAGCACCTGCCCGGCGACCTGGTCGAGGACATCCGCAACTTCAACATCCGCGGCTCCTCCGGCAAGGTCAATCTGGCGCTGGATGCCCTGCCCGACCTGGGCGTGTGGCGCGGCCCCGGCCCGCACATGCGTGGCGCCATTTCCATCAGCCCCAGCGTGGACTACATCGAGCGCGCCTACGATGCCGCCAAGTACGGCGACATCCCCAAAGACCCCTACATTGACATCATCTTCCCCTCGGCGATTGACCCGGATATGGCGCCGCCCGGCAAGCATGTCATGTCCTGCTTTGTGCAGTACGCCCCCTACCAACTACGGGAAGGGACATGGGAGCAGCGTCGCGAGGAATTTGGCGACAATGTCGTCAACACCCTTGCCAAATACTTTCCCAACATCAAGAAGCTCATCCTGCACCGCCAGGTCATCACCCCCTGGGATATCGAGCAGAAAATCGGCATCTCGCAGGGCAACATCTTCCAGGGCGAGTTGAGCCTCTCGCAGTTGTTCTTCCTGCGCCCGGCCCCCGGCTGGGCCAAATACCGCACCCCCATCAAGAACTACTATCAGTGCGGCTCCGGCACGCACCCGGGCGGCGGCATCACCGGCGCCCCCGGCCGCCTGGCCGCCCTCGAAATCCTCAAGGACCTCGGACGATGAGCGCACACTACGACGTCATTCTTGTTGGCGGCGGCCACAACGGTCTGGTCGCTGCCGCGAGCCTCGCCAAAGCCGGCCGCAAAGTCCTCGTGCTGGAAGCCCGCAGTACCCTCGGCGGGCTGGCCGGCGCCGAAGAACTCGTCCCCGGCTTCCTCGCCCCCACCGGCCATGCCGATGCGGGCTTGTTCTCGCCCAAAGTCATTCAGGAACTCAAACTGGAACAGCACGGCCTTGCCTTTGCCCCGGCCGCGGCGGCCGTCTTTGCCCCCCAGCCGGATGGCCGCGCCCTGACCCTCTGGCACGACCCGGCTCGCAACCCGTCCGAAATCGCCCTCTTCTCGGAGCAGGATGCCGCCCGCTACCCGGAATACCTGCGCGTGGTGGGCCGCCAGGCCGCC
>JANJTX010000165.1 GCA_024710875.1 Anaerolineales bacterium | reverse complement strand
CAGACCGCGCAGAGCCAGCCCGCCGGCTATGCCCGCTAGCCCGGCTTCGGAGACTGGCGAGGTAAACACCCGGCTCGGGTATTGGCTGGCGAGGCCGCGAACGACTTTGAACGCCCCGCCGTAAGGGTCCAGAATATCCTCGCCCAGCAGCACCACGCGCTCATCTTGGGCGAAGGCGCGCTGCAAGCCGGCGTTGAGGGAGTCCAGCACGCTGGTCATGCACCCTCCGGCATCGGTTCGGCTTTGGCCGCCGCAAAGGCCGCCGCAACTTCATCGGCGACTTCTTGTTCAATGGTGGTGCGCTCGCTGGCGGCCAACCGGCTGGCATGAATGCGGACCGGGTCGCGCTCGGCCCGCATCTGCTCGACCAGTTCCGGCGGGCGAGTGTCATCGCCCTTGCTGTGCGGGCCAAAGCGGCAGGTGTGCAGCACCAGCGCCCGCGGCCCGGGGGTGGCGCGCATGTCATTCAATAGCTCGCCCGCTACGGGCAATATTTCCAGCACATCGCTGCTGTCCAGTTCGCGGGTCGGGATGCCAAAGGCCTCAAAACGGGCCGGGATGCTGCCCGCCAGCGCCAGTTCAATCGGCGTGGTCTGGGCGATGCGATTGTTTTCCACCACATACAGCACTGGCGCGCCCCACAGGGCGGCCATGTTGAGCGACTCATACAGCACGCCTTCGCCCAGCGTGCCATCCCCGATGAAGCAAATTGCCACCGCCCCCGTGCCCTTGAGTTTCTCGGCCAGGGCCGCCCCGGCCGCCGCTGGCGCGGTGCTGCCCAGAATGCCGTTGGAGTAGAAATCGCGCCAGTGGATGTGCTGCGAGCCGCCCCGCCCGCCGCTCACCCCGCTGGTTTTACCCATCAGCTCGGCGAACAGGCCGCCCAGGTCGCCGCCATAGGCGATGAAATGGCCGTGACAGCGGTGGTTACTGAAGACTACATCGCCGGCCTTCAAGTGGGTCAGTACGCCCACCGCGTTGGCTTCCTGCCCGATGTAGGTATGGGTGGTGCCGTAGAACACGCCACTGGCGAACTCGTCCAACACGGTTTCTTCAAAACGCCGGATGCGGTACAGCCCGCGGTAGAGGGTGAGGTTGTCAGGCATAACTGGGGAATTATAAGGCTGTCAGGCTGTAATTGGGTATTTGCAAATGGACATTATTGACTTTGCTATCTATGTTGATTATGCTTCTCCCTGTTTAGCCGTCTTTCCCTGTCCCCATAAACTCGCGGGCGGTGGCGTTGCCCGGTTCGTTGATGTCGGCTCGCCGCAAGACCTTCCAGACCGTCAGGAACAGGATTTTCACATCCAGCCCCAACGACCAGTGGTCGACGTACCAGACATCCAGTTCAAACTTACTTTCCCACGAGAGGTTATTACGGCCATTGACCTGCGCCCAGCCAGTAATGCCCGGCAGCACATCCATTCGGCGCGCCTGTTCGGGCGTGTAGCGTTCCAGATACTGCATCAGCAGCGGGCGCGGCCCCACCAGGCTCATCTCGCCCCGCAGCACATTCCACAACTCGGGCAGTTCATCCAGGCTGGCTGCCCGCAAAAATCGCCCAAGGGCCGTCAGCCGCTCGGCATCCGGCAACAGGTTGCCGGCCGCGTCGCGTTTTTCGGTCATCGTACGGAATTTATAAAGTGTGAAGGGCTGGCCTTGGTACCCCGGCCGCACCTGCTCAAACAACACTGGCGCGCCGTGCCGCCAGCGCACGAGCAGGGCCACTACCAGCATCAGGGGCAGGGCCACCACGCTCCCCAGCAGGGTGAGGGTCAGGTCAAACAGGCGTTTGCTGGGGGGGATTCCGGGGCGCGACACCACTGAATTACACCACAAAAAACCGCCCTGCTCGCGCCCGGAGGAGTGGGCGCGAACAGGGCGGCGTGTAGCGTCTGGCAGGGGTGGGGCTAGATGGGACTGGCTCCGACCTGGCGGATGACCAGCAGCACCTTGCCCTGGATTTCGACTTCGCGCGAGTCTTCCACGTAAATCGGCTCCATGGTCGGGTTGGCGGGTTGCAGGCGTACCCGGTTGCCTTCTTTGTAGAAGTATTTGAGGGTCATGGTGTCGTCATCCGGCAGGCGCACGGCCACCATTTCGCCATTGCGGGCTTCCTGGGCGTGGCGCATGACCACGATGTCGCCATCGTTAATCATGGCATCAATCATCGATTCGCCGTCTACTTCCACGGCAAAGATGTCCGAGGTGTCTTCCGGCAGCAGGCTGCGGGCGATTTCCACGCCGCTGCTCTCGTCATAGTAGGCGAAGTCCGAGGAGGGCAGGGCCATGATACCGGCGCCGATGCGGCCCGCCATTGGGATGGAAACCATCGTGCCAATGCCATTGCTGCTTCCGGCCATATCGCCCAGTTCATAGGCTTCCCCGGTGGAAGTCTTCAGCAGGCGCATGCCGCGCGAGACTTTGCGGTCGCGTTCGATGTAGTTTTCCTCCTCCAGTTGGTCGAGGTAATAATTCACAACCGAGGTGGAGGAAATCTTGGCCTGCCGCCCAATCTCGCGGATGGAGGGCGGGTAGCCGTTCTCGTCCTGGTACTTCTGCATCACTTCCAGGATTTTCAGGTGGCGTTCGCTCAACCCTTTTTTCTTGCGAGCCATCATCATTTCACACACTCCTTGCAAAGAACGCTTGTTTTTCGTTCATTTGTGCTAAAAATATACACGAACAGGTGTTCTGTGTCAAGGGGCAATTTTTTAAGGCTGTGTTCTATTTTTGCGGTTGCCGCAATATGAACTCATCAAATTCAAATATCGCAAAAGCGCGCGGGTAGTCGAGGCTATAGATTAGCCCCAAATCCCCCGGTGGCAAGGAGTGGTCTTGTGTGCTGTAGATGATACTGTCGTTGACCAGAAAGTAGAAGACGCCTTCCACCGCCAACACAGCAACTTTATTCCATACTCGCGAAACAGGTTCAGGCAAATAGTCATCCTGTATTGTTTGCCAGGCATTGTCCTTTCGCATGTTTATCTCAAACGTTTTATGGATCGGATCTATGACGAACATGTAATAGCCATTTTCGCCAAAATGAAAGACAAGCCCATACTGGCCATGACTACCATCTGCTACTCGACCAGTAACTTCAAGATAAAAGTCCAGGCCGGCAGTTTCGCCCGGAAGTTCCCAGCTAACGAAGCCCTCGTGTGCAACCGCCTCTATTCGGTAATAGCCATTATGAAACTCTGCAAAAGAACTTACCAGCCTGCCGCTATATGTGCCAGTATCCCATCCGTGGACACCGTGACTGAAATCTTCATCAAAGGAGATTTCCCAGTCTTCAACGATAGTTAAGAGCTGCGTTGCGGAACTCCATTCAACCTGATTGGGCTGCGAGACTTTTGGAAGCGCAAGGACCTGTTCATTGATTGGAGAAATCTTGTCAAAGATAAGATAGCTCCCAACCCAACCTGCCATAATGCTGATGCATGCGACCGCAATGATGCCCGCGCCCAAGGCGATATTATTCCAATTGCGTGCAGTTTTAGCCGGCAAAGAGGCGTCAGATGTAGGGTGAGGTGTTTCCATCAGGGCACCCGTATTTCAAAATTTTCAAACGCGAAGGTCCCGCGTTCAATATCTGCAGGTGAATGCACGTAGATACCTACCCGGCCACTTCGCAATCGCGAGGCATAGGTTTCAACCAAATTCCCATTGATAAAAAAGAACAAGTTCCCCTCCATAGCAATTACTTGTAATTGATTCATTCCTTCCGGGTTAATATGCCGGCTGGCCTCCGGATACAGTGCAAGGCTGCTATACCCGTTTTCTATAAGGAACTCATCGCCGCGAATGGTAAGACGGATAAATTTATGCTGCCCGGTAGAATTCCACCATACATCTGTAGCTGCCCAGAATATCAACCCACAACTACCGTCTCCATCTATCGTCTGGCAATCCACTCGAACGGACAGGGGTTTGCCAACGGGGTTTACGCGCGGGGCAAATGCAGCCACTTCAAACAACCCCGGGCCCAAAAGTGAAATCTGAAACTGCTCCCCGACCAAATGGGGGGTCACTCGCACAAGTTTGGTGTCTCGATGCTCCAGGTTCCAGAGCTCATCATAGGCTGTAATAAAAGAGTCAGTCACGACAGGCCAATTCGCGCTATCTGCCAGAACTGCAGTCGGCTCCCACTCCGGGTAGCGGGTGGCGTCCAGTGTGGCGATGACCTGTGCAGTAGCAGAGCGGTTAGCCCAGGCTGTTTGTTGCGGGGCATAATATTCCTGAAGCAGTTCCTGGCGATGAAAAACGGAGCGCATCGCCCAGGTGGTGTAACCTCCCCCAACTCCAAGAAATCCGCAAAAGCTGCCAACAAAAAACAACACAATGAAAATCACAAAGATTTTTTGCCCTGAAGATCCCATGTCCCGCTCCTTTCACGAATGCATGATTATAGTTTAACTTCTGGCATATCCCCATTGCCTCCCCTGACACTCGTCCCGCTGCGGCGCGGTCACCCGTCCCTTGCCCGCTGGCCGGTACGCGGCGATAATACGACTGTACAAATCCAAATTCTGGAGGAAACCCATGCCCGACTCTGTCAAGCGGCCTTCGCTGCGACCGTTCGAACCGATAAAGCTCGACCTGCTCAACCCGGTTCCATCCGATATTGAAATCGCCCAGGCGGCGAAGATGAAGCCCATCCAGCAGGTCGCCGAAGAAGTCGGCTTGCTGCCGGAAGAAATCGAATTCTATGGCGAGACCAAAGCCAAAATCCGCCTCTCGGTGCTGGACCGTCTCAAAGACCTGCCCAATGGCAAGTATGTTGATGTCACCGCCATCACGCCCACCCCGCTGGGCGAAGGCAAAACTACCACCACCGTCGGGTTGAGCCAGGCGTTGGGCGCCCACCTCGGCAAGCGGGTATTCACCTGCATTCGCCAGCCCAGCCAGGGCCCGACCTTCGGCATCAAGGGCGGCGCGGCCGGCGGCGTTTATAGCCAGGTTATCCCCATGGAAGAGTTCAACCTGCACCTCACCGGTGACCTGCACGCCATCACGGCTGCCAACAACCTGATGGCCGCCGCGCTGGATGCCCGCATGATGCACGAAGCCCAGCAAAGCGATGATGCGCTCTTCCGCCGCTTGTGCCCGCCCGACAAACAGGGCCAGCGCCATTTCTCGCCTTCCATGCTGCGCCGCCTCAAGAAACTGGGCATTAACAAAACCAACCCGGATGACCTCACCGAAGCCGAAGCCAGCCGCTTTGTCCGCCTCGATATTGACCCGGACAACATCACCTGGCGGCGCGTGGTAGATGTTAATGACCGCTTCCTGCGCGGCATTACCGTGGGGCGCGGCCCGGAAGAAAAGGGCATGGAGCGTGAAACCGGCTTTGACATCACCGTGGCCTCTGAAATTATGGCCATCCTGGCCCTGACCACCAGTCTGGCTGATATGCGCGAACGCTTCGGCCGCATCGTCATCGGCACCAGCCGCAGCGGCGAGGCCGTAACCGCCGAAGACCTCGGCGTGGCTGGCGCACTGACCGTACTGATGAAGGACGCCATCAAGCCCACCCTCATGCAAACTCTGGAAGGCACCCCGGCCTTTGTACATGCTGGCCCGTTTGCCAACATCGCCCACGGCAACAGCAGCATCATCGCCGACCAGATTGCCCTGAAACTGGCCGACTATGTCGTGACCGAATCCGGCTTTGGCGCCGACATCGGCATGGAAAAATTCTTCGATATCAAGTGCCGCACCTCCGGCCTGATCCCGAATGTCGTTGTGCTGGTCGCCACCATCCGCGCCCTCAAGATGCACGGCGGTGGCCCCAAGGTGACCGCCGGCGCCCCGCTTGACCCGGCCTACACCGATGAGAACCTCGACCTGCTCAAAGCCGGCCTCGGCAATATGGAAGCCCACATCAAAAATGCCCGTAAGTTTGGCATCCCGGTGGTGGTAGCGGTGAACGCCTTCAAGGATGACACCCCCGCCGAGCTGGAGATGGTGCGGGCGGCGGCCATCGAAGCCGGCGCCGAAGACTCGGTCGTCAGCAAACACTGGATGCACGGCGGCGCGGGCGCGGCCGCCCTGGCCGAAGCGGTGGTGAAAGCCGCCGAACAGCCCAGCGACTTCAAGTTCCTGTATGATCTTGAATCCACCACCATCAAGGAAAAAATCGAGACTATCTGCAAGGAAATCTACGGCGCCGATGGCGTAACCTACTCGCCTGAAGCCGAAGAAAAAATCGCCGATTACACCCGCCTCGGTTTTGACAAACTGCCGATGTGCATGGCCAAGACTCACTTAAGCATCAGCCACGACCCGAACCTGAAGGGTGTCCCCAAAGGCTTCACTGTGCCGATTCGCGATATCCGCGCCTCGGTCGGGGCGGGCTTCCTGTACCCGCTGCTGGGCAAGATGAGCACCATGCCCGGCCTGCCCACCCGCCCGGCCTACTATGATATAGACCTGGACCTCGAAACCGGCCGGATTGTAGGGTTGTTCTAACTCACCCAGCTATTGACGAGATGCAGGGGCGTAGCATGCTGCGCCCCTGCATGCTGTAATCAGGCCATACCTTGTTACAATTCAGCTAACCCCTGATGGAGACCTCCATGCGCAAAAAAGTCACCCTCATCACTGGCGCCTGTGGCGAAATCGGCCACGCCCTGATTGACCACCTCACCGAGCAGGGCGGCGCGCCTATTCTGACCCTTGACCTGCAGGACATGGACGAAGCCCGCCGCAGCAAGGTCACGCACATCAAGGGTAGCATTACCGATAAGCCGCTGCTGGAGCAGTTGGTCAGCCAGTACGAGTTTGACCAGATTATCCATCTGGCGGCCCTGCTTTCCACCCGCGCCGAGTTCAGCCCGGCCCTCGCTCATCGCGTCAATGTCGAAGGCACGCTGCTGCTGCTGGACATCGCCGCCGAGCAGTCCGAGTTCCGCCAGCAGCCGGTCCAGTTCATCTTCCCCAGCAGCATTGCCGCCTATGGGATGCCGGACCTGCCCACCAAGGCCGCCCACCCCAAAGTAAAAGAATGGGAGTGGAACTACCCGACCACCATGTACGGGGCCAACAAACTGTACTGCGAGCGACTCGGCATCTATTACAGCGAGCATTTCAAGCAACTGGCCGAAGAAAAGCCGGTCATGCTGGACTTCCGCAGTGTGCGTTTCCCCGGCCTCATTTCGGCCTTTACCGTGCCCTCCGGCGGCACCAGCGACTACGGCCCGGAGATGCTGCACGCCGCCGCCCAGGCCCAGCCCTACGCCTGCTTCGTTCGGCCGGATAGCGCCATCCCCTTCATGGCGATGCCGGATGCCATCAAGGCCCTGATTGGGCTGGCGGCCGCCCCGGCCGAAAGCCTGACCCAGCGCGTCTATAACGTCACTGCCTTCAGCCTGACTGCCGAGCAGTTCCGCGACGAAGTCGCCCGCCACTTCCCCCAGTCCGAAGTAACTTATGCCCCGCACCTCAAACGCCAGGGCATCGTCGATTCATGGCCGGTGGATACCGATGATCACAAGGCCCGCAAGGACTGGGGTTGGGCGCCCGACTACACCCAGGAACGTTCGTTTGCCGAGTACCTCGTACCGAATATCAAGGCGCGCTACAGTTAGTCCGTTCTTGCTTTAATAAATCAAAATCGCCCGCGTTGCGCGGGCGATTTTCGTATTTTGAAAAAGCTGTATCTAGCCCCCCGCAATCGCGCCCACCACCAGAAACGGCTCGCGGCCTTCGGCCACGGCTTCCGGCAGGGGGGTGTCCAGCGGTTGGAGCGAGATGTCCTCGGCGCAGGCGAAGAAGCGCACATACGCCCGCCGCTGGCCGCTGGCATAGTCGCGCAGCGTGCCGCGCAGGGCCGGGTAGCGCGCTTCCAGTGCATCCAGCACCGCCGCCGCGGTAGCCGGGCCGGCGAGTTCCAGCGTTACTTCGCCATCCACCTTTGCCAGTGTGCGCAGGTGGGCCGGCAGTCTGACTCGAATCATGGCAGGGTTTGCACCTCAACCGAAAGCACCGCCGGCAGGTCGCGCACGATGGCTTCCCAGCTATCGCCGCTATTTGCCGAGGCGTACACCTGCCCGCCGGTCGTGCCAAAGTACACGCCGCAGGGGTCCATCTTGTCTACCGCCATCGCATCCCGCAGGATGTTCACATAACAGTCCTGTTGCGGCAGGCCTTTGGTCAGGGCTTCCCACTCGTTGCCGCCATTGCGGCTGCGGTACACCCGCAGTTTGCCTTCCGGCGGGTAGTGTTCAGAATCGCTCTTAATCGGAATGACGTACACCGTGTTCGGGTCGTGGGCATGCACATCCACCACAAAGCCGAAGTCGCTCGGCAGGTTGCCGCTGATTTCATACCAGTTTTCGCCGGCATCATCGCTGCGCATCACATCCCAGTGCTTCTGCATAAACAGCGTTTCCGGTCGGGCCGGGTGCTGGGCGATGCGATGCACACAATGGCCGATTTCAGCGCCCGGGTCGGGCAGGAAGTTGGACATCAGGCCGCGGGTGATGGGCTTCCAGGTCTGGCCGCCATCATCCGTGCGGAAAGCGCCGGCCGCCGAAATCGCCACAAAGATGCGCTCCGGGTTGACCGGGTCAATCAGAATGGTGTGCAGGCACAAGCCGCCGGCCCCGGGCTGCCAGTTCGGGCCGGTGCCGTGGCCGCGCAGGCCGGGCAGTTCCTGCCAGGTTTGGCCTGCATCAGTGGATTTGAAGATGGCCGCATCTTCCACCCCGGCGTACACGGTGTCCGGGTCGGCGGGTGAGGGTTCGAGATGCCAGACGCGCTTGAACTCCCACGGGTGGGGCGTGCCGTCATACCAGGCGTGCGTACCGGTATCGCCCTGATACAGGAATTCATTGCCCATCGTTTGCCAGGTTTCGCCGCCATCATCCGAGCGGTGAATGACCTGCCCGAACCAGTCGCTGGATTGCGAGGCGTACAGGCGGTTGGGGTCGGCGGGTGAGCCT
>JANJTX010000112.1 GCA_024710875.1 Anaerolineales bacterium | reverse complement strand
ATTAGATCGCCACTGATTTCGTGGGGTTTTTTTGTCTTTTTGGAGAGTGTCTGGAAGTCCTTGAAATTGTGTCTAAAAAAGTAGGGGCGACCCTTCGGCACGCTCAGGGCAGGCCTGCTGGTCCTCTCTACGCGTCAAATCCACTCCAGTTCCCGATTGAGATAACGCACTGAACCTATTAAACAGCTTCTTAGACCAATGACAGATAGACCCCGGCCAGCGCTTGGGCGAAGGCGGTCGGCTGCCAGAGGGCGGCGCGGGCGGCGGCTTTTTCTTCCAACTCGCGGCGCACGGCGTCTTTGACTAGCACGGCAATCACGCCGCCCCCGAGGTGGCGGGCATCGTTCTCTTCGATAAGGAAACCGGCCGGGCCGACCAGCTCGGCGAGGTCTGGCCGGTTGGGGCCGATGACCGGCTTGCTACAGGCCAGGGCCAGCCGCACCGGGCTGCACCAGCCGCCGGGGCCGGCGGGGTGAAAGAGGGCGCTACAACCCCGGTACACGGCGGCGGCTTCGGCGGGGGCGGTGGGCGGCAATACGCGTACGCTGCTTTCCATGTCCTCGGATTTCAGGATGGTTTCAGCGTAGGCGCGGCCGTAGGCATCCAGCCCCAGCAGGACGAGGGGCGAGTCGGCGCCCAGCGGGCCGTGCGCCCAGGACCAGGCGCTCAAGACGCGGTCCAGCATGGCCGGGGCGGCGGGGACGTGGCAGAGGATGTAATCCTCGGGCAGGTCAAAGGGGGGGCGCTGGCCTTTATGGGGTGGGTGAAAGACGGCTGGAACGGCGGGAGAGAGCGACCGGGCGGGTTGAATGGTGGCGGGCGGGGTCGTATCGTTCGGCCAGAGGATGTGGGCGCGGCTGAAACCGCCCGCGCCGAGAGCGGCGCCGAGGCGGGCGCTGAACCCGCTGGGCGGGCGTTCCTCCGGGCCAAAGCCGCAGGGGCTGATGACCACCGGACCGGCGGCGAGCAGGGGCGCGGCGCTCTGGGTGGTGTGCAGCAGGGCGGCCTGCGATTGGCGTTGAAAGTCTGGTAAAGCCCGTTGCAGCCAGCGGCGGGCGCCGGTTGGGGTGAGGGGAGTGTGCCGGACGTGGATTTCCAACCCGGCCGGCAAATCGGCGGGTGGAGCATCCGGCAGGGCCAGGGCGGGGGCGATGCCGGCAGGTTGGGCGGCGAGCAATTCCAGCAGGTGCAGGCTGGCGGGGCTATCCGGCGCGGCCATCAAGGGCCAGCCGTCGTACAGGACTTTGAGCATAGACATGCGCTCATTATACAGGCGTGTGGCTTTGCCTTATAATGGGGCGTTGGTGAAAAAGAATAAAAAACAGCAATTGGTAACTGGTAACTGAAGTACCGGATGATGGAATAAATCCAACGAGTGAGAAGAACAGACCTATGACCCAGGCGCTTAATTTTCAGGACATGATCGCCGCCCTGCATGACTACTGGGCGGCGCAGGGCTGCTTAATCTGGCAGCCGTATTACCAGCAGGTCGGGGCGGGGACGTATAACCCGGCGACTTTTTTGCGGGTGCTGGGGCCGGAACCGTGGAAGGTGGGCTATGTGGAGCCCTCGGTGCGGCCGGACGATGGCCGCTTTGGCGAGAACCCCAACCGCCTGCAAACCCACTACCAGTACCAGCTGATTCTCAAGCCGGACCCCGGCAACCCGCAGGAGTTGTATCTCGGTTCGCTGGAAGCGATAGGGATTGACACCCGCAAGCATGATATCCGTTTTGTGGAAGACAACTGGGAAAGCCCGGCGCTAGGAGCGTGGGGGCTGGGCTGGGAAGTGTGGCTGGATGGGCTGGAAATCACCCAGTACACCTATTTCCAGCAGGCGGGGCAAATTGAACTGGATCCGGTGGCGGTGGAAATCACTTACGGGCTGGACCGGATTGCGGCCCCGTTGCAGGGCGTGCGCGGCTTTCAGAATATCCAATGGAATACAGAGCGCACCTTTGGCGACCTGAATCTGGCGGCCGAACAGGAACAGAGCACGTATTACTTTGACGTGGCGGATGTGGAACGCCAACGCCAGATTTACGCCCTGCACAAGGCCGAAGCCGAGGCGGCGCTGGAAAAAGGGCTGGTGTTGCCAGCCTACGATAACCTGCTCAAACTCTCGCACACCTTCAATATCATGGATACGCGCGGGGCGGTGGGCGTAACCGAACGCCAGGCCCTGTTTAAGGACATGCGGGTGCTGGCACGGAACATCGCCACCGCCTATGTGGAGCAGCGCCAGCAACTGGAATACCCCTGGCTGGCGGAACCGGAAGACAAAGCCGCCCGGCTGGCGGCGGTGGCGGCCCAGGCCGCGGCCGCGGTGAAGGCGGTGAAGCCGCTGGAGAAAGCGGCCGACTTCCTGCTGGAAATCGGGACGGAAGAACTGCCCCCGGCTGACCTGGAAGCCTACCTGGCGCAACTGAAAGAGGCGGTACCGGCGCTGCTGGCGGGTCTGCACCTGGCGCATGGTGAGGTAACGGTATTGGGCACGCCGCGGCGGCTGGTGATTCTCGTCAAGGATTTGGCGGCGCGCCAGAGCGACCGCGAGGAAATCCACAAAGGGCCGCCGGCCGACCGGGCCTATGACAGCCTCGGCCAGCCGACCAAAGCCGCCGAAGGTTTTGCCAAAGGCAAGGGCTTGAGCGTCAATGACCTGACGGTGGAAGAAGTGGACGGCGGCAAGTATGTGGTGGCCAAGGTGTTCAGCAAAGGCCGCCCGGCGGCCGAAGCGCTGGCCGAAGCCCTGCCCGGGTTGGTGGCCGCCCTGAAAGCCGAGCGCGCCATCCGCTGGAATTTCACCAATGTGGCTTTCAACCGCCCGATCCGCTGGCTGCTGGCGTTGCACGGCGAACAGCCGGTGCCGTTTGCCTATGCCGGGCTGGTGGCCGGGGCCGAAACGCGCGGCTTACGCGCCAGCCAGAAGCCGCAGGTGGCCGTTAAAAACGCGGCGGCGTATTTCAAGGCCATGGCGGCCGAAGGCATCCTGCTTGACCCGGCCGAACGGCGGGCGAAAATCTGGACGGACGTGCAGCGGCTGGCGAAACAGGCGGGCGGCGAAGCGCTGGAAGATAGCGGCTTGCTGGATGAAGTGATGCATCTGGTGGAAGCGCCAAACGCCCTGCTGGGGCATTTTGAGGAAGAACATCTGGCCCTGCCGCGCGAGGTGCTGGTCTCGGTGATGAAGAAGCACCAGCGCTATTTCCCCATCTATAAGAACGGGGCGCTGGTGAATGCTTTTGTGACGATTGCCAATGGCGAGAAGGATGCTGAATTGGTAGGGCAAGGTAACGCGGCGGTGGTGCGCGCCCGCTTCGCGGATGCGGCTTTCTTCGTCAACAAAGATTTGAAGCAGCCGCTGGCGGCCTATGCGCCGAAACTGGCGAGCCTGACCTTTCAGACCCAACTGGGCTCGATGCTGGACAAGACCGAGCGGATTACGGCCCTGGTATCTGACCTGGCCGGGCCGCTGGGCCTGACGGCGGCGGAAGCCGCAACCGCCCGGCGGGCGGCCGAATTGTGCAAGGCCGACCTGATGACGAGCATGGTGGTGGAGATGACCAGCCTGCAGGGTGTGATGGGCGAACAATATGCGCTCAAGGCCGGCGAAAGTCCGGAAGTGGCGCAGGCTATTCGCGAACACTACCTGCCGCGCAACGCCGGGGATGCGACCCCCAGCGGCAAGCCCGGGCTGGCAGTGGGCCTGGCCGACCGGCTGGATAGCCTGGCCGGGTTGTTTGCCGTGGGGCTGGGGCCGAGCGGCTCGAAGGACCCGTTTGGCCTGCGGCGCACGACGCTGGGGCTGATCCAGTCCCTGCTGGGCTGGGAAATGGCGTTTGATGTGGGGGCGGGGCTGGCGGCGGCAGCGGCGCGCCTGCCCGTGCCAGCTAGCCCGGAAAGCCAGGCCGAGGCGCTGGCGTTTGTCAGCGAGCGACTGCGCAACGTCTTGCTGGAGCAGGGCCGCCGCTATGATGTGGTCGAAGCCGTGCTGGCGGCGCAGGGTCGCAACCCGCTGGGGGCGGCGCGGGCGGCAGCGGCGCTGGAAGAATGGGTGGCGAAGCCGGATTGGGACATTACCCTGGCGGCCTACGCCCGCTGTGTGCGCATTACGCGCGATTTAAAAGAAACTTTTGAGGTCAAATCGGCCTTATTGGCCGAGCCCGCCGAGCAGGATTTGTACGCCGCGCTGCAAACTGCCGAAGGGGCGCCGCGGGCCGCGGGTTCGATGGCAGATTTCTTTGCGGCGTTTATGCCGCTGGTTCCGGCGATTACGACTTTCTTCGAGAAGGTGCTGGTGATGGATGAAGATGCCGCGGTGAAGGCCAACCGGCTGGGGTTGTTGCAGCGGGTGGCGGCGCTGGCCGAGGGCGTGGCGGATTTCTCGCGGCTGGAGGGTTTTTAGGGGATCGCCGCTGAAACAGAGAGCAGAACAATGAAAGGGCGAGGCATGCCTCGCCCCTACCGCCTGTCCTGGATGAATGGCGACGCCCACAAGCCTGCCATGAGCAAAGTCGAAGACGGGCTAGACTACATCTGAAATCAGAGAAGCCGCCGGTATCCGAAGATACCGGCGATTGATTTTATTCTGTGGGCGGGTGGCTGGGTTTGGTTTCGGGTTCGAGAAAGAGCCAATCCGGGTTGGTTTCCACATCGGCCGGGTGAGCGGCGGGTTTTTCGCGGGGCGGGGCGGGCTGGGGCATTAATTCTACCCGCAGGCCCTCGTAGGCGAGGACGGTGTTGCCGAACCAGTTCTGGGCGCGGCGGCCGATTTCATCCACGGTGGCATCGTCGTAGAGCGGGTCATAATGGGTGAGAATCAGCTGCCGGGCTTCGGCGGCGAGGGCGGCCTTGCAGGCCAGTTTGGTATAGGAGTGCCCCCAGCCTTTGGTGGCGGGGGTATCCGGTTGCAGGCCGAAGTAATGCGCTTCGGTGTACTGGGCATCATGGATGAGCAGGTCGGTTTGGCGGGCAAAGCGGGCGAATTCATCCGCGCCGCGCAGTGGGTCGGGCTCGCGGTCGCTGGCATACACCAGCGAGCGGCCACGGTAGGCGATGCGATAGTAGAGGATGTCGTTGGGATGTTCGCGCGAGCGCAGGGCGGAGACGGCCAGCATGTCTTCCTGACGGGGGATACTGGGGGCAGCGGCCGGGCGCAGCAGCGGTGCGGGCAGGCCGCCACCGAGCAGCAGGGTGTGGCCGGGCAGAAAGTCCTGCACGCCGGTGATGCCGTGCAGGTTTTTCAGTTCCAGCGGAAAGTGGGGCGGGGCCATGATGGTGCTGATGTCGTGCGGGAAGCCGTCGCCGGTGAGGTCCGGGCCATAGAGGTTGATGCGGTTGCGGGGGTTAAAGGCCGGGAAGAAGAAGGGCAGGCCCTCGGTATGGTCGTGGTGCAGATGACTGAAAAGGATGGTGGCCTGTACCGGCGCGTTATCGAGGCGGGCGCGCTGGATGAGGGCGTGGCTTAGCTCGGCGATGCCGCTGCCGGCATCCAGAATCAGGGTGTGCCCGGCGGCGTTGATTTCAATGCAGGCGGTGTTGCCGCCGTAGCGAAAGTGTGAGAAGACGGGAGTCGGGCGGCTGCCGCGTACGCCCCAGAAGGTAACAGTAAAGTTGGTCATGGCTTTCTCCATAGTGTTAAACGATGAGTCGCTGGCGGCGTTATGGAAGGGTCGGAGAGCGGGACTATCGGACTATACAACCCGGGGGGAATAGCACGTCATGGGCGAGGCATGCCTCGCCCATACCGCGTGGAATGGAATCAGGGCGACGCCACAGGCCTGCCCTGAGTGAAATCGAAGGGGGGCTAGGCTACAAGGTGGTAGGCGGTGGGGAAAAGCACATCAGGGGGCGGTTTTGAAGTAGTAAGCGCGCAGGTTGGTGAGGTCGGCGGGGCTGTGCTCGGCGAGGATGGCGAAAAAATCCTCGGCGGTGGCGAGCTGGCCGTTGTACTGCTCGGCATAGTCGCGCAGGGCGGCCAGCAGGGCGCGCTCGCCGGTCAGTTTGCGGACATCGTTGAGGAAGCGCGTCCCGCGAAAATAGACCGCCTTGACATAGGGCAGGAACTCGGCCTGGTCGTAAATACTGCGGTCGACCGCGCCTTCGAGGTTGAAGCGGTCGATACGGAACTGCCACCACCACTCTACCTGGCTGGGGTGCAGGCGTTCGTAAAAGAGCAACTCGCTGAAGGTACACAGGGCTTCATCCAGCCAGGGTTCGAGGGCCGGGTTGTTGCCGACCTGGCTGTACCACCACTGGTGGGCGGTCTCATGCACGGCGATGGCAGTCAGGTAGTTGCGGACGGTGCCATCATAGGTGGCAAAGTAGTTGCGATCCAGAAAGAAGAAGGCGTCCGATTCAAGGCCATCGGCGAAGGAGGCTTCCACGAAGGTCAGGCTGTCGTAATGGTAGGGGCCGAATAGTTCGGCGTAGAGGGTCAGGGAGCCCGCCACCGCCTGCAGGGCGGCTTCACCGGCGGCGGTGTGCTCCGGGTAGACGTAGGCGCGCACCGGTGTATCCCCGGCGAGGGTTTCGAGCCGTACAAATTCCGGCCCGACCGACCAAATGAAGGCGCGGGCATTGAGTAGGGAGTAATGTGCGCCGTCCGGTAGAGCGGAGGCAACGCCGGGGGCCATCAGCACCAGGGTGGGGTCGGCGGTGCGCAGGGTGACTTCAAAATCGGCCGGGTCAAAGACCAGATGCTCACCCACCAGGCCGGGCGGGTGGATAAGCCAGCCGGCTTCAGAGTCATAGGGTGGCAGGTAGGGATACCAGTTGGCGAGGTGCAACTGGCGGGGAGAGACGCTCAACACGCCGGGGGCGCTGGGCAGGGTAAGGGTGTAATCGAGTTCCAGGTGCAGGGCGGCGGCCGAGGCGAGCGCTTCGGGCAGGGCGATGGTCATGACCCCCTGGGCAAAGGCATAACCTTCGCTTGGCTGGCCGTTAATGCGCAGGGCATGCAGTTCAAAGGCATCCACCCAGCGGGCGGCGACCACCAGCGGAAGTTGATGCAGGGTGGTGGGGCTGGGGTTGGTGAAAATGAGGGTTTGGGAAACGGCCAGTTGGGCGGCGGGGTAATCGATTTCCACATCCAGAATGTAGCGGGGGCGGTCAGCGGCGGCCCAGGGAGTGGGTTCCAGCGCAGGGGTAGGGCTGGGGGCTGGCGAGGGGGTGAGACGCGGGGCAGGGGTGAGGGCGGCGGTGGGGACGGCCGGGGCGGCGGGTGTAACAGCCGGGGTGCAACTGGCAAGGAGGGCGGCTGCCAGGGCCAGCAGCAGGTGGGCGGGCTTCAAGCGGGTTCCTCGGCTTCCGGGGGTGGTTTGAGGGCAAAGGTGCGGCGGTGGTGTTCGGTGTAGCCGAGGCGCAGGATGGCTCGGCGGTGGGCGGTGGTGCCGTAGCCTTTGTTGGCGGCCCAGCGGTAACCGGGGTGCTGGCTATCCAGGGTGCGCAGGTGTTCATCGCGGGCGGTCTTGGCCAGCACCGAGGCGCAGGCAATCGAGAGGCAGCGGGCATCGCCTTTGACCAGCGGGGTTTCCGGCAGGCCGGCGCCGGGTAGGTTGAGCACATCCAGCAGGAGGTGCTGGGGGGCGGGACGTAGTTGGGCGAGGGCGCGCATGGCGGCCAGTCGGGTGGCGGGCAGGATGCCGATGTCGTCAATTTCCTGCGGGCTGGCAAAGCCCACGCCCCAGGCGCGGGCGGCGGTTTTGATTTCAGTCGCCCAATGGCTGCGGGCGCGGGCGGTCATTTCTTTGGAGTCGCGCACGCCTTGCAGGGTGAAAAGCAGGGAACTATCGGGCGGGAGGATGACGGCGGCGGCGCTGACCGGGCCGGCCAGCGCGCCGCGGCCGGCTTCGTCTATGCCGGCCAGGTTTTGCAGCCCACCCAGCCACAGAGCCTGTTCAAATTCGAGTGTGGGGGCAGGCGGAATCAGGCGGCGGTCAAAGCGGGTGCGGGTCATAGCGCCCCCGGAGGGCATTCAGGCGCAGGGTGAGCAGGTCGCGGAACAGGCGCAGGGCATCCCGCACCGGTTGGACGTGGCTTAATTCGGCAAATTCCCACGGGATGGGCAGTTCGGCGATGGCGAAGCCGCGCTGGCGGGCGAGGTAGAGGATTTCCACATCAAATGACCAGCCGGTCAGCGTCTGGCGGCAGAAAAGGCTTTGGGCGGCATCGGCGCGGAAGAGTTTGTAGCCGCATTGGGTATCCTGCAAGCCGGGCAAAGCCAGCAGGCGGATCATCAGGTTGATGGCGCGGCCGCCGAGGTGGCGAAACTGGGGTTCGTTGAAACGGCGGGCGCCGTGGGCTTCGCGTGAGCCAATCACAATCGGAGCATCAAAATGGGGCGGCAGGAAGCGCGGCAGTTCAGCGATGGGCATGGAGCGGTCGGCATCGCACATGAAGCGGTACTGGCCGCGGGCGACCAGCATGCCGGCCCGTACCGCGCCGCCCTTGCCGGGCTGGGGGCGGTGCAGGGCGCGGAAGCCCGGGTGGCGGGCGGCAAACTCCCGGGCGATGGCCAGGGTGCGGTCGCGGCTGCCGTTTTCCACCACCAGCACTTCGGCGGTGTAAGGCTGGCTGGTTAGAAAGGCGGCGATTTCCTGGAGGGTGTCGGCGAGGCGGGCTTCCTCGTTGTAGGCCGGAATGATGATGGACAGGTAGGGGGTTGGAGACACGCGGCGGCCTTTTGGTTCAATCAGGGGGCGTAGAGGGTGACGATGGCGGCGGCCACGGCCATGAAGAGGATGATGGACAGCACGAGCATCACTACCCGGCGGCCGCGGCTGCGAGCCGGGCGGGGTGCGGTTTTGGGGTCAAGGCTGCCAGTGGCTGGCCGCGGGCGGGTGGGTGAGGCGCCGGTGGCGGAACTGCTGCCACGCGCCAGGGCGCGGTTGATGTTGAAGAGTTGTTCGGTGTTGAGAATGACATGGGCGTTGGAGAGGTTGCGGGCGTAGTGGCGCAGGCCGCCCCAAATAAGCACCCGGGCACTGGGCCGGGCGGTATCGACGGTGATGGTGGGGTCCAGAAAGAGCATGACCGGCTCGATGACTGAAACCTGCAATTTTTGTTCATCCAGAAATTTGCGGACGGCCTGGGCGTAGGATATGGTGCGCGCCACGAGGTTGACACGCTCCGGCAGGAAGGTGTTGCGGTCTATGTTATAGGCCAGCCATTCGTTCTCGCGAGCGCGGTAGGAGCCGCGCAGGTCAATCGGGTTGAGGATTTGCAGGCCGGCTGGCCCGGAGAGGGTCAGGGGGATGTGGATGCCGGTATCGCCGAGGGGGAAGTTAATCAGTAATACATATTCATCGCCCAGGCGCTCATTAAAGGCCTCCTTGAGTTCCGGCAGGCTTTTCTTGAGGCTGGCGAGCGGGTGGCGGGCCAGCATGGTGTTGGTGATTTCCTTGAAGGTGGAATGTTCGTAGGTTTTCATGGCAAATGTATCTCGGCGGCCAGGTAGTGAGCAAGCAGAGGCAGGCTTTCGGCCACCAGCGCCTGCCGGTATTCTATCAAGTCCTGCGGGGCAAGGTGGGTAAAGACTTCGATTTGCATGCGTTCGGGCGAGCGTAGCAGGTCAAAGAACTCCTGGGGGTTGAGGCCCTGGCGGCGGGCAAAGACAGTAACAGTTTCACTCTGGGCGCCGGGTTGGAGCTGGATGGCGACATAGTCGCGCCATTCGCGCAGGAAGAAATCTTCCACGAAGGGCAGCCAGCGGGCAGGCTGGGCAGCGGCCAGGCAGTCGCCGGTATCCGGGGGCAGGGCGGCCAGCACTTCTTCGTCCAGCCAGGTGCGGACGATGTTGTGAATGTACAGCCGGTGGGGGAAGGTGCCCCAGCCGGCCTCCACGCCAAAGACGGGCAGGAAGAGGGTGGTGACCCAGCGGAAGTCGGCCAGCAGGTGGCAGAGGTAGCCGGCCATAAATGCGGCCTGGGCGGGAGCCAGCCCGGCGGCGGCGAGCGAGGGAAATTCGTTCAGCAGGCGGGTGGTGGGCAGGGTGTCGTTGCGGGGCGGCACCTGGAAGAAGTGGGTGAGTTCGCGCCGCTGGCCGGAGACGACCTGCACATCCGGGGCGGTGTTACCCAGCAGGAACGCGGGGCGCTCGGCGCGCAGCAGCTGGGCGGCGGCCGGGGGCAGGTCTGGGTGGGCGAGTAGTTCCTCGGCCAGGCTAAGGTGATAAAATGGCGTTGGCATAGTTTAATTATACGGCGGCTGGCGATTAAAGGCCGCAGCAACTATATTGACCTCACTGCAGGAGTCGTTGAAATGCTTGAAATCGAGCTGATTTACTGCCATGAATGAGGATACACCCCGCGTGCCGTGAGCGCGCTGACGCAAATCCTCTCTCAAAAATCGCTGGAGCCGCAGATTGCGCGCTTCACGCTGGTCCCCGCAACGGGCGGGCTGTTTGAATTCAGCGTGAATGGCAACTTGCTGTACAGCAAAAAGGAAACCCGGCGGCATGCCGAACCGGGCGAACTGCTGAATCTATTGAAAGCGTATCTGGAAGAAAACTGATGAGCGAAAAGAAACGCCTGCTGACCGGCGACCGCCCAACCGGCAAAATGCACCTCGGCCATCTGGTGGGCTCGATTTATAACCGGGTTAAGTTGCAGGACAAGTACGAGACGTACATCCTGGTGGCTGACCTGCACATGCTGACCACCAAGAACGAACCGCAGCATATCGCCGACATTGACAAGAATGCGCATGACATGGTGCTGGACCAGATTGCAGCCGGGCTGGAACCGGAAAAAGTGACCTTTTACATGCAGTCGGGCATCCCGGAAATCCATGAAATGTACACGCTGTTTCAGAGCCTGGTAACCGTGGCACGGCTGGAACGCCTGCCAAGCCTGAAGGATATGGCGCGGGATGCGAACATCGAAATGCCGCTGGCGTTGCTGGGCTACCCGGTGCTGCAGGCGGCTGATATTTTATGCGTGCGCGGCGACCTGGTGCCGGTGGGCAAGGACAATATCGCCCATGTGGAAATTACGCGTGAAATCGCTCGGCGTTTTAACCATATGTATGGCGAGACCCTGCCGGAGCCGGATGGGCTGGTGGGTGAAATTCCGACCCTGGTGGGTACCGACGGCCAGTCCAAGATGAGCAAGAGCCTCAACAATGCCATCTTCCTGAGCGATGGGCCGAAAGAAGTGGAAAAGAAGGTCATGAGCATGTACACCGACCCCAACCGGGTGCGGGCGGATATTCCCGGTACGGTAGAGGGCAACCCGGTGTTTGAGTACCACGATGCCTTTAATACGAACAAGGCCGAAGTGGAAGACCTCAAAACCCGTTACCGGGCCGGAAAAGTGGGCGATGTGGAAGTGAAGGAAAAGCTGGTGGCGGCGATCAATGCGGTACTGGCGCCGATGCACGAACGGCGGGCGCAGTTTGAGGAAAGCGGCCTGATTGAAGAGATTCTGGTGAACGGCACCGAGAAAGCGCGGGCCGAGACCCAGCAGACGTTGTACGCCATGAAGAAAGCCATGGGACTTTCCGGGGTGTGGAATCGCATCCGCCGCAAGGTGGAGAAGCGCGAAAAGAAACAGGGCTAGCCAGATGCGGCTCCTGGTGCAGCGCGTTTCGGCGGGCAAGGTGAGCGTGGCTGGCCGGGCGGTGGCCGAGATTGGGCGCGGGCTGGTGATTCTGGTGGGGGTTGGGCAGGGGGATGGCGAAGCCCAGGCCGAGTGGCTGGCCGAGAAAGCCGCCAACCTGCGGATTTTTGCGGATGCCGAAGGTAAGACGAATCTAAGCGTGCTGGATGTAGGCGGGGCGGCGCTGGTGGTCTCGCAGTTTACGCTGTATGCGGATGCCCAGAAGGGACGGCGGCCCTCGTTTACCGGGGCGGCTTTGCCGGAGGTGGCCGAGCCGCTGGTGCGCCGCTTTGCGGAGCTGCTGGCTGAGCAGGGCCTGCCGGTGCAGATGGGGGTCTTTGGGGCCGAGATGCAGGTGGAGATTCACAACGACGGACCGATGACCCTCTGGCTGGAAAAGGGCTGATTTAAAAAGGTATAATTCGCAGGTTATGTTTCAGGATGTCGGCTTTCTATGAACTTGTCCAACCCTTCCAGTTTGCTGGTTAAATCCGGCCGCCCGAACATCGTTGTGCTGGTGATTGATGCGGCGCGCTATGACCATTTCTCCTGTTATGGCTATTACCGCCCGACCACGCCGACCATTGATGCGCTGGCTCGCCAGGGCCTGCAATTTGAAAACGCGACCACGGTAGATACGGCCTCGCCGCTGGCGCACTTTGCGCTGTTAAGCGGGCAGGCAGATTGGGAAGGCCGGGCCTGGCTGGCACGCGCCAACCTGGCCGAGCGGGCGCGCTTTCTGGCGCGCCAGCTGGGGCGCAAGCTGGGGCTGGTGAAGCATGTGGCTGGTTATGAACACAGCCAGCACTCGTTGTTGAAGTTGCTGCGCGAGTTGGGGTATACCACGGCCGGCATCAGCGCCAATTTTCTGGTCTCGCCGGAGACGCTCCAGCCCTATGAAGGCTTTGATGAATTTGCCGAACGCCAGTTACTGGATGGTTATCTGGCAGATAAAGAATGCGTCGCGCAACTGGCTGAGTACGGACTTGTGAATAAGAATTCCAACCGCCAGGCGGTGTACTTCCGGGCGGGCCGGTTGTTTGACCTGGCGGATGCGGCAACCCGGCGGGCGGGCGAGCAGGAGCAGCCGTTCTTCCTGTTTATGAATGTGATGGACTGCCATGACCCTTACCTGCCGCACCCGGAGCAGCGCGAGCGTTTTGGGTTTGAACCTCAAAGTAATTTCAATGGCGATTTGCGGCATCGCCCGGCGGCCGAGCAGGCCATGGCAGATGGTATCAGTCAGGCCTGGACCTACAGTGATGACCTGACCCCGGCGGATATTGATTTGTTGCGCTGGAATTACGACCGTTGCTTGAACTATGTGGATACGCAGGTAGGGCGCTTTATGGGGATGCTTGAAGAGCGGGGGCAGGCTGAAAACACGGTCTTCTTCATTCTGGCAGACCACGGCGAATTGCTGGGTGAACATGGGCGGCTGGGCCACAGCCTGGAGCCCACCCCGGAACTGATGCGAATCCCATTGATTGTGAGCGGCCCGGCCTATGTGCAGGCCGGAGTGCGGGTGACTACGCCGGCGGGGATTGTGGACATCCGCCCGGCGATTACCGATTTGCTGGGAGTGGCCGACCCGTTCAGGGAACGTTCCGGGGAGAGCCTGTTTGCCACGCGGCGGAAAGAGATTTTACCGGCGCGCAATGACTCCGGCGTGGGGCGGCAGACGGCCCTGCTGGGTGAAGGCCGGGCGGCGGTCAGCGCCGAAGAATTAAGTGTGATGCAGGAGCGTTTGCGCGACCTGGGCTATCTGGATTAGCCGGGGCGCGGCGCGTCCGTTACAATTTGGGTATCTGATTTAGTTCAAACGAGGTGCAAGTATGCGGATTTTGGTAACAGGTGGGGTTGGGACGGTGGGGGCCGGGCTGGTGCAGGAACTGCGCGGCCGCGGCCATGATGTGATTTCGTGCGACCTGATGCACCAGGCCGACGAAGTCGGGTTCAGCCTGCGGACGGATGTGGAAAAGCCGCAGTATGCCCGCTGCGATGTGAGTGAATACCGCCAGATTGAGCGGGTGATTGAAGAACTGGGGCCGTTTGACTATATCTACCATTGCGCGGCCGAGTTCGGGCGCTGGAATGGCGAAGATTTCTATGAGACGCTGTGGCGTACGAATGCGATTGGCACCAAGAACATCATCCGCTTGCAGGAACAGCACGGCTTCCGGCTGATTCATTTCTCTTCGTCTGAAGTGTATGGCGACTGGCCGGAGATTATGGTCGAGAGCGTGATGGACGACTATGAAATCAAGCAGATGAATGACTACGCCATGAGCAAGTGGGTGAACGAGATGCAGATTCGCAACTCGGCCATCCAGTATGGCACGCAGAGCGTGGTGGTGCGGCTGTTCAACACCTATGGGCCGGGCGAGTATTACAGCCCGTACCGCTCGGTGAACAGCCGCTTCCTGTACTGCGCCCTGAACGGCCTGCCGTGGGTGGTCTTCCGCGGCCACTCGCGCACGTCCACCTATCTGGGCGATACGGTGCGCACGGTGGCGAACATCAGCGAGAATTTTATCCCCGGCGAGACGTACAACATCGGCGGGTTTGAGCACCACACGATTGAAGAACTATCGGACATTGTGCTGCGCCTGACCGGGGCTGACCCGAAACTGGCCGAGGCGCGTGACTCCGAAGTGCTGACCACCCGCGACAAGAAAGTGGATGTCTCCAAGAGCGTGCGCGACCTGGACCACAAAATCACCTACTCCATGGAAGATGGCATGCGCCTGACGATGGACTGGATGAAGAAGGTGTACGGACTGTAGCCGCATGACCGCCCTGCCGAGCCTGACGATTGGAATCATCAGTTGCAACCGCCTGCACTTTTTGCGGGCGTTGATTGAATCATTGCGGTTGAGTCTGGGGGGCGTGCCGGCGCAATGGGTGGTGGTGGACAACGCCTCGGTGGAGGAGGGTCTGCAGGACTACCTGCGCGGGCTGGACTTTATTGATGAGCTGGTGCTGCAACCGGAACGCAAACCGACGACCGAGTTCGTGACCGCCCAGAACATCCTGGTGGAGCGTGCTACGGGCGAGTACCTGCTGGCGCTGACGGATGACATCCAGTTTATTCGCACGGATGCCTGGCTGCCGGAGACTTTGAAGATTGCAGCGGCGCACCCACAGATTGGCTCGATTGTGCTGGACGGCCAGCGGCGCAAGCGGCTGGCGCGGATTTTCCCCGGCGGCTGGCGGGGGCTGGTGCAACCGCCCCGGACTTTCAGGCTGGCGGGGCAGGCCACGCGGCTGTTCTCGCTGGCAGGGCATTCGCACGGCATCACGCCTTCGGCGGCCAATGGCATCACGCGCTTGAGCGTGTGGAAGCAACTGGGGCCATTTGCGGCCACGCGGGCGGGCTTCTCGACCCAGGATACCAGCGGCGGGGCCGAAACGCTGATGCTGGAAAACTATGACCGCTCCGGTCTAAAGCTGGAGCGCTGTTTGCTGGACATCCCGGCCAGCCTGACGCTGTACACCAACCCGCATGGCACGCAGGCCCGTATTCGCGGCAACAAGCGCTATGGCCTGTACCAGCCGCCGAGTGCGGGGCTGTATTTCAAGCCGTTGACCGAGGAGGAAATTGCCGGGTGGCGTGGGCGCAAGCGGCCGGTGAGTCTGGAAGAGGTGGCCCGCCCGCAGGGCTTTGCGCTGCCGCTGGATGCCGAGGGCAACCTGGTAAAGCATTCGATTGTAGAGAATGAGTTTGAGTGGGTGCACCCGAGCGTGGCGGGGCAGGAATTTTAGACCGGAAACGAAGGGATTGGCGCGGCCGGGAAAATCACTGGTGCGGCCATTATCTCTGGTAGCGCCCACGCAGAAAATTTTGAACGTGATTTTCTAAATTCAATGGGGGGACTTCGAAAGCGGGAATTGTGCTGCGCATGAACTCACCATAAATGATGGGCCCAAGTAAAGAAGCCGTTGTGTGCAAGGGATGCTCTTGTATCAGGATACCCTCGGCCTGATAACGGGCCAAAAGTTGACCAATGGAGTAAAAAAGCCCGATCGGCTGGTCGAACGAATCGATTAGCTCCGGGTGCTTTGAAACTTCCGAGAATAATGCGAGAAAAAAGCGCCCGTGTAAGATGACCGACTCTTCATAGGCCTGTAAGATGCGCAGTAAATCAGCCTGAATATTCCCAGTGTATGCCGTAGAGGCATTGAAGCTGCTCTGTTCAATAATGGCGGCAATGGTCTTTTTTACCAGTTGTAGTTTGTTTTCATACTTCCTGAACAGTGTCACTTCACTCATACCGGCGGCTTCAGCCAATTGCTTGGTGGTGGCGCCGGAATAGCCGCGCGCTACGATAACTTCCATCACTGCCACAAATATTTTTTCGTCATCCAAGACTTTTGGCATTCTGCAGCTCCTGGGAAAACAAATCAGTCTCAAAAAGCATCTTATCATATGTTAGTGTTGACTTGCAAAAAAGACTGTGCTATATTTATTGTAAGTGCACACTAACATAAATAGCGCTCCTGGGAAGAAAAACAAATGACCATTGTCAATCGAATTTTTGAAACTTTGATGCCCAAAGGATCCAGCAAGAAACCATCTTTGGATAAATTACTGGCTCAATTTGACAGAGAGTTGGAAAACTTTCAGACATTGGTGAAGCCGGCTGAAACATCGAAACCCCGCACCCCCTTTGACAGCAAGAACTTAACATTTTCTGACATGTATATGTCCAAATTAACTGTCAGACAAATCGCATCAGTTTTGCCAATCATGTTGCCGCTCCAAGTACAGATGCGCCAAAGCGCCAGGATGTACGACGGTAAATTTCAACCCAGAAGGTCGACCGCCGAACCTGAGTTTTTTGAGCAATTAGAAACACTGGCTCGAAATGCCGGAGCGGTGGATATCAAATATGTGAAAGTACCAAACAACGCGATCTTCAAGGACAAGGGAATCCCATATCCATATGCTGTGGTCATCACAGTTGAGATGGATAAGGAAAATATGTCCACCGCGCCCAGCTTTGAGGCTTTCCGGGAAGTGGCAAAAGGCTATGGCAATCTGGCACGCGTTGGCAACAAAATGGCCCGGTTTATGCGCCGAAGTGGCTTTGCGGCCTATCCGGGCACTGCCTTGGGCGGCCTGACGGACTACACCCATCTGGCTGAATTAGCTGGCCTGGGCGCAATTGGGTACCACGGGTTATTGATTACCCCCGGAGAAGGTGTGCGCCTCCGCATTAACACGATTTACACCAATATCACCAACCTGCCAATTCAAACCGAAAATGAGCACTACTGGGTGCGGGATTTTTGCGCAATGTGCAAGAAATGTATCCGCGCCTGCCCGGTAAAGGCGATTTATGACCAGCCGCGTCCTCGGGGCGATGGTGGGATGCAGTGCATTGACCATGACGACTGCCGGGATTATTTCAACCAGAATTTTGGCTGTGCGATCTGTCTGGCAAGTTGTCCTTTTAGCGACATAGGCTATGAAAAAGTGAAAACGCGGTTTAAGGGCAACCCAACCGCGCCTCAATTTCATATCCCGCATTTGCCTTAGGTGGCGGGCGCGGCCTGCCACTCCGGGCCGAGGCCGCGCCACAGGAGGCCATCCAACTGGACGGCTTGCGCCCCGGCGGCCAGCAGGGTTTGTACCTGCTGCGGCTGGTACACGCCGCCGCTGGCGATGAGCGGCACGCCCAGCCCGGCCAGGCGGGTGGTGGCGGCGAGGGTGGCCGGGAACAGCCCCGGCCCAATCAGGCGGCCGCGCTGGGGGGCGTTGCCGGACAGCGCGGCGCCGGGCAGCGGCCCGAGGCTGATGGCGCTGGATCCGGCGGCCACGAGGGCCGGGGCGAGGTTCTGGGCGGCGGGGGATATGCGGGCAATGACTGGCAGTTCGCCAAGGGCGGCGGTGATGAATTGGCCAGCGACGCGTTCTTCCAGATCTTCGGGCAGGCCGAGTTCGACCGCCAGAATGTTTTCGCGGCCTTCGAGGGCGCGGGTCAGGCTTTCGGCTTCGGCCGGGGATTCGACCAGCAGGTGGACGATGATGGGCAGCGGGGCGCGCCCCCAGGCGGCGGCGTAGCGTTTGAGGGCGGCGCGCAGGCCGGGGTTGGGCAGGCCGCTGTGCAGCAGGGCCGTGCCGGGGCCGGTTTGGGCCAGCGGGGCGCGGGCCGGGCGGCGCGGGCCGCGGCTGATGGGGTTGGTGATGAAGGCGCCGAGCATCTCCAGCGGGATGGGGCCGCGCGGGTCTGGCACGAAGCCGAGGAAGCCGGCGGCGTTGAGCAGCGGGGCGCGCAGGTCTGGCAGGGGGAGGTTCATTCGCGGTCTAATCCGTCCAGACCGGCAGGTGGCCGAGGGCGATGCAATGCTGCCACTGGGCCGGGTCGCCTTCGGTGAGGATGGCGGCTTCCAGCGTTACGGTGGCAGCGGCTTTGTCCATCACGGCCCGCATGCCCTTCTGAGTTGAGCCGGTACTGACGACATCATCCACCAGCGCCACCCGGCGGCCGTGTACGGCGGCGAGGTCTTTTTCATCCAGATAGAGGGTTTGGGGCGCGCCGGTGGTGATGCTGACGGTCTCGGCCGAGAGGGCGGCGCCCATGTAGGGCTTGTAAGTTTTGCGCAGCACGATGTAGGGCTTGCCCGCTGCGACCGAAAGAGCATGCGCCAGCGGGATGCTCTTGGCCTCGGCGGTGACGATGACGTCATACTCGGCGGCGGGCAGGCGGCCGGCCAGCTCGGCGGCGGCGGCCTGGACCAGCTCGGTATCGCCGAGGATGTTGAGGATGGCGATGGTGACGCCGGGGGCGACTTCAAACAGGGGCAGGTCGCGGCGCAGGCCGGCGATGGTGATGGCGTGGGTTTTGGGCTGGGAGGTCATGCGGGTGGCGCTCCTTTGCGGACAATGCGCGAATTATACCGGAGGGCAGGGCGGCGGCAGTTTATAATAGCGGCATGAGCGACGCACAACCCACCACCCGGTTTCAGTGTACCCAATGCGGGGGCAACCTCAAGCCCGACCAGGGCCAGTTGTTTCTGACCTGCCCGTTCTGCGCCTCCACCGTTTACCTCGATAAAAGCAAAGTGGTGTTCCACTGGTATGTGGCGCCCACACTGGATGAATCAAAAGCGCGGGCGGCGCTGGCGCGCTGGATGTCCGGTAACCAGACGGTTAAGGACCTGGACAAAAAATCGCAGGTTACTGAAGTGGCCTTCGAGTACTTCCCGTTGTGGTTCTTCCGCCAGCAGGATGCCGGCGGCAAGGAACGCATCCTGCTCGAACCGGCGGCGGCCACGGCGGTGACCGAAGTCTCGCACCTGCAACTGCCGCCCGGCGACCTGCGCAAGTATGAAGACCGGCTGGATGCCCAGTCCCACGCTCCCAGCGTGCCGCTGAATGCGGCATTGGAGTGGGCGGCCCAGCAAAGCCCGGCGGTCAAGCAGAATGTGGTCGAGAGTGCCCTGGTGCATGTGCCGCTGTTTACTTTCAAGTACGACTTCAATGGCCGGACGTACACGGCGGTGGTGGACGCGGCCAGCGGCAAGACCCTGGCCAACATCTTCCCCGAAAAGGCCGAGGCGCCCTACCAACTGGTGGGCGGGCTGGCGGCGGCGACCTTCCTGTGCCTGGCGACCTTCCCGGTGCTGGGCGGCTTCTTTGACGATGGCGGCACGATGATTGGCTTTGCAGTGTGCAGCGTGCTGGGTATTCCGGCGGCGCTGGGCTTGATGGCGCTGGCGGCTTATGTCTCCCAAAAGGTATAGTGACGATGAGTGAACAGGCAACCCACGGATTGGCCTGCCCGAACTGCGCCGGGATGATTCAAATCCCGGAAGGGCAGGCGATTGTCATTTGCCCGTATTGCGATTTGCGCAGTCTGGTGCAGGGGGCGCGCGGCCTGCGCCGCTACCAGGTGGAATTGAAGACCGACCGCGCGGCGGCCGAAACCGCCATGCGCGGTTTCTTGAGCGGCAAAATGCAGGTGGCGCGCAACGCCGCCAAAGTGGCCGAAGTGCAGGAGACTTTCTTGGCCTACCTGCCGTTCTGGGCCTCGTGGGCGCGGGTGCTGGGCTGGGCCTTCGGCGAAGAACAGGTCGGTTCGGGCGATAACAAGCGCTATGAAGCGCGCGAAATCAAAATCGCCCAGGAGATGGACTGGACCGGGGCGGCGCTGGACGTGGGCGAGTTCGGGGTCGAGCGCATTTCGCTGGCCGGGCGGACGCTGGCGCCGGTGAACTGGGAGGGCATGCACAACGCCGGGATGGTGTTTGAGCCGGTGGGCGTGGCGGGTGAGGCCCAGGCGAAGGCCAAGCAGGACTTTGACCAGCGGGTGCGCAGCCTGGCCGACCTGGACCGGGTGTCGCAGGTGTTTACTCGCACGACGCGTGAACGCTTCGGGCTGGTGTATTACCCGCTGTGGGTGGTGCGCTACCTGTACCGCGGGCGCTCATTTCAGGTGGTGGTGGACGGCGTGGATGGCAAGGTGCTGTATGGCAAGGCGCCAGGCAGCACGCTGTTCCGTTCGATTGCGCTGGTGGCGGGCATGGCCTCCGGGGCGCTGCTGGCGGTGGATGGCGGCTCGCTGGCGACCTATATCGCGTTTACCTCCTCGGATGAAGATTCGGGCGGGATGCTGATTGTAGCGGGCGGGGCGGTGGTGGTCGGCCTGGGGCTGATGGCCGGCGGCTACCGGGCCTTCCGTTATGGCGAACACTATGAATTTCACGGGCACCGCAACGTGAAACGCAGCCGCAAGGTGCTGCGCGAGGGCGGGGTGCGCCGAGCGGTGGAGGAAACCCGATGAGTGAACAACCCGCTTTGCTGGCGTTGCGCTGTTTGCAATGCAATACGCCCGTACCGGCCCAGCCGGACGAAGTCGCCTGGGTGTGCGCCACCTGCCAGACCGGCCTGCTGCTGGATGAAACCAACGGGCTGACGAAGTTCGCCTTTCATTTTGCAGACGGCATCAAAGGCACGGGCCGCCCGGTGTGGGTGGCGCAGGGTAAGGTGGCGCTGGACCGCACTTCGCGCAACCTGCTGGGCAAAGATGGCGATGCCGAGCGTTTCTGGGATGCCCCGCGCCAGTTCATTATCCCGGCCTGGAGTTGCGGCGTGGATGAACTGGTGGATCTGGCGATTGGCTGGCTGCAAACGCCGATCGGGTTGAAAGCCGGGCCGGCGGCAAGTTTCCTGCCGGTGACGCTGCGGCCGGAGGATGCCCGGCCGGTGGCCGAGTATGTGATTGTGGGGATTGAGGCGTTGCGCAAGGACCAGTTGCGCAAGGTGGAATTCATCCTCGACCTCGGTGAGCCGGAGTTGTGGGTGCTGCCGTAGGTTGACCTACCGTTCTTCTATTCGATTGGAATCCAACCATGAAACTCACCCCGCTGTGGACTGACCTCACCCTCCGCCCGGCTGACCTGCCGCTGGCAGAGTTGCCGGAGCAAACTGATTTAGCGATCATCGGCAGCGGCTACACCGGCCTACACGCGGCGCGGGTGGTAGCCGGGCAGGGCGGCGATGTGACCGTGCTGGAGCGCGAGTTCATCGGGTACGGAGCCAGCAGCCGCAATGGCGGGATGCTGACGCCGGGCCTGAAAGCGCCGATCAAGGCGATGGCCAGACGCTATGGCATGGAAAAGGCGCGCTGGTTCTGGAACTGGTCACTGGATGCGATTGACCATGTGGACCGGGTGATTGCCGAAGAGAAAATTGACTGCGGCTGGGCGCGGCGCGGGCATGTGGCTCTGGCTTACAAGCCGGCCCATTTTGAGCATTTTCGCGGTCATCAAAAATGGCTGAAAGAAAACATGGGCGACGATTCGCCAGAGTTGATTGGCCGGGATGAATTGAAAAATGAAATCGGCAGCGCGGCCTATTACGGCGGGCTGGCGAATGAGACCTCCGGCGGGCTGGACCCGGCGCGCTATGTCTTTGGGCTGGCGCGGGCGGCGGGCCAGCGCGGGGCGCGGCTGGTGGAGAACGCGGGTGTCACCCGCATCCGGCGCACGGCCGAAGGCTACCGCCTGACCACGCCGCGCGGCGAACTGCGCGCCAAGGAAGTGCTGCTGGCGACCAACGGCTACACCACGCCGGACATCGCCCCGAAGGCCCGCAGCGGCATCATGCCGGTGGGGTCGTACATCATTGCCACCGAGCCGCTGCCGGAAGCCCTGCAAAAAGAGCTAAGCCCCAAGGGGCGTATGTTCTATGACAGCAAGCAGTACCTGAATTATTTCCGGGTTAGTCCGGATGGCCGGATGGTGTTCGGCGGGCGCAACAATTTGAGCACCAGCCTCGGGCTGGAAGAGAGCGCCCGGCGGCTGGAACGCCGCCTGCTGGAGGTCTACCCGCAACTGGCGGGCGTGCCGCTGACGCACTCATGGACCGGCAAGCTGGGTGTGACCTATGACCTGATGCCGCACATCGGGCGTGAAAAGGGCATGTGGTATGCCTACGGCTATGGCGGACACGGCGTTTCGATTGCGTCATACCTGGGCTACGAAATGGGCCGGATTTTTACCGGCCAGCAAAGCGGCAGCCCGTTTCAGGATATCCCGCATCCGCGGTTCTTCTTCACCCGCTGGGACAAACTCTACCTGCCGTTTGTGGCGCAGTACTACCGGATCATTGATGCGCTGCAGTAGCCGGTTGGCCCGGCGTATCCTGTTAGGGCTGCTGGCGCTGGCCGTGCTGGCAGGTTGTGGCGCGCCCGTCGCGCCAGAGTTGCCGGATGTCAGTACCACCCTGCCGGTGGCGACCGCTTCGGCGGGTTCCTCGGATTCCATTCAGGTGTACTTCACCACGCCAACCAACAGCAACCGGGGCGGGATTGATGAACGGCTGGCGGCGGCGATTGATGCGGCGCGGCTGACGGTGGATGTGGCCATCTATGACCTCAACCTGTGGAGCATCCGCGACGCGCTGCTGGCCGCCCACCGGCGCGGGGTGCAGGTGCGGGTGGTGGCCGAAAGCGACAACCTGGAACGGGCAGAATTTCAGGAATTGATTCAGGCCGGGATTCCGGTGCTGGGAGACCGGCGCGAAGGGCTCATGCACCACAAGTTCGTGGTGATTGACGGCTATGAGGTGTGGACCGGCTCGATGAATTTTACGATTGGCAGCGCCTACCGCGGCAACAACAATCTACTGCAAATCCAATCCACCCGACTGGCCGAGAACTACACCCACGAGTTTGAAGAGATGTTCGTGCTGGATTTGTTTGGAGATGCCTCGGTACGCGAAGATACGCCCAACCCGGCGGTGAGCCTGAACGGAGTGCAGATAGAGAATTATTTCTCGCCGGACGATGAAACCGAAGCACGTATCGTAGAACTCATCAATCAGGCCCAGGAAAGCGTGTATTTTCTGACATTTTCATTCACCAGCAATCCGATTGGGGCGGCGGTAGTGCTGGCGCATGAGCGCGGCGTAGAAGTGGCGGGCGTGATGGAAACCACCCAATCCGACAATTCCGGCAGCGAACTGGAATTATTTCGGGAAGCCGGGATTGATGTGCGGCTGGATGGAATCGCCGGGGATATGCACCACAAGGTCATCATCATCGATGGGGAAGTGGTGATTACTGGCTCGTACAATTTCAGCCGGGCGGCCAGCGAAACCAATGATGAGAATGTATTGATCATCTACAGCCCGGCGCTGGCCGAGTTGTATCTGGAAGAATTGGTGCGGGTGATGCTGGCAGCGGGCGAGTAGTCGGGCAATTTCAGTGAAACGAAAAACGGCGGCCTCAATGGCCGCCGTTTTAATTTGGCTAAATTTAGTCCTGACCGTTATCCACGCCCAGCCAGAGATGGTTGGGCAGAATAACCGGGCTGGGGCGCAATTCCACCCGGCCGGCCTTGGCTTTCTCGGCAGGTAACATGCGCGGGTTCACGAGGCACAGGTTGGGGGTCTTGCCGTACTTCTTGCGGTAATAGTCGGCGGCGCGTTGAATCTTGGCGGGAAGTTCGGTCTTGGGGTCATTATCAAACCACAGCATTCCGGTGTGCATGGAGTACCTCCGTAAGAGCTAGACTTCGGGGAAGTGACTGAGCGCTTCGTCCAGGGGAGTCCAGGGGCGGGGCTGGAAGTCGAGCAGGCTGGCATCCTGCGTTTCGGCCAGGGCGAGACGCAAACCAAGGGCCTGGGTTTCCACCAGCACCACCGCTGCGAAACCGCCTTCAAGACTGGCCAGGTGGCGGGCCAAACGCGACCCGATGGGCAGGCTGGCCGGGGAGGTCTGTAGTGGGCCGAGCAGTCGGGTGGGGAAGAGCTCCAGCCAGGCCGGGTCAATCGCGCCCGCCCCGGCGCTGCAAAGGCCGGCAAAGACCCAGATGCCCACCAGCGGCCCGTTCTCCGCCAGCCAGGCCAACAGCGCCTGGTGGTCCGGACTCATGTCGGTCAGGATGGTATCCAGCCCGTCGAGGGCCAGGATTTGCACCGGGTGGCGGCTCTCGCCCTGGCCCCGTTCCTCGGCCAGATTACAAAACTCTTCGATAAGGATGCCGGCCTCGGCCGACTGGGAATGAAAGTTGAGTTTGAGGTGCGGTTCATACTCCAGCGAGGCGTAATAGCGCGGGCGGGGAGAAATCAGGCTAAGGCTCAAGGCTTCCGGGTAATTCATGCGGCAGGCCGCGGCCAGAGTGGCTTTAATGGCCACGGCGTTGACCAGGTCGGAATCTGCCAGAAAGAGCAGCGCGCCTGAATCCGGCTCGGAAAGGTCAAAGAGCAGCGGCAGCCCATCCTCACACAGGCCGAGCAGCATTTGCAGCGGCGGGAGCGGCATGAATTGTGCCAGGGCGTTTTCCAACAACAAAGGTGCCGATTCCAACCGATTGCGGCGTGGGCCGGGGTAGGGTTGGGTGGGGTAAGTTGCGCTGTACTCCGACATGTCAACTCCAATAGTCGTAACGCGGGTGCGAAAAATTGCGAAGTTTCGCACAGTTATAATTAGAACACTTGTACTAAATTTTAGCACAGTTCCTGCCGGGCGCAAGCCCTGCTATGAAGTTGTCATGTAATGAAAAGGGGTGTTAGCGGCGCGGCCAGAGGCGCGGCAGGAGCATTGGGGTGCGGGCGCGGTAGTCGAGATAGTCCTTGCCGAAGATGCGGATGAGTTTGCGTTCTTCAAACAGGGCGCCAAGATAGAAATACAGGCTGATGGCCAGATAGAGGGCGGCGAGGTTGGCGGTCATCACCGGCGTAAGCCACAGGAAGAGCATGCTGAAGGTGTAGAGCGGATGGCGAACATGGCGGTACAGGCCACCTGTGTTGAGCGTGTCCTGGGTGGGCAGGGCGAGCGCCTGTGAAAAGCCCAGAAAGTCCAGCGCGCCAGTCTGGATGACGCTGTAGAGCAGCAGCAGGACTGCCAGCGCCTGAATAATAAGAGTGAGAAGCAGCCACGGGGCGGGGATAGTGTACAGCGGAGTGTCTGGCAGCAGCACCGGCAGGGCGAGGACTGGCAACAGAGTGAGCGTGCCGAAGATGTTGAAAAAGAGGCGGTAGTAGCGGCGGCCGGACCTGCCAAAGAAGGTTTCGGCGAAGTCCTTGGCAGTGAACGAGGCGAGCAGGGAATGGACGACGGCGTACAGGCCGAAGGCCAGCAGGATGAGCAGGGGGCCGCGTAGAACTTCCATGCAGGCTGGATGCGTTGAGACCGGCTCTTCTTACCGGCCGGAGCCGGCATCGCCCCGGGCTTCCATGCGGGCGGCGTACTTGGTAAGGGTGGCTTCGAGGCAGGCTTCCAGATTGACGTTGGTCTGGTTGGCGAGGTCAATCATGGAAAAGAAGGCATCGCCGAGTTCATCTACCCATTCCGGGGTGGGTTCAAAGCGGGCTTTGCCGTAGTCGCTGGCTTTGAGGGTTTCCTTGGCGACCTCGCCGAGTTCAGAGAGCAGGTCCAGCAGGCGGGCGGCCGGTGGGGCATTCAGGTTGTAGGTGCTGACGAAGTAAGCGACTTTCGTTTGGTAGTCTGGCAGGTTCATGGGTCAGTCCTCGTTTTCGTAGGGGGCCCCTTTGGCAAAGAAATAGCCTTTAATCCAGGCACGGGCTTCAGCCGTGCGAGGGTAAGCGGCATGAACGGCAGTCCAGAATGCCGGGCTGTGGTCTGGATGCAGCCGGTGGGCGAGTTCATGGACAATGACGTAGTCGGTGACCCACTCCGGCCAGGTTTTGAGCCGCTCGCTGATGCGGATGTGCCCATCGGTCGGGCCGCCGTTTGTGCAGGAGCCGAGGCGGTTCTGCATGTTTCCGACCCAGCGAATGGCGGTATAGGGGATGTCCTGCTGAAATGCGGTTTTGAGGAGTTGGTCGGCGCGGTGTTTGAGGTCGGCATCCGTGCGGCCGGCGCGTTTGCGGCTGGCGCGCTGGACCTGCTGTTCGATTTGCTGGAGCAGACGGGGCAGGTCGCGGCGCGGAAAGCGGGGCGGCAGGCGCAACAATACGCCGCCAGCGGCGGGTTGCCAGCGGGCGGTTTTGCGCAGGCGCTTATCGACCTGGAGGGTTACCGGCAGGGTTTCGCCAGCCGGCCCAAGGATGGTAAGCGGGGTATCTGCCAAGGGAGCCTCAAAGGGGTTACTTTACGCCGTAGCCGGGGACTTCTACCAGTTTGCCCTGCACTTCGACCTGATGGTAGGGCACCCAGGCGACGCCGAAGACTTCTACCAGAACGTCTTTTTTAAGCGGCTTGACGGAGATTTCTTCAATTTCGCGGGCGGCGTTGGCCCACTTCTCCTCGATTTCATCCAGCTTGTCTTCGATTTCATCCGAGAGTTCGGCCAGTTCTTTTTCGAGGCGGTCAATCTCGGCGATGGATTCTTCCACATCCTCCTCGGCATTCTTGACCATGCGTTGCTTGCTCAAGGAGCGCGAGAGGCGGGTGGTGCTGCGGCTGCCGGTGAAGAGGGTGACGATGTTTTCGGCGTGCGTTCCGAGGGCCTCCATTTTGCGGGCTTGCAGGTCTGACTGGTCCTCGGCAAGTTCGCGTTTTTCGGCGGCCAGTTTTTTCTGGAGGGACTGAATTTTCGTCTTGTAGCTGGACTCGAGTTTCTTCTTATCGGCTTCCAACGCCTTGCGAGCTTCATCGCTTAGTTGCTTGCGGAACTGGCCCTCGCCGATGGGGGGGCCGGCATAGAGTTTGAGGGTGGCATTGCCCATGACGGTGACACCGCTGGTTCGGAAAGCCCAATCCACAAAGTCAGATTCTAGACTTTTCAGCAATTTGGCGTCGTTCATGGCGCCTTCGAGGTTGTCAAAGCGCGCTTCGGGGGCCGGCCGACTTTCCAGCCCGCGGGCATCCACTGGTTCGGCCAGGTAGTCTTCCCAGCGCACCACGCCGCGCCGGTCAGGCTCAAAGACGAGGGCCGATTTCTTCTCGACCGTATCGAGGCTGTATTTGCGGTCAAAATAGCGGATTTCCGCCTGGGCCAGCAGGGCTGGGTGGTAGATGAGACCTTGGGCGAGTGCGTTTTGGGGCAGCGGTTCGCCATCGGCGGCAAAGGCTTCCATCAGGGTCAGGTTGTGGGGCAGGAAATATTCCGGGATGCTGCTGGGAACGGCCGGGCGGGTAGCGGTGCCGGCGCTGGGGGCCGCCGCGGCGGGGGCAATTGGCGTGTGGGTCGGGCTTTTGACAGCCGCGGTATCGTCGGGGGTGGATTCCGGGGCGGCTTTGGCGGCGCTTTTGGTGGCGGCCCGGGCTGTTTTGGGGCTGGTTGCACCGGCCAGCTCGTTGAGGGCGGGAATCTGGGTGCGGGTGAGCGGGCCGGCGAGGTAGTTCATCGCCCAGCGGGTGCCAAAAACAACCGGCGCTTTGGCGTGTACATTGTGGAGCAGGAACATGCGCTTGCCGAGTTTGGAGAGGATCGTATCGTAATTTTTGCGGTCGAGGTCGCCGCCCGCCGCGCCTTCCAGGCCGTCCAGCAGGCGTTCCTTGTCGCGCTCGGTTTGCAGGCGGCCAATCAGCCAGGTGCCGGCATTGGAGATGGCTTTGTAATCCAGGTCAACCGGGTTCTGAGTGACCAAGACCTGCCCCACGCCAAATGCGCGCGCCTGCTTGAGCATGCGCAACATCACGCCTTTGCTGGGCGGGTTGGCGGTGGGTGGGAGGTAGCCGAAGATTTCATCAAAATACACGATGGCGCGCAGGTTGGTGGCGCCTTTTTGTGAGCGCATCCAGGTTTCAACCGCCGAGTACAGGAGGGTGATGAAGAACATGCGCTCCGAGTCGCTCAAGTGGGCGAGGTAGAACACGCTGTGGCGCGGGCGGCCATCCTCGCCGTAGAGCAGGCTGGGGATGTCGAGCGGGGTGCCGCTGATCCAGGTCTGGAAGGCGGGGGCGGCGAGGATGTTGTTGAGCAGCATGGCGAGGCTGAAGCGGTCTTTTTCAGCGAAGAAGGTGTTGAGTTCAAAGACGCCCAGCTTTTCAAAGGGCGGGGTCTGGGTCTGGAGGATTAATTCACCGAGGTCGAGGCTCTTGCCCTGACTCCAGGCGAATTCAAAGATGTTGGCCAGCAGGATGTGTTCGCGTGAACGCACCGGGTCAATGTCGTCCAGGCCTACGAGGCCCAGCAGGGCGGTAACTGTGCCGCCAATTTTTTCGCGCAGGATTTCTTCATTGCCCTGCCAGGGCAGGTCGGGGGCGGCCAGCGAGGCCAGAATGCTGACCGGGATACCAGCATCCGAGCCGGGGGTGAAAACGGCAAAGTGGGCCGAGTTCTTGAGCGCCAGCAGGCGCTCTTTGTCAATGCCATCGCCAGCGAGGCCTTTTTGCCACTTTTCGGCTTCTTCGGTTCCGGCCTGTTCAATGGTTTTGCCTTCGCGGCGGGCGACATCCGGGTTGACCCAGGGTTGAAAATCGGTGGGCAGCAGGTCGGGGAAGTGCAGCAGGGCGTTGGTGATATCGCCCTTGGGGTCTATCATCAGGGCCGGGATGCCATTCAGGGCGGCTTCTTCCAGAAGGCCAATGCACAGGCCGGTTTTGCCGGAGCCGGTCATGCCGACTACAACGGCGTGGGTGGTGAGGTCGTCCGGGTCGTAGAAGACCGGGTCTTTGGTTTCGGGGTGTTTGCCGATGTAGAACTTGCCGTCGGTTTTGAGCATGGGGTACTCCTGAAAGCGCAGGGGGTTGTTCAGGAGTAGTTTACCAGAATCCCACCTGCCGAGTTTAATGGCAAGTTAGGAGTTAGTGATGAGCCGGTTAAGAGCCCCTCCCGTGGGCGGGGGCGGTGTTATTCCGGGAGCGAGCAAGTGAAGGTATCCAGCAGGACGTTGAGGTATTCGAAAACCTCGCCAAACGACATGAAGCGAAAATCAAACTTGATTTGAAACAGGCGGTCTTCGCAGGTGAACACCACCAGGGCGCCACTCCGAACGGTTCGGGCGGGGCTGTAAAATTGAATCAGGGCATTGACTTCCATATAAGAGTAGAAGAGCGGCTCGGCTTTCAACTCAATATTGGATTGTTCTGCCACAAATGCGTCCATGGTTTCCACCAGGAATTCGGCTTCGTTTTCGGGGACTTCGGACAGAGTCTGCCAATGGAAGAGGGCTGTATCTTCGGAGTCATCGGCGAAAACTGTACCGGATTCGGCGGTGACCGTTTCACTGCGATTGGCAAACCCGGTGCGGTTCCACATCATCAGCGCGAAGCCATATTTCTTGAATTGCCGGTCGGTATAGGTGTCTGAAAAGGTGGTCATCCAACGCAGATTGTCTTCGGTAGTTTCATCATTGGGGTCAAAGAGCAGCGTGCGAATCATGGCCTGGCGGGCCTGGGAGTACAGGTTGGCTTCCATGGCGGATTGGGCGTAAAGCCGCCAGGCGGGCAACAGGAGCGGGTACTCTTTGGTCAGGCCACGCAGGACGGGGGCGGCCAGTTCGGGGTCACCAATGGCGTGGAGGATTTCGGCAAACAGAAAGATGATGGCGGGGTTTTCGACATCTTTGGCGGCGGCTTCCAGAATGTGCCGGAGCGCGCCGGGGTGGTCGCCAAAGTCCAGGCGTTCGCGAGCCCAGTGGTAATTATCCAGCGCCACGGGGTCTTCGGGCTGGGGCAAATCTGCAGGGCCGATGGTGGGGCCGAGGTAGGCATCCAGGGCGGCCAGTTCCGGGTAGGCAGGCGCGATGCGCAGCAGATTGTCGTAGTGAACCCGGGCGGCATCCAGAGCGTTGGTAATGGAATAGGAGAACCAGTTTCTATAGGCTTCCACCTCTACCAGACGCAGGATTTCCGCGTGGTAAAGCTCGGCGAGGGTGGTTTGCAGGGTGGGATCGGTGTAGCCATTATCCCAGGCGAATTCCAGATCCGCGAGGACCAGGTCAAGCGTATCAAAGTGCTGGCGTGCGAGGCCGCGCAGGGCGTAGGCCTCGGCCAAAGATTCGTCGTCGGCCAGGGCTTCTTCGGCGTGGTCAAAGGCGGATTGCCAGTCTTCTTGTTCAAGGGCGGCCCAGCCCCGCAAAAGGATTTGCTGGGATTCAGTTAGGGCGGGTGTACTGGTGGCCGCCGGGAGGGCAGTAGGGGTAGGGCTGGCGGCTGGCCCGACCTGGCAGCCAACCAGCGAAATGGCGGTAAAGAGGAGTATCCAAAATCGTATCTTGGTGGCAGAGGTATGCATGATTTTCCTTCCCTGCTGGTTCCAGCACATGACGGCGTGATGGATGAAGCGCTCGCAAGCTCTGAACGTGACGATAGCGAAAATGATACCCTAAAACTCGCCCCCTTCGCTCACTCGCAGGCGTTCAATCCCGAGCATACCGGCGGTAGTCACGACCATCAGCAGGGTGGCGAGGGCCATCGCCTGGCCGTAGTTCAGGCCGCCGGGCTGGGAGAGGAAGCGGTAAATCATGACCGGCAGGGTGGGGAAGTCCGGCCGGGCGATGAGGGCGGTGGCGCCGAACTCGCCGAGCGAAATGGCGAAGGCAAACGTCGCGCCCACCAGCAGGGAGCGGGCGACCAGCGGCAGGTCAATGAAAAGGGCGACCTGGCGCGGCGAAGCGCCCAGCACGGCGGCGGCCTGGCGCAATCGCGGGCGGATGCTGCGCAGGGCGGGGGTCAGGCTGCGCACCACGAAGGGGAAAGCGACTAGCGCGTGGGCGAGCGGAATGAGCAGAGGCGAGGCGCGCAAATCCAGCGGTGGCGTATCCAGGGCGACGATGAAGCCGAGGCCGAGGGTCACCGCCGACGTGCCGAGCGGCAGCATCAGCAACGGGTCAAGCAGGCGGCTGAAAAAGGCTTGCGGCTGGCGGGCGAGGGCCCAGGCGGCGGGCGTACCCAGCGCCAGCGCCAGCACGACCGTGGCGGCGGCGTAGGTCAGCGAGGCGCGGATGGCGGTGGCGGGCGGGGCGACAAAGGCCGAGGTCTGTTGGCGCTGGTTGAGGGCGCGGTAGTAGTCCAGAGAGAAGCCGGTCTGGGCGGTGCGCTGGCCGCGGTCGGGTTCCAGGCGCACGAAAGAACGGCTTGCCAGCGCACCGAGCGGCAGGAGGATGAAGAGGGCCAGCGCCGCCAGTACCAGCCCGGCCAGCAGGCGACGGCGGGGCGTATTAAGCGGGCGTTGGATATGGGATGGCGGCCGCAGCGAGAGTGGACGGGCGAGGCGGGCGCTTAAGTGGGTGTACAGGCCAGTGAGGGCAAGCGTGGCGGCCAGTTGCAGGGCGGCCAGGGCGGCCGCCAGGGGCAGGTTGTAGAGCCCAACGGTCTGGGTGTAGATTTCGGTTTCCAGCGTGGCGAAGCGCGGCCCGCCGAGGGTGAGGATGACGCCAAAGGAACTGAAGTTGAAGATAAAGACCAGCAGGGTGGCGGCCAGCAGGGCGGGGGCGAGCAGGGGCAGTGTGATATGCCGCCAGACGGCGGCGCGGCCGGCGCCGAGGGTGCGGGCGGCCTGCTCCAGGCGCGGGTCAAGGCGAGCCCAGAAGTCGCCGACGAGGCGCAGAACGATGGTGAGGTTGTAGAAGACATGGGCGGTGAGGATGGCGCCGAAGGTGTTGAGAAATTGAATGGGGGGTGCATCCAGATTGAAGACCGCCATCAGGCCGAGGTTGACCCAGCCGCGCGGCCCCAGCAGGGCGCTGAAAGCGGCCGCCACCACCAGGGTGGGTAGCACGAAAGGCACGCCACTCAAGGCGCGCAGCAACGTCCGCCCAGGGAAGCGGTAACGGGCAAAGAGGTAAGCGCCGGGCAGGCCGAGGGCGAGGGTCAGCAGGGTGGAGAGGCTGGCCTGCCACACGGTAAAGCCGAGCACGCCGCGCAGACTGGCGGATTGGAACAGGCTGGCAAACACCGACAGCGGGCTGCCGTCGGCGCGGCCAAACGAGAGGGCAAGGATGCTGGCCAGTGGATAGAAATAGAACAGGCCGAGGAAGGCCAGCGGCAGCAGCCAGAGAAGCGGAAAGCGGAAGCGGCTCTTCACTGGCGGGTGGCGTTACTCCCCGCCCAGGTCAAAGCGGGTGGCGCTGCCGGGGAAATCCTGCTCGCGCCAGGCAAAGGCCGTGTGTGGCCGCAGGCACATGGCCAAATGAAAAGGCACTTTGTACTTGGCCTGGTAGGCTTTATCCAGCACGGCCAGCAGGGCCGGGTCGGAGACGGGTTCGACGATTCCCTCGATGATGACGACTTCATCGCCGCTTTCGAGATGCAGGACGGCCTGCGGGTTAGCGGCAAGATTGCGGCCCTTGCGCGAAGACTCGCCGGTGCCGAAGTAAAACGCGCCGACATGCCACACGCCCCAGACCGGGGCAGCGTGGGGCTGGCCGGAGGGCGTGACGGTGCACACCCAGTAATTGTGGGCGGCGGCCAGCCGTTCTTCGGCCCAGGCGTAGGGCAGCAGGCCGGCACCTTCCTCGGCGGGCATGATGCCGTAGCCGGGCATGTGGGGGCGGGAACTGTGCTTGGGCATGGCAACCTCTTTTTCGGGGTAGCGGATTTTAGCGCAGGACGACTGCGCGCCAGGCTTCAATCCATTCTTCGCGGTGGGCGGCGATGTCGGCCGGGCTGACAAAAGCCGGCTGGGCCGGGACGGCCAGAAACTGCTCAAAGGCCGGGTCGAGGGCGGCATGGATATTCACCGGGAAGACGAACATGTTCAGGGGGATGTCTTCCTGAAACTGGGGCGAAAGCATGAAATCAATCCAGGCTTCGGCGAGGGCGCGGTTGGGGGCGCCGCGCAGGATGCCGACGAACTCAATCTGGCGGAAGCAGGCGCCATCGGCCACGAGGGCGGCGGTGGGCGGCTCGGCGAGCGGCTCCTCGGCGAACAGCACTTCAAAGGGCGGGCTGGAGGCGTAGGAGACGACCAGCGGGCGCGTCCCGCCCCAGCGGCTGAACTCGGTGTAGTAGGCGCTTTCCCAGTCATTGACCACCAGCACGCCGTTGGCGGTCAGGGCGCGCCAGTAGTCCAGGTAGCCCTCTGCGCCATACTGGCCGATGGTGGCCAGCAGAAAGGCCAGCCCGGGTGAGGAAGTCGCCGGGTTCTGGACGACGAGTAAATTCGCGTATTGGGGCTCAAGCAAGTCATCCAGGCTGGCGGGCAGGGGCAGGCCCTGGGCTTCAAACCAGGCCAGGTCGGCATTCACGCACACATCGCCATAGTCCACCGGCAGGGCGCCGTGGGCCGGGTCGAGTTTAAATTCGTCGGGGATGTCGGCCAGCAGGGGCGATTGATAGGGTTCAAAGAGGTGTTCATCCAGGGCGCGGCTCAAAAACGTATTGTCCACGCCGTAGAAGACATCTGCATAGGGCTGTCCGGCGAGCAGGGCTTTGTTGAGTGCGGTACCGGTGTCGCCGGCTTTGAGGAACACGACCTCGGCGTTGTGGGCGGCCTCAAAGGCGGCCACGGTTGCATCCGAGATGGCGAAGGAGTCATGGGTCATGACGGTCAGGGTGCGCGGCGCGCCCGTCGGGGCAGGTGGGGCGGCGCAGGCCGCCAGGGCGAGGGTGCAAATTAGAAGTAAGAAGTTTTTTCGCATACAGGGTTCTCCGGTGGGAAGTGAGTGGTCAGTGGCGCGGGTGACTTTCATCAATGACGCACAATAGCAAACCGGCAGTCAGGGTGACACGGGCCGGGCTGGCGTGCAGAACGTTGCTCAAGCCGCGCGTGCTGCCGAAGGGCAGGGTTTCGCTGTTCAGGGGGTATTCGAGGCCGGTGGTGGTGATGCCATGCGCCGGGCCGGCCAGCGGGATGAGCGAGACGGTCGCGCCGGGTTGTCCGGGCAATTTGGCTTCGCCGCGGATGAGGAACAGGCGCTGGCCGGCCTGCCAGTAGGTGACCTCCAGCCCGGTCAGTTTGTCATAGGCGGCCAGCAGCAGGTTGGCGATGCTCATATCCCAGCGGCTGCCCAGCCCGCCGAGGACGAGGGCGTGGTCGGCGCGGTGGTCGCGGGCGTGCAGCAGGGCCAGTTCGAGGTCGGTTTCATCCTTGCGGGGCGAGTGGCGCAGGATTTCGGCGCCGCTGGCCTGTAACTGGGCTAACTCGATTTCAGAAAGCGAGTCCATGTCGCCGATGACCGCGGCGGGGGTCAGGCCGAGGGCGAGGCAGTGCCGCCCGCCGCCATCGGCGGCCAGCAGCAGGTCGGTGGGCTGGAGTTGGGCGCGGGCGGCTTCCAGGTCGGGGATGTCGCCGTTGGCAAAGATGACTGCTCGCAAATCATAAGCCTCCGCCGGGGCTGGCAGAGGCTGGGGGTCGAGACAGGCAGCAATTCCTCCGCCGGCATTACCCGGGTCAGGTTCGCGGGTCGCAGGGAGTGGGGGTCGTGCCCCGGCCCTGCCTCTCAGCCCGGCTCTCCGGGCTCCCCGTGCAGTGGGTTGTTGAAGATAGTATAGCCGGGAGAGGGGTGAGAGTCAAATGGGGGTTGTTTGAGTCGCAGCGGGCTAAAGCCCGCTGTCTGAACCGGCAAGTTAGAATATTTCTAATAGTGCGCCTTTCTCGTATAATCTGAGTATGGAAAAAGGCGCGCATCTGGCGGATGGCCGCACGGCCGAGATTTTTGAATGGGGGGACGAAAAGGTCTTGAAATTGTTCCGGCCGGGCTGGGAAGCGGGCGCGGCGGATTACGAATTTGCAGTGGCACGCGCCGCCGAGCAGGCCGGTGCGCCCTGCCCCAAAGTGTTTGAACGGGTGGAAGTCGAAGGACGGCCGGGAATCATTTACCAGCGGGTTACGGGCGCGCCGCTGCTGGCGGGCTTTCAGAAAGCGCCGTGGCGGTTTGCGGCGCTGGCGCGGCGGCTGGCGCGTTTGCAGGCCGGGCTGCACGCCAGCACCCCCAAGGGCCTGCCGGACATGCACGCCAAACTGGAACGGCGAATTGAGGAACTGGAGGGTGCGACCGAAGCCCAGCGGGCGGCATTGCTGGCACGGCTGGCGAGCCTGCCGCGCGGCGACCGGCTGCTGCACGGGGACTTTCATCTGGAAAATGTACTGGATACCGCCGATGGCCCGGTGATTCTGGATTGGGTGGATGCGGCCTGCGGCCACCCGCTGGCGGATGTGGCGCGCTCGGTGTTGTTGCTGCAATATTCCTATGTGGACCCCGCCACGCCGGGCTATGGCCTGATTCAGTTGTTGCGGCGGTTGTTTGTGCGGGTGTACCTGAAGGAATACTTCCGGCACAGCGAATTCCGGCGGGCGGAGTTGCGCCCGTGGCTGGCGGTGGTGTTTGCCGCCCGGCTGGCGGAGGATATCCCGGGTGAGGTTGAAACGCTGGTGCCGTTCATTCAACGCGAATTGGGGCTGTAATTGGGGGACGGCTGGCAGGAACGCGGGTAAAATGCGGGTGTTTGTTCTAACATACTGCTCAATGGAGAAGAAAAAATGAAAATCCCCCAATTGAAGGTCCTGGCGG
>JANJTX010000009.1 GCA_024710875.1 Anaerolineales bacterium | reverse complement strand
TGGCCGGTGAGCAGGGTATCCACGGCGTTGGCGACGATTTCCACGCCCGGGGTGAGGTTGGTGGCGGAGTAGGGCGTGGGGTACAAGTCCTGCAGTGTTTCGCTGGTGGCCCCAATCATGACGATTTTGCCGGCAAAGGTTTCGGGCGGGTAGTCACCGAGGGGGATGAAGGCCGCCGAGTAAGTGGGGAAGGTACGGGCCGGGCCGGCGAAGTCCACCAGCATCAGGCCGCGCTGGTTGAGGGGGACGACATCGCCATTGAAGGTGACCGAGGCCTGCGAGACATCCGTGGGTCTATCCACGCCGAGCTGGGCGGCGGCGATTTCAAAGGCCCAGTTGAAGTAGGTGGTATCCAGATGGTCTTTGAAGGCGTTGATGCCGCGCACGATGGCGTCGTCGTCGCGCTCGACCTCGGTGATGCCGTAGCCGTCCAGCACGTCCAAATAAATGGGCAGCGGCAGGGTGAGCGACTGCTTGGTGACGTTGGCGCTGGAGGTTGAGAAAATCTGGTTGACGGTGATGGCGTAGGGCGTGTTGGCAAAGGCGGCGGCCAGGGCTTCATCTTCGCCTTCGGGCTGGGGGTCAAACAGGAAAGTATCGAGGGCGATGACGTTGGCGCCGGCGGCGTTGAGCCAGTTGACGATTTCGGCCATGCGCGAGCGCGGCCAGGGCCAGCGTTCGCCCAGCCAGTTCAGCGAATCATCATCAATGGCGACGATGACGATATCCGGGTGGGGCTGGCGCTCGCCGCGCAGACGGAAGGAGGTGTCGCGGGCCGAGAGTTCAAGGCGCTCCAGTGGGGTGGAGGTGCCGGGCAGCCCGCCGAGGATTTCCAGAGCGACCAGCGCCACCGCCACCCCCAGAATCAGGAGGAAGTGGCGGCGGCGGCTGGCGCCGCTCTGGGTGTTGGAGAACGAATCGCTCACTGCTTCAGACCGACCCAGGCGTAGTCAAACAGGGCGCGGGCGACAGTGTTGTTTTGGAGAATTGTTACTGGTTCCGAACAGGGATCGGGCTCTATAGTACCGGTTGGTAAGAAGAATGCCACGCTCATTACCTGGCTAACGGATTGTTGGTAATTGCTCCACCCCTCTTCTTGATAATAATCGGGACATTCCGTCGCAGTCGGGATTGGATCTGGTACGTCTGTCTCAGTCGGTTCCGGTTCGGTGGGGCGCAGGGTGGGGGTGACGGTGGGTGGGGCGAGGAAGAAGCGCACGCTGCCGGCGCTGGCGTTGCCGCTGGCGCTGCTCTTGGGTACCCAGCACACCACGCCCGGGCGGCCGGGCAGTTCAATTACCCAGTGGGTGGAGGACTGGCCGACGACATTGGCGGTGGAGCCAGCAAAGACGGTGGCAACCACCAGGTAGCCGCGGTCACCCGGGCCGGTGGTGCAGAGGGCATCCCGGTTGAGGGTGATGGAGGGCGATTCGGGGGTGTTGGTGGGCGGAACCGGGGTGGCGGTGCCGCTGGGGGCAAAGGTGGGGGTGGCGCTGGGTTCTTCCGGCGCTTCGGGGGTATCGGTGGCGCGGGCGGCCACGGTGGCGGTCAGCGGTACGATGACGGCGGTAGCCTCGGGGTTGTTCTGCAACCAGCGCAAAATGTCTTCCGGGCTCATTTCGCCCAGTTCGGGCGGCAGGTCGTCGCGGGTGATGGTGGCGGTCTGGCCGGCGGTGAAGGAAACCTGGCCGCCGTTGGTCTGGGCGGTGCAGTCGCCTTCAAGGCAGGTGATGTAAATCAGGCCGGTGTCCGGGTCAATGCGCACTTCCATATAGGAGCCACGCACCGAAGCCACGCCGGAAGGGGTATCGACTTCCAGGGCGCCGCCGGAGAGGATGATGAAAATTTGGCCGGCGGCGACTTTTACCTTGGTCAGCGGGCCGCTGGCGGTCTGCTCTTCGCCTTCAAGGGTGAAGAGGGTTTGCGGGCCAAGGCGCAGGATGGTGCCATCGGAAATGTCCAGGCGGACTTTGCCGTCGGCGCCGGTTTGAATCTGGCTCTGGATTTGCAGCACCAGCCCGGCGACGACCTGGGTGAAGGTGGTTTCGCCGGGGGCCTTGGCTTCTACCAGGCCTTCCAGTTCAGAGAGGGCGGCGGTGATGGGCGGCCGTTCGTTGGTTTCGGCGGGGCCGCAGGCGGCCAGCACGAGGGAAAGGATGATAACGACAAATAGGACGCGATGAATTTTGGGCGTCATGGGAACTACCTCCACTACTCCTGGTTAATTGCTCTGGCTTTGATTATTGCACAAAATGAGCGAATGGTGAAGTGGCAAAAACATGACAGAATTGGGCGCTATTGGGCATCTGGGCTGATGGTATTGGCAGCAAACGTTTGCGCACCGGCTGGGCTGGCTGGTAGGGCGTGCTTTCTGCCGACCGCCCCAACCTGTGAGAAAATAACCCCATTCGCCCACTCCCCAACCCGGAGAATCGCATGGCTTTTGTTGCCGCTGTCCTCGTCAGTTTCATCCCCGCCTTCATCTACGCCTGGTGGGTGTACTGGCTCGACCACTACGAGAAAGAACCCAAACGCCTGCTCGGTGGCGTGTTCCTGTGGGGCGCGGTCGTGGCAGCCGGCGGGGCCTACATCGTCAACACTATCTTTGGCGTGGGCGTGTACATCATTACCGAGTCTGAAATGGCTGCCGATATGGCGGTGGGCTCGGTCATCGCCCCCTTGAGCGAAGAAACCCTCAAGGCCTTCGCCGTACTGCTGGTCTTCTTCCTCTTTCGCAAGGAATTTGACTCACTGATGGATGGCATCGTGTATGCTGGTATCGTCGCCCTCGGCTTTGCCGCCACCGAAAACGTGCTCTACATCTACGAGCGCGGCTTTCTTGAAGACGGCTGGGAAGGCTTCTGGATTGTGTTCGTCCTGCGGGTCATCCTCGGCCCCTGGAATCATCCGTTTTATACCGCCTTTTTCGGGGTCGGCCTGGCCGCTGCCCGCTTGAGTCACAACGCGCTGGTCAAATTCGGCGCGCCGCTGCTGGGCTTTGCGTTGGCGGTCTTCACCCACTCACTGCACAACACCCTCGCCGGGCTGCTATCCGGCGGCGAAGGCCTGCTGGCGCTGTTCGCCATCGACTGGTTTGGCTGGCTGTTCATGTTCGCCATCATCCAGGTTGCCTTGTGGCGCGAGCGGGTGTGGATCCGCACCCAGTTGCAGGAAGAAGTGGCCAATGGGCTTATCAGCGAGGGCCAGTACCGGGTGGCTGCTTCAGCCTTGCGCCGCTTCGCGGCGTTGATGAATGGGCTGGCGCAGGGCCGTTACCGCGCCACCCGCCAGTTCTACCAACTCTGCACCGAACTGGCCCACACCAAGCACCAGCGCGCCACCCTCGGGGATGGCCCCGCCAACACCGCCGAGATGATTGAAGACCTGCGCGCCCGCATCCGCCCCCTGGCCGAAAGCGCCGCCCACCTGCCCTGATTTCCACATACTATTAACAATCGCTGGCTGCTACACGGTTTTCCGCATTCAACCATTCCCCTGTTTACTTGTCTACCTGTTTACCTGTTTATCTGCCTACCCACGCTCCCCCAATTACCATTTACGAATTACAGCTTTCTCCCCTTCCCCCTGTCTCCTTGTCTACTTGTTTACCTGTCTACCTTCCTTCAGACCTCCAACTCCCCAAACAACTTGTATTGATTCTTGCCGGCGTTCTTGGCGGCGTACATCGCCAGGTCGGCCATGCGCAGCAGGCTGACGCTGTCGCGCCCGTCATTGGGAAAGATGCTGATGCCGATACTGCACGAGCCGTGCAGGGTTTCGCCGCCTAACTCCAGCGGCGCCGATATCTCCGCCAGAATTCGTTCGGCGAGTTTCTCGGTGGCTGATATGGCCCGTAACGGCTCCAGCAGGACGACGAATTCATCGCCGCTCAAGCGCGCCAGCACATCCCCGCCCCGGATGGCATGCGACAGCCGGTCGGCGACTTCGCGCAGGTATCTATCGCCGTTGTGGTGACCGAGACGGTCGTTGATGACTTTCAGATTATCAATATCAATAAACAGCAGGCCGAGGAGCAGGCCGAGGCGGTTTTTCTCGCGTTGCGCCCGCCCCAGGGCGCGGTCCAGCATCGATTCAAATTCCGCCCGGTTGAACACGCCCGTCAGCGGGTCAATGGTCGCCTGCAAGAGCAATTCCTTTTCGGCTTGCTTGCGTTCGCTGATGTCTCGCAGAATGTTCTGAATACACATCGGGGCGCCGTTTCCGTCCACCACCAGGGCGGTGCTGATTTCCACATTCACCGGCTGGCCGGATTTGTGACGTAGTTCCATCTCATACACCGGCAGGTTGGCGCGCTGCAACACCTGCGGCAGGTATTCCTTAATCAATTGGCTGGCGGCCGGGCTTATAATGCCCTCCACCGGTTGGCCGACCAGCTCATTCAGCGGATAGCCCAGCAGTTCACTGGCATGCGCATTGGCCTGAATGATGCGCTGCTCGAGGTCCAGCAATACCACCGCTTCGGGCATGTGGCGGAAGAGCGCCTGGTAGAGCAGGTCGTTGCGGCGCGAACGGGCCAGATTTTGCTCAATCCAGCGCCGCGCCAGAAAAACCAGAGCAGCGCCCATGAAGAAATACACGCTGGCGGAAATGACATGGTAGGGCGTATGGGGGTGGGCTTCGCTTCCCATCAATTGCGGGGCGGTCAGGTAGGCGACCAGCGCCACCAGTGAACTCATGCTCGCCAGGATGAACGCCATGCCCGGCCGCAAGACCAGCCCGCCCAAAAATATCAATAACAGGTGGCCGAGGAGATTTACAAACTCCAGCGAGTCATGGGTGAGGATGGTGCGGGTCATCACCAGCCAGCCGCCAAACACCACCAGCAGGCCGGTAAAGACCACATGCCGCAGCCGCAGTAAGGTCAGGCCGGTGAGGGTCACCAGAAGTGAAACGAGGTATAGCGAGGCGTTAGGGTAGGGTGGCTCGGCGAACAATCGCAGGCCGGCCACACTCACCAAAGTCGCAGTCAGGCCCAGCCACAGGAAGGCATTCAGCGCTACCGCTGCCAGATGGTCGGATTCGTTTTTGTATTCCGGCAGATTCAGCCACTGCCAAAGGCGTGCCCAGGCCATCTTTCTGATGGCGTGCGTTTGGACCCCTGTTGTTAATTCAGGCGATTTCACTGCTTAGATTATAGCAACAACTCACCCACTCCCAAAAGCGGGTATAATTCTGCCCGCCTGCCCCCGTAGCTCAGTGGATAGAGCGTTGGCCTCCGGAGCCAAAGACCCGCGTTCGAGTCGCGGCGGGGGCACACCCCATACGCTCACCCCGAGCGTATTTTTTTAGCGGCAAATCTTGTGAAGATTGTCACATTTTGAGAGTCTTTGCCAGCCGCCCACCCTTCTAATGGTGTCACCATGACCGAAACCCAGCAAACCATCCGCCTTGAAAACGTCAGCAAGACCTACACCGAAGGCGAGCGCCAGCGCACGGTGCTGGCGGATGCCAGCGCGGCCTTTGCCCCCGGCGAGTTCACCGCCATCCTCGGCAAGTCCGGCAGCGGCAAAAGTACCCTGCTCAACCTCATCAGCGGCATTGACGCCGCCGACGCCGGGGCGGTCTGGTTCGGCGGCCAGGACCTGCTGGCCCTCAACGAACGCCAACGCACCCTCTTCCGCCGCCAGCACATCGGCTTTGTGTTCCAGTTCTTCAACCTGCTGCCGACTCTGACCGTGCTGGAAAATGTCACCCTCCCGCTGGAACTGACCGGCGCGCCGCTCAAAACCGCCCGCGCCCAGGCCCTGCCGCTACTAGAAGCCGTCGGCCTGGCCGACCGGGCCGCCACCTTTCCGGAACGCCTTTCGGGCGGCGAGCAGCAACGCGTGGCAATTGCGCGTGCCCTGGCCCACAACCCGCGCCTCGTATTGGCCGATGAACCCACCGGCAACCTGGACAGCGCCACCGGCGAGAGCATCCTGACCCTGCTGGAACGCCTCACGCGCCAGAACGGCAAAAACCTCATCATGGTCACCCACTCGCAGGCCAGTGCCGCCCGCGCCGACCGCATCTACCGCCTCGAAAACGGCCAGTTGCTGCCCCAACCCAAATGAACCCGCCCCTGTTTTCGCCGCCCCTGCTGCGCCTGGCGGGCCGCGTCCTGCGCCACTCGCCCTGGCAGAGCGCCCTGATGGTACTGGGCATCCTGCTGGGCGTCGCCGTGGTGGTGGCGGTCGACCTCGCCAACCAGTCCGCCAGCCGCGCCTTTGATTTGAGCGCCGAGTCAGTGGCGGGCAAGGCCACCCACACCCTCGTCGGCGGTCCGACCGGGCTGGACGAAGCCGCCTACACCGAGTTGCGCCGCGCCGGCCTGCCCTACCCGGCCGCCCCGCTGGTCAGCGCCTATGTCACCGTGCCGGAACTCGGCGGCCTGCCGCTGCAACTGCTGGGCATAGACCCGTTCAGCGAAGCACCCTTCCGTAACTACCTCGCCGCCGAAGGCGAATTGCCGCTGGCCGACCTGGCGCGCTTCCTCACCCAGCCCGGCGCGCTGCTGCTGGCCGAAAGCCTCGCCCAGCGTTATGGCCTCGTACTGGGCGACCCGCTGACGATTCTGGTCAACGGCCAGAGCCAGCCCGCCTTTGTCGCTGGCCTGCTCACCCCCAGCGATGATGCCAGCCGCCGCGCCCTCGAGGGCCTGCTGCTGGCGGATATCGCCACCGCCCAGGAGCTCACCGGAACGCTCGGCCGCCTGAACCAGATTGACCTCATCCTGCCGGATGCCGCCGCCGCCGATGCGCTGGCCGCCCGCCTGCCCACCGGCCTGACCCTGCTGCCGGCCGCCGCCCGCAGCGGCGCGGTCGAGCAAATGACGGCCGCCTTCCGCACCAACCTCACCGCCCTCTCGCTGCTCGCCCTCGTGGTCGGCGTGTTCCTCATCTATAACTCCATGACTTTCTCGGTCGTGCGGCGGCGGCCGCTGTTTGGCACGCTGCGCTGCCTGGGCGTGACCCGCGCCGAGGTCTTCGCCCTGGTGGTCGGCGAGGCGTTTCTGGTCGGGACGCTGGGCGGCACGCTGGGGGTGCTGGCCGGGCTGGTACTCGGGCAGGCCGCCCTCGGCGTGGTGACCCAGACCATCAACGACCTGTTCTTCGTCGTCACCGTGCGGGATGTGGCCGTGCCGTGGGCCAGCCTGCTCAAGGGTGGCCTGCTCGGCATGGGCGCCACCGTGCTGGCGGCCGCCTTCCCGGCCTGGGAGGCCGCCAATGTGCCGCCCCGCCAGGCGTTGAACCGCGCCGGGCTGGAAAGCCGCGCCGCCCGATTGGTGAACTGGGCTGCTCTCGGTGGGGTGGGCATGCTGCTGCTCGGCGCGCTGGTGCTCGCCCTGCCCAGCCGCAGCCTGGTGCTGGCCTTCAGCGGCACGTTTGGCGTGGTCATCGGCTGCGCCCTGCTCACGCCGCTGGCGACCCGCGCCCTCATGCGCCTGGCGGCAACCCTCGGCGGGCCAGTAATCGGCGTGCTGGGGCGGCTGGCCCCGCGCGAGGTCGTCAACAGTTTGAGCCGCACCGGCATCGCCGTGGCGGCCCTGATGGTGGCCGTCTCGGTCAGCATCGGCGTTAATCTGATGGTCGGCTCGTTCCGCTACACGGTCGAAGTGTGGCTGGAGCAGATTTTGCAGGGCGATATTTACGTCTCGGTGCCGGGCGCGTCGTTAAGCCAGACGAGCGCCCCGCTTGACCCCGAAATCGTCCAGACTTTACGAACCTGGCCCGGCGTAGAACAGGCGGTGTTCCTGCGCAGCGTGGAAGTCGACTCGCCCTACGGCCCGATTCAACTGGCCGCCAATGACAACCCGCAGGATGGCGATGAGCAGATTTATTACTCGGCCAGCGGCACGCCCACCGAAGTCTGGCAGGCGGTGCAGAATGGGGCGGTGCTGGTCTCCGAGCCGCTGGCCCGCCGCCTCGGCCTGCCCGAACAGGGCGGCACGCTGACCCTCTATACCGACCACGGCCCGGTCGAGTTTCCCATCGCTGGTATTTACTACGACTACGGCTCCAGCGTGGGGGTCGTCAGCCTGGGGCTGGAAACCTACCGCCAGCACTGGGCGGACGACGCCCTGACCGCCGCCGCCCTCACTCTCCAGCCGGGCGAGGATGTAGAAGCAGTGACCCGCGCCCTGCAAACCGCCCTCGCCCCGCAACAGGCGGTCATCATCCGCCCCAACCAGGCCCTGCGCGCCGACACCCTGACGATATTTGACCGCACCTTTGCCATCACCGGCGCGCTGCAACTGCTGGCGACCGGGGTGGCCTTCGTGGGTGTGTTAAGCGCCATGCTCTCGCTGTTGCTGGAAAAGCAACGTCAGTTGGGCATCCTGCGCGCCGTCGGCTTGAGCGTGCGCCAGATGTGGGTGCTGACCCTGCTGGAAACCGGCCTGATGGGCGCCGCTGCCGGCCTGCTGGCGATGCCGACCGGCTTTGTGCTGGCGCTGATTCTGGTTTATGTGATTAACCGCCGTTCCTTCGGCTGGACGCTGCAATTGCAGTTCAGCGCCGAGCCGTTCGTGCAGGCATTTGCGATTGCGGTGCTGGCCGCCCTGCTGGCCGGGTTAATCCCCGCCCGCCGCATGGCGCGCCGCAACATCAGCGAGGGCATGCGCTTTGATTGAGATGCGCGAAAAGCCACCAAGGTATCAGAACCAATGAAACCCCTCCTCTCCCTCCTTACACTCCTCGCCTTCACCCTCGCCGCCTGTGCCCCGCCCGCCCCGCTGGCGGCCCAACTGCGCAGCGAGGCTCTGCCGGTCGAGGGCTTCGCCCGCGCCGAAGGCATCCAGCCCTTTGAATTCCCGCGCGATTTCGGCCCGCACCCCGAGTACCAGACCGAATGGTGGTACTACACCGGCAATCTCGACACCGCCGATGGCCGCCACTTTGGCTATCAGTTCACCATTTTCCGGCGCGGTCTGCTGCCCGCCAGTCAGACCGCCGACCGCCCCAGCGCCTGGGCCGCCGACCAGCTCTACTTCGCCCACTTCGCCCTCACCGATATCGGCGGGGACGCTTTCTACTTTGAAGAGCGATTTGAGCGCGGCGCGGCCGGCCTCGCCGGTGCGCAGGCCGCCCCTTACAGTGTGTGGCTCGCCGATTGGCAGGTGGAGGAAACCGCCCCGGGCGTGGTGCGCCTGCAGGCCCGCGGCCAGTCCGGGGCACTGGACCTGACCCTCACTGATCGCAAAGGCCCGATTTTGCAGGGCCAGCAGGGCTACAGCCAGAAAGGCCCGGAACCCGGCAATGCCTCCTATTATTACAGCCAGCCGCGCCTCGAAAGCGCCGGGCAGATTGAAGTCAATGGCGAATCGTTTGAAGTCAGCGGGCTGTCCTGGAAAGACCACGAGTTCAGCACCAGTGCCCTCTCGCCCGGCCAGATCGGCTGGGACTGGTTCTCGCTCCAACTCTCGGACGGCACCGACCTGATGCTCTACACCATGCGCCGCGACGATGGCAGCATTGACGCTTTCTCGCATGGCACGCTGATTCATCCGGATGGCCGGGCAGAGTACCTGCCGTTCGACCAGTACACCATAACCGTGCTGGACACCTGGACCAGCCCCCACAGCGGGGCGGTTTACCCGGCCGCCTGGCAAATTGACCTGCCCGCTTACAATCTCTCGCTCACCCTCCAGCCCTGGCAGGCCGACCAGGAACTGCGCCTGTCCTTCATTTACTGGGAAGGCGCGGTTAAAATCAGCGGCAGCCACAACGGCCAGCCCCTGACCGGCAACGGCTACGTGGAACTCACCGGCTACTACGCCTCGATGGAAGGCGAATTCTAAATCTCGATTGGAGCCCCCATGTCCCCCCGCACCCGCCTTTCCCTGCTTCTGCTTGCCCTCACCCTGCTGCTCGCCGCCTGCGTCCCCACCCCGGACGCCCCCGCCCCGGATGGGCCGGCCCTCGAAGAAACCGATGTGCTCTACCTCACCCTCGATGCGCATGACATCCGCTGGAGTGAGCAGGCCTTTACCGTCACCGCCGGGCAGCCCGTTACCCTGCGCATCACCAACGCAGGCGTGCTGGACCACGACTTTGTCCTCGAAGCCCTCGGCCTGGAAGCCAAACTCTCGCCCGACCAGAGCATTGAACTCAACTTCACCTTTGAAGAGCCGGGCGAATATGAATTCCTGTGCACCGTCGCCGGGCATATTGATGCTGGTATGGTAGGCGTCTTTACCGTGTTGCCCGCCGATGAATAACCCCCGCTTTCGCCGGCTTGGACTAATCCTCCTCGGTTTGCTGGCGGCGCTGTGGTTCGGGCCGTTCCTCATCCCCGTCCCGCCCCTGCCGGATGTGCAGCCCGTCAGCGCCCTCGCCGACCCGGACAGTGAATTCATCCAACTGGATGGCATCGCCGTCCACTACAAACGCGCCGGAGCCGGCCAACCGGCCCTCATTCTACTGCATGGCTTTGGCGCCAGCCTGTACTCGTGGCGCACGGTAACGCCCGCCCTCGCCGCAGACCACGCCGTCTACGCCTATGACCGCCCGGCCTTTGGCCTCACCGAACGCCCGGTGGAATGGGCGGGCGAGAACCCCTACGGCCTGAATGCCAACCTCACCCGCCTGGCCGCCCTGCTGGATTTCTGGGGCGTGGAGCAGGCCGTACTGGTCGGCAACAGCGCTGGCGGCACGCTGGCGCTCGAGTTTGCGCTGGCCTACCCGCAGCGCGTGACGGCTCTCATACTCGTCAACCCGGCCCTGGGTGGTGGCGGCGGGCCGTATGCCCGTTTTGACTTCCTGTTCAACCTGCCGCAGATGAACCGCCTCGGCCCGTTGCTGGTGCGCGGCATCGCCGACTCTGGCATGGACATCCTTGAAAGCGCCTGGCACGACCCCAGCCGCCAGCCGCCGGATACCGCCGCCCTGTACCGCAAACCCCTGCAAGCCGAAAACTGGGATATCGGCCTGTGGCAGTTCACCCGCGCCGCCCAGCCTTCTGACCTGCCCGACCGCCTTGGCCGCATAACCCAGCCTACGCTCATCCTCGCTGGGGATGATGACCGCATCATCCCAAAGGAAAGCAGCATCGCTGCCGCCGGACAGATTCCGGGGGCGGCGATGGCCGTCATCCCCGCCTGCGGCCACGTACCCCAGGAGGAATGTCCGGACGAGTTTCTGGCCGTAGTGCAGCGGTTCCTGTCTGTTGTCTTCAAATAATCCCACCAGTCGCAGCCTGTCATTCTCAGATGCATTTTGTAGGGGCGTAGCCCTTCGATTATGCTTCAGGGCAAGCATGCTACGGCTCTATGGATTATGTAAGGCGAGAGTGTCAGTACGGGGCGCGGGCTATGGTTGGTTTTCCAGCGGAGAGATTAAGTGGCGGGAATGGCTGGGATTCCGGAGTTGGCGCAGCCAACTTTTGCGCTCGCAATGACAAGATAGGGCGAAGCATGCTTCGCCCCTGCGGATTATGTAAGGCGAGAACGCGTCAACAATCAGACTACGGGGTGGTTTCAGGGGTGGGTGCGGGTTTGAATTCGAGGGCGGTGCGGTGCAGGAGGGCGCGCAGCGGGTCGAGGCCAAGGACGGTGAGGACATCATCCGGGCGGGCGGTGCGGCCTTCGCCCTGGCTCAAGTGCAGTTCCAGCCGCTGGCGGCCGCGTTCATCCGGCGGCAGGACGGCCAGCCCAAAGACGAGGGCGCGCAGGTCGTAGGTGCGGGTGCGGCCCTTGCGGGTTTTCTCGCGCAGGATTTCGGGCTGGGCAAGGAAATCAGCGACGCGTTGTTCAAGGTCTTCGGCCGGGTCCAGCAGGGTGGCGGTGAAGCGGGCGGCCTGCACCAGATTGGGCAGTTTTTCGCCGCCGTTCTCGACGACATCCGCCGAGTGAAAGAGGATGCCGGGCGGGGCGGCGGCGCGCAGGGCGGCCAGCAGGTCATCGGCCGGGAAGTCTTCCTTCATCACACAGTCGAGCCATTCATCATCGCTGGTGATGCCCAGCGAGAGGGCATCCGCCAGCACGAGTTTGGGATGCGGGTTGAAGCCTTCGGAGTAGGCCAGCGGTAGGTTGGCGCGGCGCATGGTGCGCTCCAGCGTGCTGTGGAGGTCCAGATTGCCGGTGAAGCGCATGGCGTCGGTTTTGGAGAAGCGGATGCGGTAGCGCATGGGAAGGTATACAGGAATACAGGTAGACAGGGCCGAGTGCCGCTGTCAGTTGACCTGAATTTCTTCCATTGAAATTGTGGCGGCGGCTTTGCGGGCGGCGTGGGGTTTGACTTCCGGGCATTGCCACACTTCGCCGGGGTTTTCCATACGCATCTTGGTGAAGGTCGGCAGGATGCCGCAGGCGAAGCAGCGTTCGCGGCAGTCCACGCGGGTCTGGCCGCGCTTGGACCACAGGTAGTCTTCGGTGAGGAACTTCTTACGCACGGTGGAGTCGATGTGGTCCCACGGGAAGGTCTCGTCAATCAGGCGCGGGCGGTGGGTGTAGAAGGCCGGGTCGAGGCCGGCCTGGGCGTAGGCTTTGAGCCAGAGGTCATAGTCAAAGTGTTCGCCCCAAGCATCGAATTTGGCGCCCATCTGCCACGCCATGTAAATCACATCCGCCAGGCGGCGGTCGCCGCGTGAGAGAGCGGCCTCCAGCATGGTTTCGTCCGGGTTGTTCCAGTTGAGTTTGAGGCCCTTGCCGCCGATTTCGCGCTTGAGCAGCTCCTGCTTGGCGAGAATCTGCTCGCGCGTATCGCAGGGCGACCACTGGAAGGGGGTGTGCGGTTTGGGGATGAAGGTGCTGACGCCGGCGGTGACATGCGCCTTGTAGCCGATGGCTTTGCGGCCTTCGGCCAGCACGGCTTTGCACAGGTCAACGATGGCCTGCACATCCTCGAGGGTTTCTTCGGGGTGGCCAATCATGAAATAGAGCTTGAGGTTGGTCCAGCCGCGCGAGTAGATTTCGCGGGCGGTTTCCAGCAGTTGCTCGGTCTTGACCGGCTTGTTGATGATTTCGCGCATGCGCTCAGTGGCGGCCTCGGGGGCGAGGGTGAAGCCGCTGCGGCGGGTGTTCTGGAGTTCGTCCATTAAATCCACCGAGACGGTTTCGATGCGCAGGGAGGGCAGCGAAATGGAGAGGGCGCGCTCGCCGAAGCGGCGGCTGACTTCTTTGACGAGGTCAACCACGTAGGTGTAATCAGAGGAGGAGAGCGAGAGCAGGCCGACTTCTTCAAAGCCGGTGTGGGCCATGGCTTCTTCGATGGCATCCACGACTTCCTGCACCGGGCGTTCGCGCACCGGGCGGGTGATCATGCCCGCCTGGCAGAAGCGGCAGCCACGCGTGCAGCCGCGCATGATTTCAATCGGAATACGATTGTGGACGGTGTCAATGTAGGGCACGACCAGCCGGGTAGTGGGTGGCGGCAACTGGGCCATGATGCGCTTGACGACCGGGTAGTTGGCCTTTTCGTATTTCTTTTCGGTGTAGGCCAGCGTGCCGTCTTCTTCGTAGTGGGCTTCATATAAGGAGGGCACGTACAGGCCCCATACTTCCGAGAGGCGTTCGAGCAGGCGCTGGCGGGGTTCGCCGGCGGCCTTCCATTCCTGCTGGACGCGGATGACATCCATGATGGCTTCTTCGCCTTCGCCGACCACGAACACATCAATGAAGGCGTGCATCGGCTCGGGGTTCATGGTGCTGTGGCCGCCCGCCACCACCAGCGGGTGGGTTTCGTCGCGCTCGGCGGCCAGCACCGGGATGCCGCCCAAATCCAGCAGGTTGAGGGTGTTGGTGTACAGGCTTTCGTAGGGCAGGGAGATGCCGAGGATGTCGAACTCGACCAGAGCGTGTTTGGTCTCGAGTGAGTAGAGTGGCAGGCCATGCTGGCGCAGCAGGGCTTCCATATCGCTCCACGGGTTGTAGACGCGCTCGGCGAGGGCATCCGGCCGCTGGTTAATCAGGTCGTAGAGGATCATCAGGCCGTTGTTGGACATGCCGATGTCATAGACATCCGGGAAGGCAAGGGCGACCTTGGTGGGGATGGTGGCCCAGTCTTTGACGACCTGGTTGAGTTCGCCGCCGGTGTAGCGGCCGGGCTTTTGGACGAGGGGCAGGAGGGGATGAAGCCGGTCCTGGATTTCGACAGGGGAGAGGGTCATATTCGGTTCACCTTTCGGCCGCGGTGGGTTGCGGCGAGGTCGGGGGTTCGAACCCCGGCGGGTTTATGAAGGGAGATTATAACGCGGTTGGGAGAAGAAACGAGTGAGGAGTAACGAGTAACGAGTAATTGGTAAATGGTAAGTGGGAACTGCACGGTGTTCAATGCGCCAAATGAAACAGCCCGCCGGTAGCGAGCGGGCTGTTTTGAGGGACGGGACGGTTAGATATCTCGTTTTTGGAAGATGCGGATGCCGATAGTCAGCGCCAGCAGCAGGTAGAAAACGGCATAGGCGACCATCAGCGGGCTGGGCACCGAGCGGGTGGTAAAAGGCGACATTTGCAGGATGGTGGCGAGCGGGGTTTGCATTTCAAAGGCCGCCCGCCGCCAGATGGCCTCGGTGGGGAAGAGCAGGCTGGTGATAACCCCGACCTGAACGGCGGTCTGGTTGTTGAAAACCGAGCCGATTTGCTCAATCCAGCCGCCAATGAAGGCCAGCCCGTACAGCCCGAAGACCGTGCCGCCGGTGGCAAGGGCCGGCATGGCGCTGGAACAGGCCAGCGAAAGGGTCATGACCAGCAGGGCCTCAAGAAACAGCAGCAGGAAGGCGTTGAGTAGGTTGGGGGGCAGGTAGCCAGATTGCAGATAGGCGCTGACCAGCAGGCCGCCGGCCATCAGCAGCAGATACAGGCCGAGCAGGGCGGCATAGCCGAACCACTTGCCGAGGACGACATCTGCCCGGCGGATGGGGCGGGTGAGCACGGTTTGAATGGCGCCGGAACTGATTTCGCCGGCCAGCGAGTCGGCTCCCAGCAGGGCGGCCATCGCTACAGATAGAAAGGCCACGGCGTACAGCCCGGCATTGAGCAGGAAGCTGGCCATCTCTTTTTCCATCACGCGCCCCAGCACTTCCGGCCGGAGGACGCTGTCGCGAGCGACTTCGGCGGTGACGAGGCCAAAGCCGAGCGAGAAGACGGTCAGGAACAGCAGGCCAAGTATCAAGCCGACGAGCACGATGCGCCGCCGGATGGCTTCGTGGAAGGTCAGGCGTGCCAAAATCCAGATGGGTTTCACAGGCCACCATCCTTTCCGATGGTTTCGATGAAGATTTCTTCCAGCGAGAGGCGGCTGGGCGAGAGGGCGAAGACCTGCGCGCCCTGGGCGACCAGATAGCGGTTGATTTCCGGCAGAGCGGCATCGCTTTCCACGGTCAGGGTGAGTTCTTCCCCATTGGCCTGAATATCCCAGCCCCAGTTGGCCAGCCCGGCCAGCAGTTCGGGCGTGAGGCCGGCGGCGCGGATACTGACCAGCGCCTGGCCCTGATTCAGGGTGGCGAGGTCAAGGGTGCGCACCACTTCGCCATGGCGGATGAAGGCCACCCGGTCGCAGGTGATTTCGATTTCGCTTAGCAGGTGCGAGTTGAGGAAAACGCAGGCGCCTTCCTCCCGCAGTTCACGCACGACATCCCGCACCAGGCGGCGGCCGACCGGGTCCAGCCCGGAGGTCGGTTCATCCAGAAAGACGAGCGCCGGATGGTTGAGCAGGGCCTGCGCCAGACCGATGCGCTGGAGCATGCCTTTGGAAAAGGTGCGCAACTGCTGGCCGTGGAAAGGCGCCAGGCCGACCCGCTCCAGCAGTTCCTTGCAGCGCCGGGCGAGGGCCGGGCCTGCCAGCCCCAGCAACTGACCGTGGAATTTGAGGAATTCGGCGGCGGTCAGCCAGTCCTGAAAGCGGAAGTGTTCCGGCAGAAAGCCGACCCGAGCGAGGGTGGGGCGGTGGCCGATGGGCGCGCCGAGCAGCGTGGCGCCGCCAGCGGTGGGGGCGACTAGGCCGAGCAGCATCTTGATGGAAGTGGTTTTTCCAGCCCCGTTGGGGCCGAGGAAGCCGAAGACCTCGCCCGGCAGAACCTGCAGGGTGAGGCCCTCGACCGCCGCATGCCGGCCGAAGACTTTTCTTAGTTCGTGGGTTTCAATCGCAGCGGTGGTCATGGAGTTCCTAGGGCAGGGTGTTTGCGATTTCGAAGGCCGCTTGAGTGATGGCACCCAGCCCGCTGATGGCATAGATGATGCCGTCTTTGACCCACAGCAGAGCAAATTGGGGCGTTTCACCGGTGAGGCGCTGGATGAGCGTGCCGGTGACGCCATCTACCTGCACCTGCTCATTGGTGGTGGCATCTTGCGGAATCGGGACGAGCAGGGTGGAGGTCCAATCCACGGCGCTGGTAAAGGCGGCGGCTTCGGCGGTGGTCATACCGGTAAATTCCAGGCCGATGCGCGCCAGGGCTTCGATATCCAGCCCGGCGGGGGTGTGGACGGTGGGGCTGGGAATCTGGGCCAGGATGAGGCAGTCCGGGTAGCGGCTGAGGGTGGCGCTTTGCTCTGTGTTTCCGGACTCGCCTGACCCGGGAGTCGGGCAGGTGCCGAAAGCGACGCTGACGGAGGCGGGGATGACCACGCGGATGTCGGCGCCATCGGCGGAAGCGGGCACGACGAGGTCAGCGCGCCCGGCTTCGTTGAGCAAGGTCTGGGTTTTGGCGCGGTCAAGCGTGATGCTTAAAACGGCGCCATCGGTGACATTAATCTGGCTGGGGGTGAGGCCAGCCGGGACGCGGACGGTGAAACCGGCCAACTGGCTGGCCTCGGCGGCGCTGGCAGCGGCAACGGGTTCGCCGGGTTCGGGCTGGAGGCTCACCGATTGTGAAATCAGTTCGGCAAAGCGGTTGCCGAGGGCGCCATCGCCGGTCAGTTGCTCCAGGCCGGTGAAGTCCACGGCCACGACCTGAACCTGCTGGATGCGGAACAGATCAAGTAGTTCGCCGGCCAGGGCACGCGTGCCGGGGAAGGCCAGCACCAGCATAAACAGGGCGAGGGCCGCAGCCGCCAGGCGGGGGAACGGCAGGGAAAACCAGGGTTTGGTCATGGATTGCTCCTTTTGAATGGAAAGTTTGTGGGAGAAGCGCGCCCAGGCCAGGCGGGCGGCGGGGTCGGCTTCAGAGGCTGGCTGGAGGGCGGCGAGCAGGCGGCCGGTTTCCGCGTGGCTGGCCTGCAACTGCTGCTGGCGCGCCCGGCAGGCCGGGCAGTCTGCGAGGTGTTGCAGGGGTTCGAGGGCCAGTTCGCCATCCAGCGCGGCCCGCAGTTCGCCATCGGTCAGATGAGGTTTCATGAGTCTTTCTCCACCAGGGTTCGGTACTGCTTTTCGAATTCGCGCTCGGCCCGCACCAGCAGGGGGCCGATGGAGGCGTGAGCGAGGTTCAGGGCGCGGGCGATTTCTTTATACGAGAAGCCGGAATAGCGCAGGGTGAGCAACTGGCACTGGCGCTCGTTCATGCCTGCCAGCGCCCGGCGGACCTGCTGGCGTTCTTCGGCCTGTGCCAGCACTTCGGCCGGGGAGGGCGCTTCGGCTTCTTCGAGGGCATCGCGCCCGGCGGTGAGTTCGTATTGTTGGCGGCGCTGGCCGGCGCGGATGGCGTTCAACCCGAGACGGGTGGCGACCTGGTAAAGCCAGCCGCCAGCATTTTCCGGGGGCGATTGCTTCTGGTTGTGGTGGTACAGGCGCAGGAAGACTTCGAGGGCGAGGTCTTCGGCTTCGGCCGGGTCGCCGACGAGGCGGCGCAGAACGCGTACCACGGCCTCCCAGTGCTCCATGAACAGAGTTTCAAAGCCGGCCGCGCGGGCTGCGGTGCGGGCGGTTTCGGTGGAGTCTGTTTTCAGGCGGTTCATAGAATCAATCATACTCTCGACAGGCCAGATGTTTGCAGGGTCATGGTTCTCCCTTTCATAGCAGTTAACCCCGGCCGAGGGCAGAATCGGACAGCCCGGCGGGGGTATTGACAATTCGGCGGCGGACTTCTACACTTGCGGCATGTTAGCGCGGGTATTCAGCGGGGCAGTCATTGGCCTGGACGGGGTGGTGGTAGAGGTGGAAGTAGACACCGGCAGCGGCCTGCCGAAGACCACCATTGTGGGCTTGCCGGACGCGGCCGTGCAGGAGAGCAAGGAACGCGTGGCGGCGGCGATTAAAAACGCCGGGTTTCATCCCCCCAGCAACAAAGTCACTGTCAATCTGGCGCCGGCTTCGGTGCGCAAAATCGGGCCGGTGTATGACCTGCCGATTGCGGCGGCGATGCTGGCCGCCACCGGCCAGATTCCGGCTGAGAGTTTGGAAGACACGCTGCTGATTGGCGAACTCTCGCTGGATGGCACGGTGCGGCATGTGCGCGGGGTGCTGCCGATGGCGGCCCTGGCGCGCGCCGAGGGCTATACCCGGCTGTTCGTGCCCGCCGAGGATGCGCCGGAAGCGGCCCTCGTGCCGGAGGTGGAAGTGTATCCGGTGAGCGGGCTGCGGGAGCTGGTGCAGCATCTGACCGGGTTCGCGCCCATCGCGCGGCAGACTTTTACCCCGCCGGAAACGTTTGAGCTGGACCGGATGACCACCGACTTTGCCGAGATTAAAGGGCAGGAGCACGTTAAACGGGCGCTGGAAGTGGCGGCGGCTGGCGGTCACAATGTGCTGCTGGTCGGGCCGCCCGGGTCGGGAAAGACGCTGATGGCGCGGGCGCTGCCCGGCATCCTGCCGCCCCTCACGCTGGAAGAGGCGCTGGACGTCACCCGCATCTACTCGGTGGCCGACCAACTGCCAGCGGATGTGCCGCTGGTGCGCGAGCGGCCGTTCCGCGCCCCGCACCACACCATCTCGCATGCCGGGCTGGTGGGCGGCGGCAACTGGCCGCAGCCGGGCGAGATCAGCCTGGCGCACCGCGGGGTGCTGTTTCTGGATGAGATGCCGGAGTTCGGCCAGCGCGTGCTGGAAGTGATGCGCCAGCCGCTGGAGGACAAGACTGTGACCATCAGCCGGGCGCAGGGGGCTTCGACCTTCCCGGCCAATTTTCAACTGGTGGGGGCGATGAACCCCTGCCCGTGCGGCTATTATGGCGATGCGGTCAAGCCGTGTACCTGCAACCACAGCCTGATTACGCGCTACCAGAAGCGGCTCTCCGGCCCGCTGCTGGACCGGATTGACATTCATGTGGAAGTACCGCGAGTCGAGCACCAGAAGCTAAGCGAGGACCGGCGGGGCGAGAGCAGCGCCAGCATCCGGGCGCGGGTGGCGGCGGCGCGGGTGCGCCAGCAGGCGCGTTTTGCGGGGCTGAAGGACATGACCTGCAATGCGGATATGGGGCCGGGCGAGGTGCGCCAGCACTGCGGGCTGGACGAGACCGGGCAGAACCTGGTGAACAGCGCCGTGAAGCAGATGCAGCTCTCGGCGCGGGCCTACCACCGCATTCTGAAGCTGGCGCGCACGATTGCCGACCTGGCCGAAGCAGAGACGATTGGCCCGGCGCATCTGGCGGAGGCGTTGCAGTACCGCCCGCGCCTGGGCGGGATGATGGGGTGAGGGGCGGCTAGTGGCTTTTCACCACAGAGACACGGAGGCACAGAGAAAAACAAAGAAAGGTTGTTAAAGAATGTAGGGGCGGGTTTAAAACCCGCCCCTACTATTTACTCATAGATGCTTTTCTGTTGGTCAAGGAGCTTGTTCAACAGCTTCTAAAAGTTCCTCTGCAAAGGGGCATTGGAATATCTGTCTGCCTGTTTCCTTGTCTACTAGTATACCTGTTTACTTGATACCTTGTTTTATCCCAAAAACATCATACTTTCTTACTATCCAAATGAATTGACATTCACGCGAAACATGCAATAATTAGCGCAAGTTCGCGCCGTATAGCCAGCCCCTGGCACGCATCCTTGAGAAGGATGCCGCACCGCCTCCCACAAGGGGGGCGCTGATTTTTTAAGGCGCGCCAAAAGGAGAATTAGAGAATGAGCAATAACGACAGTCCGAAAGTGAAACCCGCCGAAGAGCCTCCCAGTAGTAAGGGCAGCAAAGCCCTCGGCCCCATTGCAAACCTCGAGGCACACGTCCGCCCGGACTGGTGGCGCGGCCTCTTCAATGCTCTGTACCTCAAAACGGATGGCGACGTGGTCGAAGACCCGGCCATCACGGCCAGCGAAATCGACCAGTTCGCGGCCATCCTGAACCTCTCCCCCGAACATCGCATCTTAGACCTGTGCTGCGGCCAGGGCCGCCACACGCTGGAAATGGCGCGCCGCGGCCTGCATTATGTAGAAGGGCTGGACCGCTCGCACTACCTCATCAGCCGGGCGCGCAGCCGCGCCAAGAAGGAAAGCCTGGCGGTCAAGTTCCGCGAGGGCGATGCCCGCAAACTGCCCTACGCCGCCGATGGCTTTGACGTGCTGATGGTGATGGGCAACTCGTTTGGCTATTTTGAAACCGTGGAAGACGACCTGCAGGTGCTGGAAGAAATCTTCCGCGTGCTCAAGCCCGGCGGTCGGCTGTTCCTGGATGTCACCGATGGCGACTTCATGCGCGCCAACTTTGAGAAGCGCTCCTGGGAGTGGATTGACAAGCAGCACTTCGTGTGCCGCGAGCGCAGTTTGAGCGCCGGCGGCCAGCGCCTGATTTCGCGTGAGGTCATCACCCACACCGAGCAGGGCGTACTGGCCGACCAGTTCTACGCCGAGCGGCTGTACACGCCGGAAACCCTGACCGAGCTGCTGCGCATGGCGGGCTTCACCAATATGGTGGTGCATGGCGGTATCACGCCCAACTCGCAGCGCAACCAGGATTTGGGCATGATGGCGCACCGCATTCTGATGACCGCCGAGGTGGACAAGGAATGGACGCCGGTCAAGGCCGCCAAGCCGCGCAAGGCGGTGAAGAATCTGGTGGTGGTGATGGGCGACCCGACCCTGCCGGACCTCACCAAGCTCAATCACTGCTTTGACGAGGACGATTTTCACGTCATTGACCAGATGAAGCTGGCCCTGAAGAAACTGCCGGAATACAGCGTAACCTACCTGAACACCCACGCCACCCTACTGGATGACCTGCGGGCGCAGGTGGGCAAGGCCGACCTGGTGCTGAACCTGTGCGATGAAGGCTTCAATAATGAAGCCCGCAAGGAACTGCACGTGCCGGCGATGCTGGAAATCCTTGGTCTGCCGTACACCGGCTCCAACCCGCAGGCGCTGGCCTACTGCTACGATAAGAGTTTGGTGCGCGGCCTGGCCGAGCAACTGGATGTGCCGGTGGCGCCGGGCGTGGTCATCCGCCCCGAAGATACGGCGGTCAAGCTGCCGTATGCCTTCCCGGCGATTTTGAAGCCCAACCAGGGCGATAACAGCCTGGGCATCACCAAGGACAGCGTGGTGTACACCCCGGAACAACTGCTCAACGCCGTGAACCGCATCCGCAAGGAAGTGGGGCCGGACACGACCATTCTGGCCGAGAAGTTCCTGACCGGCACCGACCTGACCTGCGGCGTGATTGGCAACAAAACCTCGTTCACCATCCTGCCGATTGGCGAGGAAGACTACTCTGCCATCCCGGCCGACTGGCCCAAGATTTGCGGCTACGAAGCCAAATGGCAGCCGGATTCACCCTACTGGCTGCTGACCAGCAAACCGGCGCAACTGCCGCGGGCGACCGAGAAAATCATCGCCGAGGGCAGTTTGCGGATGTTTGAACGGCTGGAACTGCGCGACTACGCCCGCTTTGACTGGCGGCTGGACGAAGAGGGCAACCCGTACCTGCTGGAAGCCAACCCCAACCCGGGCTGGTGCTGGGACGGCCACCTGGCGAAGATGGCCGGGCTGGCGGGGCATTCCTACGCCGAGATGCTGGGCATGGTCTTGAAGGCCGCCGAGCAGCGCATCGCCCAGAATGGCCACCGCAAGCCGGGCCGTTACAAGGTGAATGTGGAGTACCTGACGGTCAAGCAGCCGGAGATGGCGGTTGGAAAGTAAGCCGCAATTTGCGTGTATCTTCAACGCCCGCCGAGCTAAACTCGGCGGGCGTTTTTTGTTTATGAAGGGTCAGGGCAGGACTTCAAAGATGCTGTAATCGCCGGTTTTGCCTTTGGGGCTGAACGGGAACTGACGGCCAACCTGTACCTGGCCTTTGACTTTCTGATAGACCTCGGAGGAAATCAGCAGGCGCGTGCCGGTGTCTTTGTTGGCGGCTTCAATGCGGCTGGCGAAGTTGACCGCGTCGCCAATGGCGGCCAGGCGGCGCGGGTCGCGGGCGCCGAGGCCGCCGACCACGGTCTGGCCGACGTGTACGCCAATGCCGATTTCAAACGGCGCGCCATAAGTGGCTTCAAAATAGGGTTTGAGGTCCTGCACAGCGGCCAGCATTTCGCGAGCGGCCTGCACAGCGTTGGCGGCCGGGTCGCCGGCGTGGGGGGTGAGGCCAAAAAGGGCCAGGAAGCCATCGCCCATGTAGTTGTTGATTTCGCCGCCGTGCTTGTAGACCGCATCGCCGACGCGGGCGTAGTAGCGGTTGAGGGCGTGGACGACATCATAGGGCAGCAGGCGTTCGGCGAAGGCGGTGAAACCGCGAATATCCGAGAACAGTATCGCCAGTTCGCGCTCCTGGCCGACGGCAGTCGGCATGGCCTCGGCGCGGAGCTGGCTGGCAAGGGCGATATCCTGCGCATCCAGCACCAACCGGCGCACCTGCACCGGCCCGCCGGTGAGGCGCGCCTGACAGGCGAGGCGGATATCGGGCGGGAATTCGAGGCGGTCGGCCAGGAGTTGCTCCGGCCGGTTGCGGGGCGTGAGGTTCTCCAGCCCGGCCAGCACCACCACGCGGCAGGTGGAGCAGCGGGCGTTGCCGCCGCAGACATGCGTGTGCGGGATGCCGTGTTGCAGCGAGGCCTGCAGGATGCTCTGGCCGCGCTCGGCGGTCAGAGTGCGGTCATCCGGCTGGTAGCGCAGCTGGACCTGGCGCTCGGCGGGGATGGCGCGCAAGACTTTGCGGCGGAACCGCGAGCCTTGCAGGGAGTTTTTATCCAGCGAGAAGAACAGCCAGAACCCACCCACGAAAAACACGACCGCGGCGGTGGCGAGCAGGAATTGCAGCAGCGGGCGGCTGGCGAGCAGCACGAAAAAGGTCGGTACGCCCATGAGGGCCAGCAGGGCGGTGAGCGAAAGCACGGCCTGCGAGACGCGCCAGTGCCAGCGGCGCACGGCGGGGATCCAATCCAGCCGCAGACGCATGCTGATGCCCAGCCCGACCTGCAGGGTCAGCATAAACAGCAGGGCGATGGCGAGGTAGTAATGCGGGGTGAACGTACCGAAGAGTTCCGGGAACTGGCCGAGTTCATCCGTGCGGCGGCTGAGGGCATAGACCGCAAAGCCCACGGCAAACATCATCATGCCCAGTGCGCCGAGGCCGGCCAGGTAGTGGGCGAGGTGGTGCTTGCGGCTGCCGGCTTTGAGGCCGTAGGCCAGCAGGACGAGGCCAACGGCCAGCGCGCCGAGCAGGGGATGGACGAACAGGTAGGTGGGGTTCAACGGCGCTCCTCTAAGCGAGTGTCCAGGTAGTGTATGTTTTTCCAGTAGGGGCGGGTTTCAAACCCGCCCCTACGCTCGGGTTTCATGCAAGTTTTGCATTCACAGGCGCTTGACATACTCATCAAGAAATTCATTAAACAGCTTCTAAGGCCAATACTGGACTAATAGTAGAAGGTTTTGCGGGTGGCGTCAACCCGGCTACAATTGCGCCCATGCCGGAAACCCGCCACCGCCGCCTGGCCACGCTGGGGCTCGTGTACGCCGCTGCCATCTGGGGCAGCACCTTTGTGCTGGTCAAGGACAGCCTGGCGCACATCCACCCCGTAACGCTGGTGGGCTATCGTTTTATGCTGGCCGGGCTGGCATTGGGGGCGTGGTTGCTGTGGCGGCGGCAGCCGCTGTGGGCGGGCTGGCGGCACGGGGTCGGGCTGGGCGTCCTGCTATGGCTGTTGTACGGGCCGCAGACCATCGGGCTGGGGTACACCTCGGCGGCCAACTCGGCCTTTATCACCGGGCTGTTCGTGGCGTTTGTGCCGCTGCTGGGCTGGTTGGTTTTCCGGCGGCGGCCGGGCTGGGGCGATTGGGGCGTGGTGGCGCTGGCGCTGCTGGGCCTGTGGTTGCTGACCGGCGGCCTGCGGGCGGCCAATGCCGGCGACCTGCTGACCCTGCTGACGGCGGCGGCCTTTGCAGCGCACATCCTGGCGATTGACTACGCCCTGCAGGCCGGGCATGACCCGCTGGCGCTGAATGTCCAGCAATTTCTGACGGTGGGGGGCATCAGTCTGGCGCTGGCGGCCGGGCTGGGCTTGCCGCTGGCGGTAAGTTCTACGACCACCTGGGGCGTGATATTTTTCCTGGCGTTTTTGCCAACCCTTTTGGCGTTTGTGATTCAATTGTGGGCGCAGAAGCAGATTGCCCCGCTGCGGGTGTCTTTGATTCTGACGCTGGAGCCGGTCTTTGCGGCGTTGTTCGCCTGGACGCTGGGCGGCGAGCGCCTGACGCTGGCCGGTGGGCTGGGCGGCGGGTTGATTGTGCTGGCGGCGCTGGCGGCGGTTGTTGTGCAGAACCGGGCCGAGCAAAACCCACCCGCCGCATCAAGTTGACCCCTCATTCAATCTGCCGTATATTGTAAGGAATGCGAGGTGACGTATGGTGACAGAAACCCCGACCAAAACCTATGACACGCCGATGGTGAAGTTCACCAGCGGCGGCGTGAATGACCCGAACCCGACTCTGCTGGATGCGTGGCAGGTCTTTGCCGATTTTGACCTGAATGCCATCCACTCGCAAGCCCGCTTCCGGCAGTTGCGGCGGGTGATTTTGAGCCTGGGGGTGGTG
>JANJTX010000136.1 GCA_024710875.1 Anaerolineales bacterium | reverse complement strand
CTTAAGGTACGAGCAGGATTTGCCCCGGATAGATCAGGTCCGGATCCGTGATGCTGGGGTTGCTGCGCAATAAGTCGGTCAGGGCGACATCCAGCTTGCGGCTGATACGGGTAAGGTTTTCACAGGGCGCGACGACGTAGCCGGCGCGAGTGAGGCGACCCTCACCGCACGGGCCGCTGGCCACAGGGTCTGGTGAGGGCGCGTTGGTGTCGCTGGTGGCAGCGGGAGATATGCTCACCGTCAGGTGGTCTGATTCGGCCGAGAGGCCGCTGGCCGGGTCGGTGGCGGTGGCGTAAAGTTCCAAATCTCCAGCGGGCAGGTCAAGGGTGATGCCCCAATCCCCATTCGAATCGGTTTCGGTTTCGACTTGCTGGTCTCCGGCCGTAATCAGAATTTGAGTGCCGGGGTCGGCTGTGCCGCTGACCGTAATCAGACCGGCGGTGAGGGCATCGCCGACGGTAGGCTGGGTGATTACGGGTGGGTTTGGTGCGACCGGCGCGGCAAGGGTAGGCGCAATCTGGAGCGTGAGGGGGGGAGTCTCGGCCAATATGGCACCGGTGGAGTCAAGGGACTGGGCGCTGACCTGTGCTTCTCCGGCTGGCAGGTCGGCGGTCAGCGACCACTCGCCGCCAGCGTTGGCGGTGGTCTCCCCAAGGAGCGCGCCATTGGCCTGCACCCGGACTGTTCCACCGGGCTCGCTTTGACCACCGAAGAGAATCGCCCCGGCGGTCAGGTCGTCATTCGGGCCGGGTTGGTCAAGGGTGAGGGGCGGAGCAACGACTGGCGGGATGGCGGTTGGGTCGGTAACGGGGGCGGGGGTGTCGGTAGGATTGGCAGGTGAGGGAGTAGGAGTGGTCACCGGGGCGCGCCAGAATACCAGCAGCAACAGGATTAAGAGGATGGCGACGGCCAGTTTGAACCAGTCGTATCCAATCCAGGAAGAAGAAGATTTATTCATAGCGGCAACTCAACGGCGCCGGGGAGTGACATCTTCGCGAGTGCCGGCCCGGATTTCGGCCAGTTCGCGGGCTTCGCGAATCAGGTCTTGCTCGTCAGCCAGATTGCGAATTTCAGGACCGATGATGGTTTCCATTTCAGCCGGTGTAAGGGCGGCCAGGCCCTCAAAGGTGTAAACCCCGGCGGCGTTGAGTTTACCCGCAATGACCGGGCCGATACCGTGGATGACCTCCAGCGGGTCGCGGCGCTCGCGCAACTGGGCTTGCAACTTGGCGATGCGCGCCTCGAAATCGGCCAAAGCGGCGGAAGACGCCCCGCGTTTACGCCAGTACAGCCAGTCAATGACCCATTCGATGAGCCAGCCAATGAAAATCCCCAGAATGAGAGCAGTCCAGATGGTCATTTTGCGCCTCCACAAAATAGTTGCCACTATTTTAGCCCAGTAACCTTCGCTGTGTTGAGTTTTAAGACTGCTAATTGGCTGACAACTTGTGTAGATGCGAAAAACGCAGTACAATTCTTAATAATTATGGATATCGTAAAATGAACCCCGTTGATAAATTGGATTCCCAAATTATTGCCCACCTCCAGCAGGATGGGCGTAAGCCGTTCACGGATATCGCGCGGGCTTTGAAGATCTCCGAAGGTACGGTGCGCAATCGCGTGAACCGGCTGGTTGAAGCGAACATATTGCAGATTGTGGGTATGGTGGATCCCTATCAACTGGGGCTGGATGCCCCGGCGTTGATCGGGGTGTCGGTTGCGCCGCCGGATGTGGACCGGGCGGCGGCCGAAATCTCGGCCCTGCCAGAGGTGAGCTACCTGATTATGGTCTCGGGTGATTTTGACCTCTATGTGGAAGTGATGTGCCGCGACCGGGACCATCTGGCGACTTTTCTTAATGAACATCTGCGTAAGGTCGGGGGCGTTCAGCGCACCGAGACTTTCCTGATTTTGAAAACCTACAAGCTGGCGTACGGGGCGGTGCCGTACCGACCGCTAGCCGTACGCCAGGAATAACCCAAGGAGGAGCAATGTATATCAATGGCAAAGTGACAAAGGGGAATGCAACCGAGAAAATAGAAGTGCTGAACCCGGCGACTGAAGAAGTGCTGGGGGCGGCTTGGCGCGGCACCCCGCAGGATGCCGAAGCGGCGGTGCTGGCGGCCAAGGCGGTGTTCCCTGCCTGGCGCAGGACACCCGCCAACCTACGGGCCGGGATGATGCACCAGGCGGCGGCTAAATTGCGGGAGGGCCATGAAGAACTGGTGCGCCTGCTGACGCTGGAAGAAGGTAAGCCGATTCCGGAGAATGAAGAAGAAGTGTGGTGGGTGGAAGAAACCCTGGATTATTACGCCGAGTTGGGGCGACACCATCGTGGGGCGGTCTTGCCGCCGGGCGACCCGGCCCAGTTTAACTTCACACTGGAGCAACCCTGGGGGGTGGTGGCTTGCATCATCCCGTGGAATTACCCGTTGTTGTTGCTGGTGTGGAAGTTGGCCCCGGCGCTGGCGGCCGGCAATACGGTGGTGATTAAGCCTTCGGAATTTACCCCGCTCAGCACACTCAAAGTGATTGAAATGGCGTTTGACCACTTCCCGCCGGGGGTGGTGAATGTGGTTACCGGCACAGGCCTTGAGACCGGCGAGCCGCTGGTGCTGCACCCGGACGTGCGCATGGTGGCTTTCACCGGCTCACTGGCGACCGGCCAGCGGATTGCCAGCCAGACGGCGTCTTCCATGAAAAAGCTGCATCTGGAACTGGGCGGCAAGGATCCGATGGTGATTGGGCCGGACGTGGAAATTCGGATGGCGGTACGCGGGTTGGCCTACTCGGCACTGCTCAACGCCGGGCAGGTGTGTACCAGCACGGAACGGGTGTATGTCCATGAAAGCCTGTACCCGCAGTTTGCCGAAGAGCTGGCTGAGTTTGTCTCCGGCTTGAAACTGGGTAATGGGCTGGATGAAAGCACCGATGTCGGCCCGATGCTGCGCGACCATTTCCGGGCTAAGGTGGAGGGGCAGGTGGACGAAGCGGTGAAAGCCGGGGCACGGCTGGTGATTGGCGGGGAACGGCCAGTCGAGTTGGAGAAAGGTTTCTTCTACCGGCCGACGATTCTGGCAGATGTGAACCACAGCATGCGCATCATGACCGAAGAGACCTTCGGGCCGGTAATTCCGCTGATGCCCTACAAAGATATCGATGAAGCTATCCGGCTGGCGAATGATACGCCCTACGGGTTGGGCGCCAGCCTGATGAGCAATGACCTGAAATTTGTGAAACGCTTCTTTGAAGAAGTCGAAGCAGGTTCAATCTGGATTAATGACCCCCTGACGGATAATTTTGCCGGACCCTTTGGTGGGATGAAGATGAGCGGCCTGGGCCGTGAGCTGGGCGAGGCCGGCCTGCTGGAATTTACGCAGGTCAAGCATGTACATTGGGATATGGAGGCTGAAATCAAGGAATTCTGGTACCCATACGGCACGGCCGAGTGAAAGGGACTTTATGAGTGAACATCCATCGCTGGCAAAGATTTCGCCGGTTTGGTCGCGCAGTTGGATGCTGGTAGCCGAACGCGGGGCGGGGGCTTGCCTGTATGCCGAAGACGGGCGGGAGTTTCTGGATTTTACGACTGGAATTGGGGTGACCAATACCGGCCACTGCCACCCGAAGGTGGTGGCGGCGGTGCAGGAGCAGGCCAGCCGGCTGCTGCACGGGCAGGCCAATATCGTGATTCACAAGCCGATGCTGGAGTTAATCGCGGCGTTAAGTGAAATTCTGCCGCCCGCGCTGGATGGGTTTTTCTTCAGCAATAGCGGGGCGGAGGCCGTGGAAGGGGCGATGAAGCTGGCCCGCTTGGCAACTGGTCGACCCAACATGGTGGTGTTTCAGGGCTCGTTTCATGGCCGTACGGTTGGCACCATGTCGCTGACCACCAGCAAGACCATTTACCGGGGCGGTTACCAGCCACTGATGGCCGGCGTTTTTGTGGCGCCTTACCCCTACGCACTGCGCTATGGGTGGGACGAAGAAGAAACCAGCCGCTGGTGCCTGAATGAGTTGGAACATCTGCTGGTTTCGCAAACCGCGCCCGAAGAAACGGCGGCCTTCCTGATTGAGCCGGTGCTGGGTGAAGGCGGCTATGTGCCGCCGCCCAAATCCTTCATGCAGGGCTTGCGCGCTCTGGCAGACAAACACGGCATCTTGCTGATTGCGGATGAAATCCAGTCCGGCTTTGGCCGCACCGGGCGCTGGTTTGGCTTCGAACATTTTGAGATCGTGCCGGACATCCTGATTGTGGCCAAGGGGCTGGCCTCCGGGCTGCCGCTCTCGGGTGTGATTGCCTCGCAAAAGTTGATGGCAAAGTGGACGCCCGGCTCGCACGGGGGAACGTATGGCGGTAACGCCGTTTCAATGGCGGCGGCGGTGGCGACGGTGGCGGCCATCCGTGAGGAGCAAATGCTGGAGAATGCCACGGGGCGCGGGCAGCAGTTGATGGCGGGCTTAAGGGCAATTCAATCCAGCCATATCTCGATTGCGGATGTACGCGGACTGGGGTTGATGGTGGGGGTGGAGTTTCAGGATGCGGATGGCAAACCGGATAAGGCCGCCGCGAAGGCCGCCGTCAAAAGCTGCTACGAACGCGGCCTCTTGCTGCTTACCTGTGGTAGCTATGACAATATCATCCGGTTTATCCCGCCCCTGATTGTGAGCGAAGAACAGATTCAGCACTCGCTGACGATTTTCGAACAAGCGCTGAACGACACACACTAACCTGATTCTGGAGAAATCTCATGAGCATGCAAGGCGAAAAAACCAAAGCGATGTACCAGCAAGCGACGAAGACCATCCCGTATGGGGTGAGTTCCAACTTCCGGTATTGGGGGCCGGAAGACACGATGGTGATGACCAAAGCCCAGGGGCCGTATATGTGGGACGCTGATGGCAAGCGCTATATAGATTATCGCCTTGGATTTGGGCCGGTAATCCTGGGGCATGCCGACGAAGAAGTGCACGCCGCGGTGGTGGAAGCCATCAAAGACGGCACGATTTTCGCCTGGATGACGCCGCTGGAAATTGAACTGTGTGAGCGGGTGGCACGCATGACCGGCAACGAAATGGTGCGCCTGACCAATACGGGCACGGAAGCCACCATGCACGCCCTGCGCATTGCCCGGGCGCACACCGGGCGCGAGAAGCTAATTAAATATGAAGGCGCCTACCATGGCATGAGTGACTATTACCTGTACAGCACGGCATCATCACAAGCGCGCAGCCTGGGCTCGCGCCGCCACCCGATTCCGCAGGTGAACTCCTCCGGCATTCCCAAGGGCATAAATGAATATGTTTATACTGTGCCATTCAATGATGTTGAGCTGCTGGAAAACCTGATTGAACGCACCTGGCAGGATGTGGCGGCTCTGATTATTGAACCAACGATGGGCAACATGGCTGGGATTACGCCCCAACCAGGGTATCTGGAAAAGGTACGTGAACTGACCGCCAAGTATGGCATCGTGCTGATATTTGATGAAGTCAAGACCGGTTTCCGGTTGGCGAATGGCGGGGCGCAGGAAGTCTTTAACATCCGGGCGGATATGGCGACCTATGCCAAGTCTATGGGTAATGGTTACCCCGTGGCGGCAATTGCCGGGAAGCGCGAAATCATGCTGACACTGGAACCGGGCGCAGTCTCCCACGGCGGTACTTATGTGGGTAATGTGGTCGGGACGGCGGCAGCGGTTAAGGTGCTGGATATTCTGGAAACGCGCCCGATTCTGGCCGAAGTCAGCCAGCGTGGCAAGCGCCTGATGGACGGTATGGACGAAATCCTGACCGAAGCCGACATCCCGCACTTCATGACCGGATTGCCGGCGATGTTCGGGTTTATTTTAGGAACCGAAAGCGCGCCACAGGATTTCAGAGCCTATGCCAAGGGCGATGGCGAGATGTATGAGAAGATCGCTATGCAGGCGATTGCGCGGGGTGTAATGCCCGACTCGGATGGGCGCGAGCCGTGGTTCATGTGCCATGCCCATGACGACAAAATTGTGGATGATACGCTGGAAGTCTTTAAGGAAGCGGTGTACGCCGCCAAGAAATAAGTCGGTCGGCCATTGAACTTTGAGCGCAGTCGCGCCTTCCGGTTAGTCCGGGCGGTTGCGGCTGCGCTCTTCGCTAAAGCCTTCCGGGTAGCGAGCCTTGAGTTTTTCTACATTGCCCTGGGCGATGGCTCCCAAATCCAGGTCGCAGGCGGATGCCGCTTCAGCCAAATACCAGAGGATGTCCCCCAGCTCATCGGCCAGCGTTTCGGCTGTGATGGTGTGACCATGGGCGGCGAGTTTCTTGACGAGATTGGCAAATTCGCCGGCCTCGCCTGCTAACCCAAGGGCGGCGATGATTTTGCGGAAATCGCCTGCACGGCCTGCGCCGGCGGTGCGGGCGGCGAGGCTTTGATATTCTGATAATGTCAGTTCAGTCATGAGGGCTTCCTTTCAAACTTGATTATAGTGGAGGGAACTAAAACTGACCTGAACCCTGATGCCGGACTATAATCTGGCATATGTGTAAAGGAGATAGTTGCGTTGATTGACCCCAAACACCCATTGATCGATTTGCACCGCCATCTGGATGGCAGTGTGCGCTTAAAAACAATTCTGGAATTGGGCAGGCAACACAACCTGCCGCTGCCCGCTTGGGACATTGAGGGGCTGCGACCGCATGTGCAGATAATGGAACCTCAGCCGGGGGTGATGGCCTTTCTGGAAAAATTCAAGTGGATGACCGGGGTGCTGGTCGACTACGATGCCTGCCGCCGGATTGCTTATGAGAATGTTCTCGATGCCCAGACTGAAGGCATCCATTACCTTGAATTGCGGTTCAGCCCGTGGTTTATGGCGTTGCCGCATGGCCTGAACCCCGCTGGGGTGGTGGAAGCGGTTGTGGATGGGGTACAGGCTGGCGCAACCCAGACCGGCGTGCTGGTAAAGCTGATAGGCATTATCAGTCGCACATTTGGGCCGGAGACGGGCATGAAAGAGTTGGAGGCCCTGCTCACCCAGCGTGACCATCTGGTGGCGCTGGACCTGGCGGGCGATGAGGCCAATTTCCCCGGGGTGTTGTTTGAAGAGCATTTTCGGCGCGGACGAGAGGCCGGCTGGCGGGTGACGGTGCATGCCGGCGAGGCGGCCGGGGCGGAAAGCGTGTGGCAGGCATTGAACGCATTGGGCGCAGAGCGGGTGGGGCATGCTACCCGAATTGGGGAAGACCCGGCTTTGGTGGAACACATGGCGAAGAAAGGCATTGGGATTGAAGCCAACCTGACCAGCAATGTACAGACCAGCACGGTTGCGAGTCTGGCCGTGCATCCTTTGAAAGACTGGCTGGAGCAGGGATTGAAAGCGACGATTAACACCGACGACCCGGGCATCAGCGGGATTGACCTGCGCTTTGAGTACGAGCAGGCTGCGCCGGCGGCCGGGCTGACCACCGCCCAAACGCATCTGGCCCAACGCAATGCGCTGGATATTGCCTTTATTTCAGAAGTGGAGCGCGCCAATTTGCTGGCACTGGCCGCCGGATAACCGGAATAAAACACGCCACAGGCTGCCAATCGGCGGCCTGTTTTGTTTTAACAAAAACTGTGCAAATTATTGACAAACAGAACAAGAAGTGCTATTATTATTCGAGTAGATAATCCAGAGCCACATGAGGCGATGAATGGTTAGCAAAAACCCGACCTATAATTTAAAAGTTGTATTGCAGGAAACCGGCATCAAAGCCGATACGCTACGGGCATGGGAGCGCCGCTACGGGCTGCCCGAGCCCGACCGGACCGGTGGTGGGCACCGCCTGTATTCTGAATATGATATTGAAGCCATCAAATGGTTGTTGGCGCGCCAGGCCGAAGGCTTGAGCATCAGCCGGGCGGTTACGTTGTGGCGCAGCCTGGAGGGCGAGGGCAAGAACCCGCTGGACGAATTGGCTTATAGCGGCGCCGCGCCGGTAGCAGTAGGGGGTGAAAATCTGGCTGAATTGCGTAAGAGCTGGTTGCAGGCATGCCAGGCGTTTGACGAGAAGACCGCCGAGCGGGTGCTTTCGCAGTCTTTCGCGTTGCATCCGGCCGAAACCGTGGTGGTGGAGGTATTACAAAAAGGTCTGTCGGAGATTGGGCAGGGTTGGTATCGCGGGGCGGTTACAGTGCAACAGGAGCACTTTGCTTCGGCGCTGGCTTTACGCCGGCTGGATGCGATGATCGCCGCCGCGCCGCCACCCACGCGCAAGGGTCGAATTCTGGTGGCTTGCCCGCCGGGTGAGGACCATACTTTTGCGCCCCTTCTCATAACGCTCTTTCTGCGCCACCGCGGCTGGGATGTGGTGTATCTGGGGGCGAATGTGCCGCTGGCGCAAATGGCCGACACCATCCAACAGGTACGGCCGCGCCTGATCGTGATGACCGCCATGCAGTTGCGTTCCGCCGCCGCATTGGGCGAAATGGCACGCTTTCTCGAAGCCGAAAAAACGCCACTGGCCTATGGCGGCCTGATTTTTAACCGCACCCCGGATTTACGTGAGCGTATTCCGGGCGTATTCCTGGGTGAAAGTTTGATTGGGGCGGTGGATAAAGTGGAAGAAATAATGCAACGCGGCAGTGCCGAGGTTGCCGGAAAAACAGTGACGCGCGACATCCGGGCCGCGTACGACCATTATCAGCAGCGTAAAGCGAGTATTGAGGCCGGTGTTTGGCAGCGGCTGGAGCAAATGGGTTTTGATGCGCAGCACATGGCCACGGCGAATGTTCATCTGTCACATGATATTCAGGCAGCGCTGGCGCTGGGCGATATGGATTATCTGGGACCGGAGATTGACTGGATCAATGCTTATCTGGCACATCAGAACATCCCACCTCAGGCGTTGCAGGTGTACCTGGCGGCGTACCGAGATGCCGTAGAAGCAGAATTGAATGGGGCCGGAAAACCAATCCTGAAATGGTTGAAAGACTTGACGGCGGCGCTGGCCAAAGACACATAACGCTATCTAAAAACTTATAGGTATCTGGAGAAACGAAAATGAAAGTAGTCATTAGTGGTGGTACGGGTTTGATTGGCCGAGCACTAACTGCAAGCTTGCTGAAGGACGGCCATGAAGTCGTGATATTGAGCCGGGGCGGTAACTCCGGCAGTAAGGCGCCGGCCGGGGCAAAGGTAGTAATCTGGGATGGTCGGAGTGTCGGGGATTGGGCGCAGGAAGTGGATGGCTCAGATGCGGTGGTAAATCTGGCCGGGTCAAACCTGGCCGGAGACAGCCCGCTCAATATGCGCTGGACCAAGCCGCGTAAGGCCGCAATTCTCAATAGCCGGGTGGATGCCGGCCGAGTGCTGACAGAAGCGGTTCAGAAGGCAACGAAGAGGCCGAGCGTTTTTGTACAATCCTCGGCGATTGGCATTTATGGCCCGCGCGGTGACGAAGCGATTGATGAGAGTGCGGATGGTGCGAGCGACTTTCTGGCAGATGTGTGCCGCCAGTGGGAGGCCAGTTCTGTGGAAGTTGAAAGCCTGGGCGTGCGCCGCGTGATCATTCGCACGGCGGGCATCGTTCTGGATAATGGCAATTTCGCTTTTTTCATGTTCAAGTTGCCAGTCGCGCTGTTTATCGGTTCGCCCCTGGGTAGTGGCAGGCAGGTTATTTCCTGGATTCACATTCAAGACCAGGTTAAGGCGATTCGCTTTCTGATGGAGACCCCGACAACGCAGGGAGTTTATAACCTGACTGCCCCGCAGGCCGAGACGAACCGCGACTTTACAAAGATGCTGGCGCGAGTAATGCGACGACCGTTCATCCCCCTATCCGTTCCGGGGTTTATGCTGCGCCTGCCGCTGGGCGAGGTGTCTTCGGTGGTGTTGAGTGGCCAGCGGGTGATACCTGAGCGACTGCAACGAACGGGCTTTGAGTTCAAGTTCCCGGCGCTGGAGCCGGCTTTACGCGACCTTCTGAAAAAATGAAAACTTATGAACGAAGTTTTGTGGTGGCGGCACCGCTGGAAGCGGTGGCCGCCTTCCATAGCAATTCGCGCGCCCTGGCGCTGCTGACTCCGCCACCCATCTGGGTGCAACTGCATTCCATCGAGCCGCTGGGCGAAAATTCGCGCACGGAATTCACATTGTGGCTTGGGCCGTTACCGGTGCGCTGGCTGGCAAACCATCGAGAGGTTGACCCGCGAACCGGATTTGTGGATGAACAGGCCAGCGGCCCATTCCAACAATGGACGCATAAGCACTCCTTTCTTCCATTGACCGCGGAGTTGACCCAAATCTCTGACCGAATTGAAGCCGAGTTCTCGCCGCGTGGGCTGAATGCATTGGTCAGCCGCCTGATGTGGCTGGGCCTGCCGGCGCTGTTTGCCTATCGTGCCTGGCGGACCCGCCGGGCATTGACGGTCTAATGAAGTACGACGCATTGGTAGTTGGAGCCGGAGTGGGCGGTCTGACCACGGCCGCGGAACTGGCCCATGCCGGGCAATCGGTTCTGGTGCTGGAAGCCCATGTGTACCCCGGTGGATGCGCGGGGACGTTCTATCATCAGGGGTATCGTTTCGATGCCGGGGCCACTCTTGCGGGCGGGTTCGCCCCCGGAGCGCCATTGGATTGGATTGCAACGCGTTATGGAATTCATTGGCCGATGAAACCGGCTGCGGCCGTGATGCAGGTGCATCTTTCAGATGGTAGCGTGGTTACGCGCTGGGCTGACCCGGCGGCGTGGCAAGCCGAAAGAGTGCGAGCCTTTGGGGTAGAGGCCGAGCACTTTTGGCGATGGCAGGAAGAGCAGGCGGACCGACTCTGGTCATTGGCGATGCGTGGGTTACCCTGGCCGCCGCAATCCCCGGGTGACCTGCTGGCGTTGGCCGAGCGCGGCGGGGGATGGTTGTTGGAGCAGATTGAGAGTATGGGGATGAATGCCGTGGCCGACCTGGGGCTGGATGCTCTGCGCCCAGTTGCGGCGCGCCTTGGGAATGCCAGCCCGCGCTTGCGAGAGTATGTGGATGGGCAATTGCTAATTGCCGCCCAGGCAACCAGCGAGGATGTAATTGGGTTATATGGCGCGGCGGCGCTGGATTTGCCGCGCCGGGGGGTTGGGCATTTGGCAGGCGGAATGGGGGTACTGGCTGAGGGTATGGTGGACGCGATTCAGAAAATGGGGGGCAAGGTGCTATACCGGCATCCCGTCAAACGCGTTCGGCGGGATGGGTCTGATTGGCGAGTACAGATTGAAGGGCGGCGGGTGGAGTTTTCTGGCCGGCAGTTGGTGATGAATCTGCCCCCGGCCAACGCGGCCCGTTTGCTCGAAGCGAACACTCCGGCCACCTTGTTAAAACGCCGGGAGATACCGCCAGATGGCTGGGGAGCGTTTGTGGTCTATGCCGGAGTGGATGGCCAGGTGTTTTCGGATACTGCGGCGCTGCATCAACAAATTTTGGTTGGCCAGCCATTCAGTGAGGGCAATAGCGTGTTTGTGTCTGTGAGCCCGGCGTGGGATGGCAGCCGAGCCCCGGCTGGGCAGCGGGCGTTGACCATCAGTACCCATACCCGGCTTGCATCGTGGTGGCAATTGCAGGGCGCGGATTTGCCAGCCTATGAAGCTCGAAGAGACTCTTTGCAGGATACGCTTTTACTGGCGGCCGAGCGGGCGTTCCCCGGGCTGCGGGATGGCCTGCAATTGGCATTGCCGGGGACGCCGGTAACCTTTGCGCGCTTTACCCGCCGGGAACAGGGCTGGGTGGGTGGCTTTCCGCAGACCAGCCTCTTCCGAGCGTGGGGACCGCGACTGGGTCGAGGTTTATGGTTGGTAGGGGATAGCATCTTCCCCGGTCAGTCGGTGCCGGCGGTGGCCCTCGGTGGTGTACGGATTGCACAGCAAGTATTGGCCGCGGCCGGCGGCAGACCGAAAGAGGATTGGTATGACAACCACTATCTGGTGGATCCGGCGTGACCTGCGGCTGAATGACAACCCAGCCCTCCTGGCGGCAGCGTCCAGCGGGGCGCGGGTAGCGGCTGTCTTTGTGCTGGACGACCGACTTCTGAAAGGCCGCCTGGCTTCTGCACGGCGCAATGCTTTCCTGATGGAAGGCTTGCGGATGTTGGATATTGACCTGCGGGCACGCGGTGGGCAACTTATCCTGCGGGCTGGTAATCCGGTGGCTGAGTTGGGTAAGTTGCTGAGGGAATTGGAGGCCAGCCGAATTTTTGCAGAGGCAGACCACTCTCCCTTTGCGGTTGAGCGTGATGCCGCTGTTGCACAGGTATTGCCGCTCACGCTTGTTGGAAGTAGCGCGATTAAGCCACCTGGCACAATCTTGAAAGCAGATGGCACGCCATACACGGTTTTTACGCCTTACATGAGAACCTGGAAAGCGCATGGGCTGCCAACCAGCCGTGACATTAACGGCGTACCAGACGGACTGCGACTGGTGGCTGGCAAGGAGTTTTTGCCAATTCCAGCGGGCGAGGCCGAGGCGACATTCCCGGCAGGCGAAAATGAAGCTCGCCGCCGACTGGCAGAATTCAGCCAAACCGGACTGGGAAGTTATGCGGAGGGGCGTAACCGGATGGCCGTGGCCGGGACGGCGCGTCTGTCGCCTTACCTCCGTTTTGGGATGCTTTCGGCACGGGAGGCGGCTGGGACCGCTGTGGCCGGTATGCAGGCCGCAAATGATGCCAGCATACAACGCAGCGCGGAAACCTGGCTTAATGAACTCATCTGGCGCGATTTTTACATCTCCATTCTCCTCCATTTTCCGGAAGTATTAAGCGCCGCCTTTCGGCCGGCCTTTCGGTCTATTCGGTGGGAGGATGACCCGGCGGCGCTGACAGCCTGGCAGCAGGGCCGTACAGGCTACCCGGTGGTAGATGCGGGCATGCGGGAGTTGCTGGCAACAGGTTGGATGCACAATCGCGCTCGAATGCTGGTGGCTTCGTTCTTGACCAAAAATCTGCTGGTGGACTGGCGCAAAGGCGAAGCATGGTTTATGCGCCATCTGCTGGATGGCGACCCGGCCGCCAACAATGGCGGTTGGCAGTGGGCGGCCGGCACAGGCACGGATGCCGCCCCCTACTTCAGGATTTTTAATCCGGTAGTACAGGGGCGGAAGTTTGACCCGGGTGGCGAGTATGTGCGGCGTTGGGTGCCGGAACTTTTCAATCTGCCTGATGCGTATATCCACGCCCCGTGGGAGATGCCGGATGAGGTCCGCAAACAGGTTGGCTGGCAGGGCGAGGCCACTTACCCTGCGCCAATTGTTGACCTGCCGTTTTCGCGGGCGCGGGCGCTGGCGGCCTATGCAGCTGCAAAAAGCAAATAGCCGCCTCAAATTTCAGGCGGCTATTTGTGGCAGAGTAGATTTGCTTTACCGGCGGCGGCCGGAGACAAGTGAGACAAAGTATAGCAATTGCAGGACTGCGGTAATCAGAGCGGCAACGTAGGTCAGAGCGGCGGCATTCAAGACATGATTGACGCCGCGCTGCTCTTCGCCGCTGGCAATAATCCCGGATTCAAACAGCAAGCGGCGGGCGCGAGCGCTGGCATCCAGTTCGACTGGCAGGGTGAGCAGGGCGAAAGCCGCGCCGCTGGAAAACACCAGGATGCCAATCCAGGCCAGACCGGTGAGGTTGAGCAGCAGCCCGGCGAAAATCAAAATCCAGCCGAGGTAGGAGCCTATCTGGACGGCGGGTACCATGGCGCCGCGCAGACGCAGAGGGAAGTAGCCTTCGTGGTCCTGAATGGCATGGCCGAGTTCGTGGGCAGCAATTGCAACTGATGCCACGGTGGGTTGCTGGGCGACAGCCGGGGAGAGGCGGATGGTTTTCTGGCGCGGGTCATAATGGTCGGTGAGGTTGCCACCAATCATTTCCATTCGTAAAGAACGCAGGTCGCCATTGCCTGTATCCACCTGTACGCCATAAGCGGCGGCGCGGTCTATCAGTTTGCGCAGAGCTTCGGCGCCATTCAGGCCGCTGCGGTTGGGCACTCTACTCCATTTGGAGTAGGCCGATTTCACATACCATTGGGCTGCCATCATGATCAGGAAGGTCGGCAGCATGACCATCATGATGTAATCGGTGTTGTAGAACATGGCGCAACTCCTTAGGGGTTGGTGAGCAGGTCCAGCGCGAAGTCTAACTGGGGATCAAGCTCAAATTCCACATCTTCTTCGGTGAGGGGGACGAGGTAATCGGGTTCGAGGCCGAGGTCCTGGATGTGGCGCTCAAGCGGCGTGAGCCAGCGGGCGATGGTGATGCGCAGCGCGCCCTGCTGGCCAGAGAGCTCCAGCGGGAGTTGGACGGAGCCTTTGCCAAAGGTGATTTCGCCAACCAGCACGGCGCGTTCATAATCCTGGAGCGCGCCAGCCAGGATTTCGGCGGCCGAGGCGCTGCCCGGGCTAACCAATACAACGACCGGGATTTCCAGGGCGATGCCGCCGGCACGCGAGGTGTAGTCCTGAACGGAGCCGTCTCCGAATTCCTCAATCAGGATGGTCTGGCCCTGCGGCAAAAACTCAGAGGTGATGCTGACGGCGGCATGCAGGTAGCCACCGCCATTGTTGCGTAAATCCAATATCAGCCCCTCCGGGTTTTCAACCAGGAGCGATTCCAGCGCGCTACGGAACTGTTCGGGACTATCTGCCCCAAAATTGTAGAGCTGCAAATAGGCGATGTTGCCTTCGAGCATTTCTGTGCGGGTAGTAGGGATGACAATGCGGGCGCGAGTGATAGTGACATCAAATGGCTCCGATACGCCGTCGCGGTCAATCGTGAGGATGACATTTGACCCTGCGGGGCCGAGGACGCGGCGGATGACGAGATTGCCATCCACGCCAGTCATGTCATCGCCATCAACGGCTATAACTCGGTCGCCCGGCAGCAGGCCAGCGGCCTCGGCTGGGGAGCCCTCCATCGGGGCGATGATGGTGAGGTATTCGGCGCTGGGGTCAACCCAGGCGCCAATGCCTTCATAGTTGCCATCCAGGCTGACCTGAGTCTGGTAGAACTCGTCCGGGTTCATGTAGGTGGTGTGTCGGTCGCCAAGAGAAGCTACCAGACCGCGTAAGGACTCCTGCATGAGAATTTCGTAGGATAAGTCTGCGCCTAGGTCAGCATAGGTGGCTTTTTGCCAGGCCAACCAGAACTCATGATACTGGGCGGTAATCTCTACCGGGCTGCCGGCTTCCGCTGCCAGTTCTTCCGGTGCGGGTGCGCCAGCAGGGAGGTCCAGCGCGGCAAGGTCTATGCCGGCGGCTTCGAGGGTGGCGGTCAGGCCATCCAGGGCGCCCTGAGCGAGCACGGCCTCAGCAATCGGCTGCTGGACATAATTGTCGTGGAGCAGGGTGCGGGCTTCCCAAAAGGGGTTGAAAAGGGCGGCCAGGTCAATTTCCGCACCAATCGGCGTAGAAGCCTGGGTTGGTGGCGGTTGAACAGGCTGGCCGCTACCAAGGGAGGGGGCCAGGCCCTGTGAGTTCAAGCGTTGGTAAGCTTCGTAGCCGATGAAGCCTACCGAGGCGACGCCAATGCAAAGAATAATCAGAACAAAGGTCGTCAGGCCGATGGCTAACCATGTTTTTCGATTCATAAAAGTCTCCAGCCCAGTTGGCGGGCAATTGCTTCTAAGCATACCTGCGGGAAGTAAAAAGATTATAAATTAATTGTTATGGGAGCATTAATCAGTATTGGCGGGGTGGTCGCTGGAGGGTGTGCTGTCCGCTTCGGAAAGCTGGCGGACCAGACGATTAAGCTCAGCCAGCTCTTCTTCCTGTTGCTTCATCGGACGCCCGGCCTGTTTGAGGGTGCGTCCCAGCAGGCGGTAGTAGCCAAAATCGATCTTCCCGCCCTTGCGGATGAAATTAATAATCAGGTAATTGATAAATAAAACGCCGCCCAGCGTAAGAGCGACGATGAGTACAGGGTTGTCGAGTTTCATGCCGGCCATGGCCTCCGGCAATTATTGTACCAGTATGGGCAACAACTCCGGCAATTGGTGTAGGGTCTCTACGCTAAATGAAGCGCTGGGATGCGAACTGGTTTCGCCGACCCACGCAGTAGTTAGACCCATATGGCGGGCTGGGGTGAGATTTTTTATTGTGTCATCGGCAAACAGGCATTGACGGGCGGGAACCTTACCAACGAGTTGGAGCGCCCGCCGGTAAACCAGCGGATCCGGTTTTGGGATGAAGTCCATCGCCCAGACATCCAGAATGCCTTCAAAGAGGTCTTCCAGCCCCAGCAGCGAGAGCACCCGCTGGCTGTGAAGGCGGTCTGAATTGGTGAAAATCCACTTGGGCTGGGGCAGGGCCGCCAGCGCGGCGCGCAGGTCCGGGTCAGGGGCAAGATAGTCGTGCAGGGGCAGGTCGTGGACGTATTCAAGGTAATGGGCGGGGTTGATGGGGAAGAGCGATTGCAGCCCGCGCAAGGTAGAGCCGTATTGGCGATACAGGCGGTTGCGAAGCGGCTCGATTTCGGCTTTAGGAATGCCCAGACGACCATGCATATAGGCGTCTATCCGCAGGGTCATTTCTTCCCACAAGCCATTGTGTTTGGAATACACCGTGCCGTCGAGATCAATGAGTAATGTTGTGATGTTTTTCATGCACCCAGCATACTGAATCAATATGAACAGCCAGCCAACGGCTGGTTAACAGTTTGTAAATGCTTGATGGAGTGAATTCAGGCGAAGCAGGGCAGGGCCGCGAGGTCGTGAATGGCAGGGATTACATATTCTGCGGCCGGGTGGGTAGCGGTGGCGCCGACGAGTACAGTAGTAAACCCCAGCTCACGAGCGGGAGCGAGGTTGCCGGGGGTATCTTCTACAAACATGCAGGCGGTAGGGGCCGGGTTACCGGCAAATGCGATGGCCTGTTGGTATACCTCGGGCTGGGGCTTGTTGGCAAAATTCATGGCACGTACATCCAGAATACCCAGGAAGCAATCCTGAACGCCAAGGGCATTCAGGACGCGCTCGGCGTGCTGGAAATCGGCATTGGTAAAGATGTATTTGGATTGGGGCAGAGCCAGGAGCATGGCCCGCAGGGTTGGGTCGGGGGCGAGCAGGTCTGCCAGTGGCAGGTCGTGAACAAAGGCGAGATAGTCATCGCGGTCTACGGCATAAGTCGATTGCAAGCCGCGCAGGGTGGTGCCATAATCGCGCAGGTAGCGCTGGCGCAGTGCCGGGATTTCCGGACGGGGTACGCCAAAATGGGTGGCGATGTAGGTCTCCATTCGGCTGGAAATGGCCGCCCAAATGCCGTTGTCATGCGGGTAGAGGGTGCCATCCAGGTCAAAGAAGATGTGAGAGATGGCGCTCATTGCTGAGCAAGATAATTGCGGATATAGCTGACGGCGGTTGCCACGCCATCTTCCTGGCGAATGGCGGCCCCGATAGCGGCAGCACGCTGGCGCATGCCGGGGTCGGTGACGGCGCGGCGCATGGTGGCGGCCAGCCGCTTGGCGGTCATTCGTTTTTGTGGCAGGGGCGCCGGGCCGACGCCCAGGTCGCGCACCCGTTGTCCCCAGAATGGCTGGTCGGAGAAAAAGGGCGTGGTGACGGTGGGAACCCCGGCCCGTAAGCCAGCGGCGGTGGTTCCGGCGCCGCCATGGTGAACAACAGCGGCCATCTTGGGGAAGAGCCAGTCGTGCGGGGCGGCATCAATCTGGAAGATGCTGTCGGGCAAATCGGCTTTGTTCAGCCCGGCCCAACCGCTTAACAGAATGCCGCGCTGCCCGGCCAGTTGGAGCGCTTCCACGACCATTTCGGTCGCCATGGCGGGGTCACGGGGGCTCATGCTGCCGAAGCCGACGTAGACCGGCGGTGGCCCAGCGGCCAGAAAGTCGAGCAGGTCAGCCGGCGGTTGCCAGGTTTGGAGTTCGTCCAGAAACCAGTAGCCGGTTACGCGGTGCCAGTCCGGCCAGTCGGATGGTTGCGGCAACACGCTGGGGCTATAGCCGTACAGGATGGGCATGCGCTCCTGGTAGAGCCGCTTAAACGGACCACGAAAGCCATGGGGTTTGAGGCCGAGTTCTTTGCGCCATTTCTTGATGTGGTGGGCGACCGGCCGGTAGAAGAGGTTGAGCATGGCATGGTGGCCGAGCAGGTTTGCCAGGCTGCCAAGTTGCACGTCTACCGGGCTAAGCATCGGTGGGTAGGCGCGGGTGGGGGTGATGGGTTGCAGGCCCGCACCCATGACCGGGACATTCATGGCTTCGCCAACATCAAAGGCGGCTGCGCCGAGGGCGGTGAAGATGATGGCGTCCGTTCCCTGGCAGGCGGCCAGCGTATCCCGGGTAACATCCTGCACCAGATTTTCAGCAATTTTTACAAAGTGACGGGCGAACTCAATCGGGTTGCGGCCGCCAGCCAGCCAGCCCTGAACTACGTCGGTATGGATCAGTTCCTGCGGATTGCCAGCGAGGGGGCTGAACGGCAACCCGTGGCGGGTGACGAAGGATTCGAAATTGCCGTGGGTGGCAAAGTTCACATCCATGCCAGCGGCCTTGAGGCCGAGGGCAAGCGCAAGAATGGGTTGGACATCGCCACGCGTGCCCACTGCAATGAGGGTAATCCGCACAAGTTACTCCAGGTCGATATAGATTTGGTTGGTGATACGCGGGCCGAGCACGACCCTCTTATTCAGACCGGGCAGATTGAGCTCCAGGTTGCCATCAAATTCGGAATAGGCGGTTACTTCGATGGCGGCGTCCGGGACGACGCCAATTTCGCTCAAGTGGCGCAGAAGTTCCGGGTCGGTATCGCGTACGCGCTTGACAATGCCGTACTGGGGCGGGCGAAGATCTGCCAGCAGGGTGGCGGTGGCTTTCGGGAGGGTGAGGTCCGGGCCGGGGATGGGGTCGCCGTGGGGGTCGTGCTCCGGGTGGCCGAGGGCGTTTGCGATGGCGCGTTCAAACTTCTCTGAAATGACATGTTCCAGTCGGTCGGCTTCATCGTGGACTTCATCCCACGGGTAGTTGAGGATTTGGTGGAGGAACAACTCAATTAGCCGGTGGTGACGGATGGTTTCGAGGGCGACCTTTTCGCCGGCTTCGGTGAGGGTGACGCCGCGATGCTTCTGATATTCCACCAGCGGGGGCTCGGTGCTGGAAAGTTTCTGAATCATACCGGTAACGGATGCCGGAGACACATTCAGGTAGGCGGCGAGGTCAGTGGTAGAGGCGCGTTCGCCACGTTGCGAAAGCTCATAAATTGCTTTGAGGTAGTCTTCGATGGATTGAGTGAGATTGGGCGGCATGATTTTATTGGGGCTAATTAAGTATACCTAAATTGATTTTATCCTGCCGGGGGTGCGGGTGTCAATGCATCAGCAGGTCGAGCTCGGGTGCGATGGAAGCTGATGAAAGACACACCTGCCAGTACCAACAAGCCTCCGAGCAATTGGCGCGGGCCGGGGAAAGTCTCAAAAAGGAGTAGCGCCCATAAAATGGTGGCTACCGGGCTCAAGGTGAGGACGATGGTGTGAAGGCTAAGGGGCAACCGTCGCAGGGCGAGGTAGTAGAGGGCGCGACTGATGACGACGTCGGAAGTGGCAGCCAATAGCAGGAAGGGCCAGGCTGAAGGCCCCGGCCAGGCCAACTGGCCGCGGGCGATGGAGAAAGTGAGCAGGAACAGGGTGGTGGTCAGGACGCGGAAAAAGAAAAAATTTGTAAAATCCATTTCCCCGCCATGTCGTTTGACGATGGCGGCGTGCAGCGCGTACATGAAGGCCGAGCCGAGTACAAGAAAAGAACCTAGACGCAGGTAATCGCCGGCCTGGTAAGTCATGATGAGGACACCCAGGATAGCCAGCGCTGCGCCCGCGAGTTGGGCCGGATTGAGTTTTTCGCGCAACCAGAACACCCCCAGCAAGAGAGCCCAGATGGTGCCGGTCTGGGCCAACAGAGTGGCGGTGCCGGGGTCAATGTAAGCCACGGCTTCATAATTAATGTTGGTGCTCACTGCAATCAACAAACCTACCACGAGAAAGAAGCCCAAGTTGTCTCTCAAATTCTGCCAGCGTAAACGGCGGGTGAGCACTGCGAAAAGCCCGATTTCCAGTGTAGCGATTAGCAATACATACATGGCCGAAATGCCGGGGGAGATGTGGGGCAGGAGCAGGCGCGCCAGCACAAAATGCAGGCTATCAACCACCAGCAGGGCGGCGAGCAGGGGCAGAGTTTGCAGACGGGGACGGATCATAATAGTCATCGATCTCTATTGCGTATAGTAAAACTTCAGACAGCAGCATCGGATTGTAACCGCATTGGGGCTGCATGAGGCAAAACTTCTGTCAGAAGTGCGGTTATTTGCTGTACCATCTATTGCCTGAGGCTCCGCAGGGATTGGTAGATTTATTGAACCGCAGGGTTTGAAGCTTGCTTTCCGAGTGTGACAGACCTATCGACTTCACTCCCCAGGGGAGCGCGGCTTGACGAAGGCCGCGGGCTATGGCATAATTCGCAAATCGTTATAACTAAAAACGATGATGGAAACGAGTAAGCGCGCTGCTTCTGGCTAGCGAGCCCGGGATGGTGAAAGCCGGGCGAGAGAGGTGCGCTGAAAATCCTTCCGGAGTTGCGAACTGAAAGGCGTTTCGCCGAGTAAGGGAGCCGGGGCTCGTCCCTCGTTAGCCCAGACGCAGCGATACAGCATTTGCCCGTCGCTGGCCGAGCGCCCGTAAACCGGGAATCTGGGTGGTACCGCGGAAGTCAACCGACTCTCGTCCCTGAATCAGGACGAGAGTTTTTATTTACCAGGAGGCTAGAATGTTTAAACCGGTAAACCCCAACCTGAATCTGACCGCAGTGGAAGAGGCGGTGCTGGAATTCTGGAAGGCGGGCGAAATTTTCCGCAAATCGACTGAACAGCGGGTCGGCGGCCCGACATTTGTATTTTATGAAGGACCACCGACGGCCAACGGCAAACCGGGCGTACACCATGGCCTGGCACGCGCCTTTAAGGATGTCTTTCCGCGTTATCAGGTGATGCGCGGTAAGCACGTCATCCGGCGGGGCGGGTGGGATACGCACGGCCTGCCAGTTGAGATTGAAGTAGAGAAGAAGCTGGGTTTCACCAATAAGCAACAGATTGAAGAATACGGCATTGCCGAATTTAATGAACTGTGCCGTCAGTCGGCGTTTGAGTACATCCAGGAATGGGAGCGCTTCACAGACCGGCTGGGCTTCTGGGTGGATTTAACGACCGCCTATGTGACCTACACCAATGATTACATCGAGTCAGTTTGGAGCATCCTGAAAGAGTTTTGGAACAAGGATTTACTCTACCAGGGTTACAAGGTGGTGCCGTACTGCCCGCGCTGTGGTACGCCGCTGTCTGACCATGAAGTCTCTTTGGGATACGAAGAGACAGACGACCCTTCTGTTTTCGTGCGTTTTCCCCTTGCAGATGAGCCGGACACCGCCCTGCTGGTCTGGACGACCACACCGTGGACGCTGCCGGGCAATGTCGCTGTGGCGGTTCATCCCAAAGAAACCTATGTGCGGGTGGCAGTGAAGGATGAAGAAGGCAAGTCCGAGAAATTAATTTTGGCACAGGCCTTGCTGGAGAAATTGTTGGGTGATCGGCCTTATGAAGTGCTGGAGGAGATGTCTGGTAAAGACTTGAAGGGAAAGCGTTATCAGCCCCTGTTCACTTTCCTTCCAACAGAGAAACCAGCCCACTATGTGGTGCTGCAGGACTTCGTGAGTATGGAAGATGGCACTGGCTTGGTGCACATGGCCCCGGCGTTTGGCAGTGAGGATATGGCTGCCGCGCTGGAGTTTGACCTGCCGATACTGATGACGGTGCAGGAAGATGGCACTTTCATCAAGGAGGTGCGCCCGTGGAGTGGCACGTTCATTAAAGATGCCGACCCGCTCATCATTCAGGATTTGGAAAATCGCGGCCTGCTATTCCGGCAAGAAACCTACACGCACACCTATCCCTTCTGCTGGCGTTGCAGTACACCCCTGTTGTATTACGCTCGCTCCTCATGGTTTATCCGCACCACTCGCTTTAAGGATCGGCTGGTGGGGCTTAACAAAGAAATCAACTGGGTGCCTGACCATGTGCAGGAAGGCCGCTTTGGCAACTGGCTGGAAAACAACATCGACTGGTCACTGGGCCGCGAACGCTACTGGGGTACGCCGTTGCCCGTATGGGACTGCGAAGATTGCCACCATCAGGTCTGCGTGGGCTCGGTCAGGGAGTTGGAAGCCATCTCCGGCCAGACATTGAGTGAGCTGGACCTGCACCGACCGCACGTGGACAACATCCACGGTAAGTGCCCGGAATGTGGTGGCCGCATGCAGCGCGTACCGGAACTGATCGATGTGTGGTTTGACTCAGGGGCGATGCCCTATGCCCAATGGCATTACCCATTTGACAATGTCACTACCTTTGAAAATCAGTTCCCGGCCGACTATATCTGCGAGGCGGTGGACCAGACCCGCGGCTGGTTCTATTCGTTGCATGCCATCAGCACTCTATTGATGGATTCGGTCTCTTACAAGAATGTCATCTGTCTCGGTCACATTCTGGATGCGGAAGGGCAGAAGATGTCTAAGTCCAAGGGCAACATCGTTGACCCGTGGGATGTGCTGAATACTCAGGGCGCGGATGCATTTCGCTGGTATTTGTACACCGCCAGCCCACCCGGAAACGCGCGCCGTTTTTCGGTGGATCTGGTGAGTGAAGTGGTCAAAAACTTCACGCTGCCACTGTGGAATGTTTACTCGTTCTTTATGACCTATGCCAGCCTGGATGGCTGGACGCCGAATTCCGGAGCCGCGGCGAGCCCCACGGCGCTAGATAACTGGCTGCGCTCGGCATTGCATACCCTGGTGCGAGATGTGACGGCGGCCTATGAGCGCTACGATGTGCCCGGCCTGACTCGGCCGATTCAGACGTTTGTGGATGACCTCTCCAAGTGGTATTTGCGGCGCTCGCGCCGGCGCTACTGGAAGAGCGGCGCGGATGCGGATAAGGAAGCTGCTTATGCGACCTTGTATGAAGCCCTGGTAACGGTTGCCAAACTGCTGGCCCCGACCATGCCCTTCCTGGCCGAGGAGCTGTACCAGACGCTGGTGCGGGCGGTTGACCCGAATGCGCCGGAATCTGTGCATTTGTGCGACTGGCCGGAGGCCGATATAACCGCTATTGATGAAACCCTGAATCGTGAAATGGCGCTGGTGATGAAACTGGCTTCGCTGGGGCACGCCGCCCGTAATTCGGTGGCGATCAAGGTGCGCCAGCCGCTGGCTGAAGTGGCCTTCGCAGTGGGGCAGGCGCAGGATGCCGAAGCGATTCAGCGCTATGCTGACATTCTGGCGGGTGAATTGAACGTCAAGGGGGTGCGCGCCCTGGGCTCGGCGGGGGAGGCCGTTGCATACAGCCTCAACCCGCTGCCAAAACAATTGGGGTCGCGCTTCCAGAATCGCTTTCCGCAAGTGCGGGCGGCGTTGCTGGCGCTGGATGCAAATAGCGCCGCGGCCAACCTCCTTGGCGGCCAATCTGTACAGGTTACGGTGGATGGTGAGGTCCTGGACATCCTGCCTGAAGAAGTTGAAGTACGCACGGAAGCGCGTAGCGGGCTGGCTCTGGCCCAGGATGGCGCCTACCTGGCGGCACTTGCTACTGAATTAACGGAAGAACTTGTGCATGAAGGTCTGGCACGCGAATTTGTTCGCAATGTTCAGGACTTGCGTAAGACCCTGGACTTTGACATCTCGGACCGGGTGAAAGTGTATTTCCAGGCTGGTGAGAGGTTGGTAGCGGCCGTGAATGCTTATCGCGAGTATGTGATGGGTGAAGTGCTGGCGCTGGAACTTACGGCAGGTGATCTGCCGGCGGGAGCGCAGACTGGCCCAGAGCCGTTGATGCTGGACGGGGAACAAGTACAACTTGGGTTGATGAAAGCGAAGTAACAGAAAGAGCCGACCAATTGGCCGGCTCTTTCTGTTAGAGTTAATTTTAGGGGTGGTCGTTGTTCCAGAACCAGTTGAAGGCGTAGTACCCAGTACTGGGGCTGTCCATCCGGATAGCAATGCGGCTGCGGTCTTTGAGGCCAGCCGGGATGGTAAAGGTGGCGGTGAACGCACCGGTCGCATCGGTGGCAAAGGCGGCGTCAACTATTGTGCCGCCGATGGCAAGCGTGCCGTAATTGCCCATGCGCACTACATAGGTATCGTTCTTGGTGAAGTTAGTGCCCTTGATGGTCACTGTGTTATTTTGGTCCACCGCTGTAATCGTGAAGGAAGGGTAGCCGGAAGCGGGCAGGTTGGGCTTGGGGGTGGCCGTCGGGCCGCCGGGGGTGGCGGTTGGCCCGGGGGTCGCCGAGGGGCCGGGAGTGGCGGTCGCGCTGCTGGTCGTATTGTTCCAGAACCAGTTATAGGCATAATAGCCAGTGCTGGGGCTTTCCAGCCGAATGGCAATGCGCTGGCTGCCTTTGAGGCCGGCGGGGATGTCATAGGTGGCGGTAAAGCTGCCCCCGGTGCCGGATGCCTGGGTGGTTACCAGTGTCCCGCCAATGGCTTGTGTGCCATAGGCGCCCATCCGCACATTAAAGGTGACATTGGCAGGGAAGTTGGCGGTCTTAATCGTCACGGTGGAATCGGTAACGACGCTGACAATGCTGAAAGTGGGGATGGCTGCCGACGGCGCGGCAAGCGCCTGAATCGGCGCGAGAATCAACGTGGCCAGCAGGCCAATAAGCAAAAAACGTTTCATGGTGTCCTCCGGTGTGATGTGGATGCATCACAGATTTCATTAAAACTATATCTCAATTGGTAGGACGTTGGAATAACAGAAAAGGTTCCCCGCATTACAGTTTCAGGATAAAAAACTGCGCCAGTAAAAACTGGCGCAGTTTGAGCTGGATTCTTACTGGTGCTTAGCGATTGTAGAAGAAGTCGTAGGCGTAGTAGTCGGCGTTTTTACTCTCGAGCCGGATAGCGATGATGTCTAACCCGGCGAGCTCGGCTGGAATATCAATCGTGACCGAGAAGGCGCTGCTGTCTCCGGTTTCAATTTCACCGGCGACAAATCCACCGATGCCCTGTGTGCCATACAGCCCCATGAGTACTACATAGGTATCATTTTTAGTGAAGTTTGTACCGGTGAGCGATACGCTGGTGCCCGCGACAACCGAAACGATGCGCGTATTGGGATAAGTGCCGGCTGCGAGGACCCAGTCTGGGTTGAGGGTGGTGCTGCCGCCGGTTACGGCGTTGTAGCCGTCTTCGTTGGCAAAATAGTCAAAAGCATAGTGGCCGCTGGAAGTGCTCTGGAAGCGAATGGATATCAGGCCTTCGTTTTGGAGTTGGGCTGGGATTGGATAGGTCACTATGAAATTGCCGCCCTCGCCAGTGGTCTGCGTACCAATCACGAAGCCACCAATGCCCTGGGTGCCGATGGGCCCCATGGTTACCAGGAATTCTTTTTCAGGGGGCATGTTGAACAACTGCAATGTCACTTCTGTGTTTTGGGAGACGCTAAGAATACGAGTACTGGGCGCGCCGGTGCGGGGTTCCTTTGACTTGGCGGCCAGATCGAAATAGGTGGTGGTGTATTGGCCGTAGGGAGTTATCACTTCCCAGTCTTGGGCCAGAGTGACGGCCGTCGAGCCGCTGTTCCCATTGTGGGTGTTCACCAGCTTAATCATAATTTCATCGTCATCCCACAGGCCACTGGGCAGGTCAAAGGTGTACCGGCCCTCAAAAGGCGAGTCCTTGTCTAACATTAGAACCGGCAGGGCCTGGAAATTAGCATTGTTCTCCCCGACCAGGACGCGGTACTTGTCCAGGCCGTCGTACTGTTCAACCTTGATGGTGATGCGGGGCATGCTGGTGGACAAGTCCACATCGCTGACCCAGAAACTGGGACCTTGGAAGATGTTAACGGAGGAGTTTGCGTCCTGGGAGGAGGCGTGGGCCACTGGACTCAGGGTGAAGAGTTTGTTGGTGTTCCAGCCGGTTTCGTTGGCAAAGATGTCGTGAGCATAGCTGCCATCGGCGCGGCTGACAATCTGAATCGCCAGGTTGCGCTGGCCGTGCAGCCGGCCGGGGATGCGGAAGGTCTGCCGGAAAGATGAACCGCTGTTGGTTTCCAGTTCGCCGACCCCAATCGGCTCAAAGAGGGTACCGATGCGGCCGAGTTGCACCATGTAGCGCGGATCACCTTTTGGAAAGTCAGTCACCTGAATGGTAATGCTTTCATTCCGAATGACATCGTGCACCCAGAAGGTGGGGCCGCCGGGGATTGTCACGGAGTAGGATGGCGCAGGAGCCGGGGCGGCCAGTACGCTGGAGGGGAAGAACATCAGAATGGCAAATAGAACGGTCAGTATCCGTTTCATAATTCATGCTCCTTAGGGTACCTCATGTGCAACACCTCATACCCGCGCGTTTGGATTTGACTATACATCAGAACAGGAGGTACGGCAAACGCAGGGCGGGATGGATTCCTATGCGTGAGAGTAGCAAGGATCGTGCCAGTATGGCAGAACTGTGAACCCGGCTGGGGTAAAATTCCGGAATGCGTTCGGTCCCCAACCATCCTACGATTACTACCAACGGTGTCTTGCGCCCCACGGTGCTGGAGATTGATCTGGCACGATTGGGGGAGAACTATGCTGCGATTCAAGCCCATGTTGGGACGGCGGCGGTAATGCCGGTGTTAAAGGCCAATGCGTATGGTCATGGCTTGATTGAAGTGGCGCGCTATATGCAGGCTCTGGGGGCGCCCTATCTGGGCGTTGCATTTTTGGAAGAAGGAATATTGCTGCGTGAGCAGGGGATCACGTTGCCGATTCTGGTGATGGGGGGTATTCTGGGTGACCAGGTTCCGCTGTTCTTGCAGCACAACCTAACCCTGACGGCTTCCTCGGAAGATAAACTGCGACAGGTGGATGAAGCGGCCGAGGCGATGGGAGTGCGGGCCAGGGTACACCTGAAAATTGATACTGGCATGGAGCGTATTGGGGTGCATTATTACAGCGCCGAAAGTTTGCTGACGGCCAGTTTGAAATGTCAGCACACAGATGTGGAAGGAATATTCTCGCACTTTGCGAATGCCGATGCCGCGGATCTAAGCTCGGCCCGATTGCAGTTAGAGCGCTTCGAGGAAGTCTTGCGGTTCTACGAGCGCCGTAGCTTGCCGACCCCTGTGCGACACATGGCCAATTCCGGGGCGGTGCTGCAACTGCCGGAGAGCCATTTTGACCTGGTGCGGCCGGGAATCCTCCTGTACGGGGTGTACCCCTCGGCAGAGGTTTCGCTCAATGTGGCAGTGTACCCGGCGTTGCGCTGGCTTTCCAAGGTCGTGTATTTCAAAGTAGTGCGACCTGGCCATCCGGTGAGTTACGGCTCAACCTGGGAATCGGACCATATGGTACGGGTGGTGACCGTTCCGGTTGGCTATGGCGATGGCTACTTTCGGGCGCTCTCCAACCGGGCAGAAGTTCTAATTGGTGGGAAGCGCTATCCGGTGGTGGGACGGATATGCATGGATCAATTTATGGTGAACATTGAATGGGATTCGGCGTATAACGGAGATGAAGTTATCCTGATCGGGGGGGAGGGCGCCGCGGCCATCACTGTGGAACAGGTGGCTGAATGGGCCGGAACGATTCCCTATGAGATTCTGACGAATATCAATACCCGGGTTCCCCGTATTTACCTCCAACCGAAATAGTTGCCAACCTCACGCCGCTCATGATGCATCACACAGAAACTAGTGTCCGGATGATTGCGCTACGCTGGCACTGGGCGGCCTATGGGATCCTCTCGGGGTTTGGGCTGTTGTTTCTTGCCTGGGTGTTGGTAGAGGAGGCGGGGCAACGCTTTGGTGAGCAGTGGCTGACGGTGTCCGGGTTGGTGTTGAGTTATGAGCTGGTGAGTGTTTGGCGGGTGTTGCCGCTTAACCGACGGGCAGACGAAAGCGAGGTGCTCCCGGTGTTTGGCCCGGGAAACAGCCTGACCCTGCTGCGCGGCACGTTAATCGCCATGCTGGCCGGATTTTTGCTGCTGCCGCGCCCCGCGGGTTGGCTGGCGTGGTTGCCGGCCATCCTGTATATCCTTTCAGATTTTACAGACTTTTTTGACGGCTTCCTTGCGCGCCGCACCAACCAGGTGACGGGGCTGGGCGAACGGCTGGATATGAACCATGACACACTGGGGGTGCTGGTGGTGACTATGCTGGCTTTTCAGTATGGCACAGTCCCCTGGTGGTATGCCGTGTTTGGTTTTGCGCGGCCAGTGTTTTTGTTTGGCATCTGGTTACGGCAACAGCGCGGTCAGCCGGTGTATGATTTGCCACCCAACCCCAGCCGCCGAGGCTTCGCAGCATTGCAAATGGGCTTCGTTACGGCGATGCTGTTCCCGGTGCTCGAGCCGCCCGGCACGACTGTGGCAGCCACGCTTTTCATGCTTCCCTTTACAATTGGTTTTCTGTATGACTGGTTCCACGTCAGCGGCTGGCTGGGGCAGGTTGATGCCGTAGCGGCGCAACGTTGGCGCAGGATATGGGAATGGGTGCGCGACTACCTCCCATTGGGGTTGCGCCTGGCAGTCGTGGCGATATACATCTTTTGGACCCAGACGGGACTCTGGCTGCCGGCACCGTGGGGCTGGCTGCAAGCGATTGCAGGTTTTGCAATCGGCGTAGGATTTGCAGCTCGATTTTTTGGCATTGCTGTTCTATTACTGCTTGGGGTTCAGTTTGCAACCCTCGGAGTCAACACTCCCGGCTGGATATTGCTGGCGGCCGGAACTGGACTGATCTTTCTCGGCCCCGGACGTTGGGCGGTCTGGGGGCCGGAAGAGTGGTTGGTGCATAACCGGGCTGGCGACCGTACGGGGACATGAAGACGGGGCGGCAATTTTGGATCGCTGTTGTCTGGCTGGTCGCTCTGGCGTTGCTGGCCCTGGCAGTCCAGTCGGTGGACTGGGCGGCATTTCGGGAGGTGGCCAGCCGCCTGGAAGGCGGGCGATTGACGTTTTTGCTGGCACTCAACACCGCAATTCTGTTTTTGTTTGGTTTGCGCTGGTGGCTGGTGGTACACGCGCTGGGTTTGGAACTTTCGGTCTGGGAGGCCTTCCGTTATCGGTTGGCGGCGTTTGGGGTGAGCTACTTTACTCCCGGCCCACATTTTGGGGGAGAGCCGCTGCAGGTCTACGCTCTTCACCGCCATCATGGCGCACCAATTTCCGCGGCGGTGGCGAGTGTTGCGCTGGATAAGTTAATTGAACTGGCGGTGAACTTCTCGTTTTTGGGAGTGGGTTTGCTGGTAGTGGTGGCAAGTGGTGTATTTGGTTCGCAGCTGGGCTGGGGCGCCGCCGGTGCAGTTGTGCTGGCGCTGGCCGCGCCGGTAATCTATTTACTACTGCTTGGGCGGGGCCGCACTCCAATTGGACAGTTGGTAGCTGGCCTGGTGGAGCGGATGCCATTCTTGGCTCGGCTTGGCAGATTTGCGGAGCATATCTTGCTGGCTGAAAAACAAATGGGCGACTTTTGGCACGCTCACCCGCGCACAGTGCTCGGGGCCGTGGGTGTGGCTGGCCTGACTTGGGTGGCGATGATTCTTGAGTTCGGGCTGTTGCTCGCCGCGCTGGGGCTGGCCCCCGGGGCGACCGGTGTGATAGCCGCCATGACTGCTGCCCGTCTGGCGCTGCTCACGCCGCTGCCCGGCGCCCTGGGGGCACTGGAAGGCAGCCAGGCGCTGGCCTTTCAGGCGCTGGGGTATGGGGTAGAAACGGGGCTGGCGGTGAGCCTGTTCATTCGCGGTAGGGATGTGTTGTTTGGCTTGATAGGGTTAGCTTTGGGGCGGGTATTCATTCGCTAGATTTGGCCGACCCGCGGGTTGGATATGCTAAGATTAGACATTATTCTATTGGTGCATGAGGGCAATTGTGACTAATAATAAACAGGATGAGAGATTGGTACATGTTGAAGAGGTGGTCCGGACGCGCTTGCCAACTGCACTGGGCGAGTTTGCTCTGGTGTTATTCAGCAATAACCGTGATGACAAAGACCACCTGGCCTTAGTGATGGGCGAGGTGGCCGGGCAGGAACAGGTGCTCACGCGAGTGCATAGCGAGTGTTTGACCGGTGACTTGCTTGGTTCACAACGGTGCGATTGTGGTGAACAATTACAGCAGGCACTGGCTCAAATTGCGGCCGAGGGTCAGGGGGTATTGCTATACCTGCGTCAGGAAGGGCGCGGAATTGGCTTGCTGGAGAAACTGCGGGCCTACAATTTGCAGGACCAGGGGTATGACACGGTCGACGCGAACCTGATACTCGGTCATCAGGCAGATAGTCGCGATTATTCTGTGTGTGCGGCTATGCTGGGTTGCCTGGAGTTGAAATCCATTCGCTTGCTGACCAACAATCCGTCCAAGATCAACCGCCTGATTTCATTGGGGGTGGATGTGGTTGACCGAGTGCCGCTGACACCCACGGTAAATGAAAATAACGCTCGTTACCTCCACACAAAGGTTGAGCGAATGAACCACCTGCTGAACTTGCCCGAACTAAAGGACGAACCCGACGCAGCGGATGTCAACACCGATTGAATTTCTGACAGCTGAGAAACAGCGGGCGGCTTTGGTGAGCCGCCCGTTTGTGACTTTGAGCTATGCCCAGTCTCTGGACGGCTCAATTGCCCGGGCGCGCGGTGAGCCTCTGTCAATCAGCAGCCCTGAATCGATGCGCGTGACTCATGAACTGCGGGCCTGGCATAGCGCAATTCTTATTGGACGCGGGACATTGGAAGCAGACGATCCGCGCCTTACGGTGCGCCTTGTGGAAGGCTCCCAGCCCCAGCCAGTTGTGCTGGATAGCAGGTTGCAGGCCCGCTCGGCTGGGAAGATTTTTGACCACCCGAAATTGCCGTGGTTCGTATGTGGGTTGCAGGCTGAAAACCGGGACCTAGCGGCGCGGGCGGGCGCGCTGGTGCAAGTTGCACTGGAGAAGGATGGCCGGGTAAGCCTGCCAGCAACTTTACAAGCCTTGCACCAGCGCGGGATTGAGTCTGTGATGGTGGAAGGGGGGGCAGAAGTGATAACCGCCTTTTTGAGTCAGGGTCTGGCCGATGTGCTGGTGTTGACCATTGCGCCATTGTTGTTGGGGGGGTTGCGCGGGCTGGAGGTACAGACGACGCCCACCCGCCCGACGCGGGTGGTAGACATGGTCTGGGCGCATTACGGCGCTGACTTGGTGGCCTGGGGGCGATTGACGCAATGAGTGGCCAGACGGCAGAAACCTTGTATTTTGTGGGTGAGCGGCAGGTGGAGGTTCGGCGGGAGGAACTCGGGCCGCCGGGGCCAGGTATGGCGCTGCTGGCAACGGAATGCAGCGGGATTAGCGCCGGTAGTGAATTGCTGATCTATACCAATCAAATGTCAGAGACACCTGGTGACGAAACGATAGATCGCGTGAGTCGTTCGCTAGACTACCCTCTGCGCTATGGGTATTGCAGTGTGGGGCGGGTGCTGGCAGTAGGGGCAGATGTATCGCCAGAGTTGCTGGGGCGGCGGGCTTTCGCGTTTGTGCCGCACAGCAGCCATTTTCTGGTGGCGGTTGAGGATTTGCTGCCGGTACCGGAGGACATCTCGCCCGAGGACGCGATTTTTCTGGCGAACACGGAAACGGCGGTTAACCTGGTTTTGGACGGCGCCCCAAGCCTGGGTGGACAGGTGGCCGTCCTGGGGCTGGGGGTAGTGGGTCTGCTCACCACCGCCCTTTTGGCGGAATTCCCGCTGGAGAAACTGGTGGTGTTTGACCGCCTGGCCCAGCGCCGCGAGGCTGGCCGGGCAGCCGGGGCGACCTGGTGTTGCGACCCGGGTGATGATGAAGCGATTGCGCACGCAAAGGCAACCCTGGCAGGAGAGCATTATCAGGGAGCGGACCTGGTGTTTGAGCTTTCGGGGTCACCGGCGGCGCTCAACCTGGCATTGGATTTGGCCGGATTTCACGGCCGGGTGGTGGTTGGCTCCTGGTATGGAAAGCGCCAAGCCAGCCTGGATTTGGGCGGGCGTTTCCACCGTCAGCGCATCCAGATTGTTAGCAGCCAGGTAAGTACGATTGCGCCCGAGCACCGCGGAAGATGGAACAAGAGCCGACGCTTTGAAGAGGTGTGGCGTTGGATACGAAAACTGCGCCCGAGCCGGCTGATTACCCACCGCTTTGAGTTGGGGCAAGCCGAGCGGGCTTACGCGTTGCTGGATACCGACCCGGGGGCCGTATTGCAGGTGGTGTTTGAGTATCCGCAAGCGGGGGCTTGAATTAGAAGCGCGAATTTTGAGTGCGTGGTACAACCGGAGGAACATGAAGGAGAGTGAACATGATTGATCTATTGCATGCTGAAGGATTCCTGGGGACGAACGCAAATTTCGCGGCCGATATGACACTGGTCCTGAGTTTGCTGGTGGCGGCCATGTTTACCGTGGGTTTCTGGCTGGCGCGCCGCGAAAAGTACGATGCCCATAAATGGGTGCAGACGGCGGGAGCAGTATTGAACATCATTTTGGTCTTGTGGCTGATGATTCTCCCGTACCGCGATTTTATTGTGCGAGATGCTGGCGGCCCGCGCGAATCGGTTTTTTACTATGTGACCACCATCCACGCCACCGTCGGGTTCTTTGCGTTTGTGTTTGGGAACTACGTGGTGTTGCGGGGCCACAACCTGGTACCGCAGGCGTTGCGATTCAACAAGTACAAACCCTATATGCGCACAGCCTATGGACTATATATTCTGTCCACTTTATTGGGCGTGTGGGTGTATGTCACCTGGTTTGTAACTGTGAGCAACCCGCCGGTCTTTTAGTCCCTACTGGCCTCTCTCGGGGGACTGCAGGCCAGCAGGTAAATGTAAGATTAGCACCATCCCGGACGCGGGCAATCCTTGACCGGCTTGTGGCTTCCGCGATCTACTTTCTGGAGTGAACCTGATGTATACGGTTGCTGTTAAACGCGATTTTGTTGCCCAGCATTTTTTGATAGGTGGGGATTGGGGGCGGGAAAATTTGCCACATTCACATCACTACTCTGTAGAAGTACAGCTCATGGGGAACAACCTGGACCAACACGGCTACCTTGTGGATATCGTAGATATTGAGGCAAGTCTGGATGGGTTGGTGGAGCGCTATCGGGATCAAATGCTGAACAATCTGGCGGAATTCTCCGGGTTGAATCCATCCATTGAGCATTTTGCGCGCATTTTTTGCGAGAAAATGTACGAGGGCATCAAGGCCAAGACGCTCGAAGTGGTGCGGGTGCAGATTTGGGAAAATGAAATTGCATGGGCCAGCTATGAAATGAGAGTCTAGTGCGGGTTGGCCTGATCATCTATGGCGACCTGGATTTCACCTCCGGCGGCTTTATGTATGACCGACGGTTGGTTGATTATCTGCAAAATCAGGGGGAAGAAGTGGAAATCATTTCGCTTCCCTGGCGAACCTATCTTCAGCACATCGGGGATAACTTTTCAATCGCGCTCTTGCGGCGTTTGCAGAGCCTGTCTGTGGATGTGCTCCTGCAGGACGAGCTGAATCATGCTTCCTTGTTCTGGCTGAATCGGCGGCTGAAGAAGCGAAAGAGTATCCCGATTGTATCGATTGTCCACCACTTACGAGTTCGTGAAGGTCATACGGGTGTGCTGCATCAAGCCTACCGGTTGGTAGAACGGGCTTACTTGCGCTCAATCGATGCAACGATCTGTGTAAGCGCCACGACCCAGCAGGATGTGGCCGCGCTGGCGGGGAATCGGCGGCCAAGCATCATCTGTCCGCCGGCCGGTAACCGCTGGGCCGCGCCGCCGGATGCGGCCGCGGTGCGTGCCCGCTGCCAACATCCGGGCGCATTGAACCTCTTGTTTCTGGGGAATGTTATTCCGCGCAAAGGGCTGCATATCTTGCTAAAGGCCATGGCGCACCTGCCGCCCTCAAGCTGCAACCTGCGGGTGGTAGGAAACCTGGGGTTGGATTCACACTATGTAACAGGCATTCAGCAACTAATTCAGGACCTCGGTCTGGTGTCGCGGGTTCGCTTGCTGGGCTCGCTCCCGGCTGACGGGGTCGAAGCCGAGCTTCGGCAGGCGGATGTGATGGCAGTACCTTCCAGTTACGAAGGATTCGGGATTGTATATCTGGAAGGGCTGGGTTTTGGGCTGCCGGGAATTGCTGGCCAGCGCGGCGCAGCCGGGGAAATCCTGCGGGCGGGCGAAACCGGCTTTCTAGTAGATACCGCCGACCCGTTGAAGGTGGCGGCAGCCATCAGCCGTCTGGCAGATGATCGGGCAATGTTGCTGCGCATGAGCCTGGCGGCGCTGCAAGCGTATCCAAATTTTGCCGCCTGGGATACCAGCATGACCCGCGCCCATAAATTCCTGACTGAATTGGTCAGGGATGCTATAATTTCTTAAACCAACAGGAGTGAGACTGATGAATCGTAAAACACTTCGAACTGCCATCGCCTTGATGACGATTTTTACCGCCGTGGTACACGCGGTGGTGCTGAATGCGGACCTGGGTAAACTGGACCCCCTGTTCACGCTTAATGGTGTCGGCTGGGCGGTACTGCTGGCGGCATTCCTCTCCGGGGAAGCGATTAAGGCGCAGTTTGAGAAGCGTCAGATGTCCCCAACGGCTTATACCACTTTCAGTGTAATTTTGCACCTCGCCTATATGGGCTTTGCGATTGCAACCATCGTGGCGTTCTTTGCTTTCAATGGCCCTTCGTATAATACTGCAACATTGGGCTACATCACCAAAGCCGTGGAAGCGTTGCTGGTGGTGGCGTTGTACCTGCATTTGCAACTGGATTAGAACGGCGAACACAACTCGGTGAGTTCCGCTGACCTGCGGGGCTTGCTCCGCTCTCTGGGGATGTATTACGGCGTGCCGGGTCAGGCACGCCGTTTGCGCGGTTTCTATCACCAATTTGTGAGTGCCGGGGATGTGTGTTTTGATATTGGGGCGCATGTGGGAAACCGAACGCGGGCGCTGGCGGGGCTGGGAGCGCAGGTAGTTGCGCTGGAGCCCCAGCCAGTGTTTGCCCGCTTTTTGCGCTGGGCGTATGGATGGCGGAAAAATATCACCGTGTTGCCATTCGCGGCCGGGGCTGAAAGTGGGCGCTTGCCCATGTACCTAAGTGGCAATGCCCCAACTGTTTCAAGCCTGGCCGGCGAGTGGACTGCCCGAGTGCAGCAGGAAGACCACACTTTTTCGTGGGTGCGATGGGAGCATCAAATTGAAGTCGAGGTTACAACTCTGGATTTGTTGATTGCACAATTTGGAATGCCCAGTTTCTGCAAAATTGATGTAGAGGGGTTTGAATCTGAGGTGCTGCGGGGTTTATCCCAGCCTATAGAGTTTATCTCCGTGGAGTATATCCGCAGTTTGTTGGATGCGACTGCCGC
>JANJTX010000106.1 GCA_024710875.1 Anaerolineales bacterium | reverse complement strand
CCAGCACCAGCAGAGTCCCGGAAACCAGATCCAGCGCGGGTCTGTTGGGGATGGTGACCGGCCAGATGTTACCGGCGGACCAGTTAAACATCTTCAGGCCATTCCCGAGATTCTGCAGAAATATTAACAACGGAGAGCCGGGGAGTTCGCGCTCCACAGTAGAGAGGCGCGAGAGGGTGCGGTAGTTGAATGCGCCGGGGTCTTCCAGGGCGAAGCGGCCCAGCGGTAGGAACAGCAGCCCCGCCACCAGCGCCAGCAGGCCGAGATGAATGAGCACCTGTTTGCGGTTGCCAGCCGATTGTCGGTGTACCAGATACAACACAACCGCCACCACAATCGCGATCGGCAAGGCGCGGATTGGGGTGTAGCCGTGCAGGCCAATGCCGAGGAAGATGCCCGAGAGGATGAAATCATTTCGGGCGCGCCGCCGGATACCGCGCAAGAGGTAGAAGAGGGCCGGGGCAACGAAGGCGGGGTAGAAGATGAAGCGCAGGGCGACGCGAGCCTGAATGTTGAGCCAGGTGGACATGCCGCCGAGGAAGACCGCCAGCAGGCCGACACGCGGTCCACCGACTTCCTTACCGAGCAAATAGACATAAATGAGCGATAGGAAACCGAGTGTAGCAGTAACGATTTTCAGGGAGAAGAAAGAAGCGCCGGTATTGAACAGGTTGGCGGCGGCGGCAGTGAGGTAAAACTGCAAGGGCTCGCGGCCAGTATTGCGGGTGAAGAAGATGCTGTACTTGCCCGCCAGAACATCCATCACATCCAGGAGTTTCTCGGCCTGGTCGCTGAACATATCGGCCGGGACGCCTTCCAGCCGGAAATATCGGAAGAAGGCCGCCGTGGCGAAAGCGAGCGTGAGCAGCAGGCCGGTGCGGGTAATACGCAGGTTCCAGCCCGGGCGGGTGAGGAACTCACCCAGGCGCAGCCACCAGACGGGCGGGTGCAGGCGGAAGGCCAGTACAGCCAGTAACACGGCCAACCCCAACTGGCGCAGGGCAAACAGCGGGGTTGCCAGACCCGCCAGCCCGCTGCCAGCAAAGAGCAGGGCAAACAAGAGCAAAATGTAGGCCAGCAACTCACGACGGGCGCGCGCCGCCCCCGCCTCACGCGGCCACCAGTGATTGACGGCGGTCTCGGCGGGCTGCCAGAGCGCCCAGAGCGAAAAGCCAAGGCCGAGTGCCCACAGGGCAAGATTTTCAGCGGTGAAGCGGTTGCCGCCAAAGGCCCAGAAGGCCAGGCCGGTAAAGACTGCCCCTATCAGCAGCGGCAGGAACCGAACGACCAGCGAATCGGGGGTGGTTTCATCGGCCGGGCGCGGTTCGGCCAACGGCCAGTGCTGACGCAGGTAAGCAAAAATGCCGATCGCGATGGCGATAAGAAAGAAGATGATACCGAATAAAGCCTGGGGCTGGTCCTGATTGAAGGTGGCCTGGGCCACCAGGCCGAACGCCAGAGCCAGCCACGCCAGCCACGGGAAGGCGCCGGTGGGTTCACGGTCTGGTTCGGTGGGGTCAGCCAGAGGCCGCTCAGGCACAGGTGCGACCGCCACCGCCGCCCGCCCTTTGGCGCGGGCCGGTTTGGCGGAGGCCTCTTCGACCACCTTGGCGGGCGGCGCGGCATCGGCTTTGCGGCGACGGGGCGCGGGTTTAGCGGGCGCGGCCGGGGGGACGGGCCGGGCGGTTGGGCCTTCCGGGCGCGGTTCGCCACGCGCAATCGCTTTGAGATAATCCAGCAGCGTGGGTTCTGGCTGCGGTTCAGGTTGCGGCTCGGGTTGGGGTTCAATCTTCTTACGCGGCATAAGAGCTCTCCACTCCGGAAAAGTATCTGTGCAATCTTACCCGATGGGCGATAGCGGGGCAAGCGCGCTGCCCCCGCATAAGTTATTTGCGGCGCGCAATATAGAACGAGTAGGTGCCGTCCGGGCGGCGTTCGTTGGTGGCGTAGGGGCGCAGGATGGTCGCCGTGAGGGTCAAATTCCAGCGGGCGGGGGCCAGAATCCAGCGGCCAAAGAGCATGCGCGCCACCCAGGAAGGCAGGCCGAAGTAGTGGCCCCACTCCAGCACATGCAGAGCGGCCGGGCGGAAATAGTGCCAGTAATCCACAATCTCAAACCCGGCGGCTTCCAGGCGGGCGCGCCACTCGTCCGGGCCGAGCATGTGGTGGTGGCGGCTGATGCGCCGGAAAAGCTCGGCGTAGCGGGCGGCCAGGCCTTTCAGACCCAGTTTGCGCAGCAGGGCGGGCAGGTGCAAGCCGGCCGACCACAGGTGGTTGGGCGAGCAGAAGACGAACAGCGCGCCGGGGCGTAGCAGCCGGGCGGTTTCTTTCAGGACTTCATCCAGTTGCGGGATGTGTTCCAGTACCGAGTTACTGACAGCGCTGGCGAAATGCCCGGCCGGGAAGGGGGCGGCGGCGGCATCTGCCTGCACCAGCGATCGGTAGACAGGATACTGGCGGGCTTCGCGAATCGGGCCGCCCCACGGGTCCAGGCCCACGGCAATCGGTGGCAGAGGGGCGATGCTGGCAAAGTGGCCGTCGCCACAGCCGAGATCATAGATAGGCTGGGCGAGTTCGATTTCTTCGTAATAGGAGGCTTCCACCCCGCGCAGCAGGGCGCGGAAGTACGGCAGGGCGATGAGATTGGCCCACAGGTATTTTTCGGTCGAAGGGGTCATGAGCACACCAGTCGGAGGGAGTGGATGAGGTCTTCATATTCGGCGGCGATGGTGTCCGGGGCGTAGCGGCGGGCGATTTCAGCGATATCGCCCTGAAAACGCTCCGGCTGGCCGAGGACTTCAATGAGGGCGTCGGCCAGCGCATCGGCATCGCCCATCGGGAAGGTGCGGCCCATACCGGTAGTGAGGGCCGGCTGGCGCATGCCGGGCAGGTCCGAGGCGACGGCCGGCGTACCGCTGGTCATGGCTTCCACCTGCACGATGCCAAAAGACTCGGTGCTGTTGGTGCTGGGCACGACCACCACCCGGTAAATCTGGAAGAAGGCCGCCAGTTCGTTATCCGGGATGAGGCCGAGGAAACGCCAGCGGTCACCGAGGGCCGCTATCTGGGGAGCCAGCAGAGCGGCGTAGGCTTCTTCGCCCATCACGCCTTCGTGCTGACCGGCGTACATGACACGCGCCCGCGGAAATTTCTGAATGACTTTGGGCAGGGCGCGCACCAGAGTTTCGGCGCCTTTCTCGGCGGCGAGGCGCGCCACCATGCCAATGATGAGTTCATCCGGCTCGAGGCCCAGTTTCTGGCGCAGGGCGCTGACGGCGGCGGGTTGGATTTTTGGCAGGATGACTGGCGGCGGGATGCCGTGGACTTTGCCAAGGTACTGCCGCAGAAAGGGCGAATGCTCAGCGTAGTCCGTGGTGTTGGTGACGATGGCATTGGCAACGCGGGCAGCGATGTGGTTGGCGAGGTCGGAGGCGAAATTCGCCAGGCGGTTGACCAACCCACCGGGGAGTTGCAGGTCGCAATGGTAGGTGAGCAGGACTGGCCGACCCATGAGGCGCGCCAGCAGGGCGATGGGCGCGGCATCCAGTTGGGGGACATGCAGATTCACCAGGTCGGCTTTGCGGATTTCCTGCCAGGCACGGAACGGGATGGAAGGCATGATGACGCCCTTGCTGATGCGCAGGGCGACCGGCAGGCGCACCACCCGCACGCCATTGACCATTTCTTCCGGTGGCAGCGATTTCTCAAACTGGCTGGTCAGCACGGTGACATGGTGGCCGCGGGCGGCCCAGGCGCGCGCCAGGCGCTCGGTGTAAATGGTCAGGCCGGAATAGTGCGGCCGGTAATAGGTGAGGGCAATCAGGATATTCACGAGGATTCAGTCGGAAAAATTCAGGAGTTCAGGTCGCCTCGAAATTAGTGCGTTGGTACGGGGCTACCCGTCCGCGGTCAGTCCGGGCTCGCGGCGGGCTTGCGATTGGTGATGTCCGCGTACAGGCCACCCAGACTCATGCCATCCCGGCTCAACCCAATCGCACCCAACCCGATGGTAATGATGAGATAGAGCACATGGGCGCTGATGGCAAAGGCCAGGGCAATGGCGGCATCCACACCGAAGAGGCTCAAGGCGCCCACCAGGGCGGCTTCAAACACGCCAACGTAACCGGGCGAGGAGGGCAGCGCGACCCCCAGCGCGGAGGCGCCAACCACAAAGGCGGCCATCAGGGGGGTGACATTCGGCACGAAGGACCACAGCAGCGCGCCATACCAGGCGATGTTAAAGACCCAGGCCAGCACAAGCCAGAAAAGCACGGTGAAGAAACGGCGGGCTTCGGTGAGGACGGCCAGCCCTTCAAGAAAAGACTGTAGTTTGGCGCGGCCCCAATCGGCCAGGCGCGGCCAGCGGCCCAGCAGGCGGTCGTACAGGCGCAGGGTGGCGGGGCGGTTGCGGGCGACCAGAAACAACACGGCAAAACCGGTGACCATCAGCCCGGCGGCAATCAGGGCTGCACCGCGGGCGCTCTCGGCACCCAGAACGAATGGCAATGTACCCAGCAGCAAACCGGCCATGATGCCGACATCAAAGATGCGTTCCACGATGATGGTCGAGAGCACTTCCCAGAAGCCCAGGCCGGCGGTCTGGCGCATGATGATCGCGCGCCCCAGTTCGCCCAGCCGGAAGGGCAAGACGTTGTTGAGCAGATAGCCTTCGTTGAGCGTCCAAAAGGCGCGGCCGGAAGTGACCTGTTCGCGCAACAGCGTGCGCCAGGAAATAGAGCGCGCCATGAGGGTGCCGAAGAAAGCCAGCACCGAAAACACAAACCCGAGCGGGTGGGCGCGGCGCAACGATTGAATGAAAACCGGGAAATCTACCAGATAGAACAGGACTGCCAGCGCAACCACGCTGATAAAGATACCGGGCAATGCCCGTCGCAACCCGCCGCCCGGCGCGGTCTGGGTTGCCTCACTCATCATCCAGCCTCAAGACCGCCAGGAAAGCCTCCTGCGGGATCTCCACGCTGCCAATCATCTTCATCCGCTTCTTGCCTTTTTTCTGCTTTTCAAGCAGTTTCTTCTTGCGGGTGATATCGCCACCATAGCACTTGGCGAGTACGTCTTTGCGGACGGCTTTGACGTTGGCGCGCGAGATAATGCGGCCGCTGGCGCTGGCCTGAATGGGCACCACAAACAACTGGCGCGGGATGAGGTCCTTGAGTTTGGTGACCAGCGCCTGGCCTTTGTGGAAGGCATGTTCCTTATGGACAATGGCCGCCAGCGCATCCACCGGCTCCTGATTGACCAGCACTTCCAGTTTGGTGAGATTCTCGGCGCGGTATTCCTTGAAATGATAATCCATCGAAGCGTAGCCGCGGGTGCGCGACTTCAGGGCATCAAAGAAGTCAATAATGAGTTCCGAAAGCGGGATTTCGTAGTTTAGCTGGACGCGGTTGGTGGAGGGGTACTCTTCGTTCTGGTAGATGCCACGCCGCTTGGTGACCAGTTCCATGACCGGACCGTAAAATTCGGTCGGGGTGTAGATCTGGAGCGTCATCCAGGGTTCGCGGATTTCGGCGATGTCGCCTTCGGGAGGCAGCTTGGCGGGCGATTCAATCGTGATGACCTCATCAGTTTTCATCAGGATTTCGTATTCCACCGAAGGGGCGGTGACGATGATGTCCAGGTCATATTCGCGTTCAAGCCGTTCCTGGATGATTTCCATGTGAAACATGCCAAGGAAGCCGCAGCGAAAGCCGAAATTGAGCGCCTGCGAGGTTTCAGGCTGATAGACCAGCGAGGCATCGTTGAGTTGAAGTTTCTCCAACGCTTCTTTTAGCTCGCCGTATTCTTCGCCTTCCACCGGGTAGATGCCAGCAAATACCATTGGCTTGGGTTCACGGTAGCCGGGCAAAGGCAGGGCGAGTTCTTTGGCTTTGCTGGTAATCGTATCCCCCACCCGGCTTTCGGCCACGGTCTTGAGACCGGTGGCGATGTAACCAACTTCGCCGGTGGCGAGCGACTTGGTGGGTTTCATAGCCGGAGCAAAAACGCCAATTTCCACCGGTTTGAAGCCGACATTGGTAGCTAACTGGTGGAGTTCGTCGGTGTGCTGTAAGCCGCCATCCACCACGCGCACATAGGCGACCACCCCCTTGTAGGAATCATAGTGTGAATCAAACACCAGCGCCCGCAGGGGGGCATCTTCGCGGCCGCTGGGGGGCGGGACACGCTGCACAATGGTTTCGAGGACATCGGCCACGCCGGTGCCATCCTTGGCAGAGATTTGCAGGACATCCAGCGCATCCACACCTATCAGGGCCGCGATTTCTTCGGCGATTTCGTCCGGGCGGGCGGCGGGCAGGTCAATCTTGTTGATAACCGGAATGATTTCAAGGTCGGCTTCGAGGGCGAGATAGAGGTTGGCGAGGGTCTGGGCTTCCATGCCCTGGCTGGCATCTACAATCAGCAGGGCGCCTTCGCAAGCCATGAGGGCGCGGCTGACTTCGTAGCCGAAGTCCACGTGGCCGGGGGTGTCAATCAGGTTAAGTTCGTAGGTTTTGCCGTCTTTGGCGGTGTAGGCCATGCGCACAGCCGAGGCTTTGATGGTAACGCCCTTCTCGCGCTCCAGGTCCATTGAATCCAGCACCTGGGCCTGCATGTCACGGTCTGAGATGGTTCCCGTAAGCTGCAGCAACCGGTCGGCGAGGGTGCTTTTGCCGTGGTCAATGTGGGCAATGATGCAAAAATTTCGGATGTGTTCTTGTGACATGGCGGAGGGAAGTATACCAGTATCAGGAGACAGGGAGACAGGGAGACAGGGAGACAGGGAGACAGGGAGACAGGGAGACAGGGAGACAGGGAGACAGGGAGAGTGTCAAGTCTTCAACCGCGCCTGTCAAGGGTTTGTTTACTTGTTTACTTCCCCACTCCCCCACCCCAGCCACAATAGAAATTCGCGGTTGCCTTTGGGGCCGAGGACTGGCGAGGGTTCGCACCCCAAGCGCGTGTAGCCCAGGGCTTCGGCGGCGGCCTGTACTTCGTCCAGTACCCGCTGATGCACCTGCGGGTCGCGGATGACACCCTTGCCGCGGGCGGCCTCCTGCTGACCGGCTTCAAACTGGGGCTTGACCAGGGCCAGCATTTGCCCGCCGCCCGGGACATACCAGCCTGCAAGAACTGGCAGCAGCGTTTTGAGGGAAATAAAAGAAGCATCCACCGCTGTGAAAGCAACTGCCTCGGGTAGCCGTTCAATGTGGCGAGCGTTGTGGCCTTCCAGCACCACCACCCGCGCATCCTGACGAATTTTCCAGTGCAGGATGCCCTGACCGACATCAATGGCGTAGACGCGGGCCGCACCGTGCTGGAGCAGGCAGTCGGTAAAGCCACCGGTGGATGCGCCAACATCGGCACAGGTTTGATCGGCAACATCCAGGCCAAAGAGGGTAAAAGCCGCGGCCAATTTCTCGCCCCCACGCGAAACGAACTGCGGGCCGCCGATGACTTCAAGTTCCACTTCATCAGGGAAGCTGTCACTGGCCTTGGCGACCACCTGGCCGTTGGCGCGCACCTGGCCGGCCATCACCAATCGCTGGGCAAGGCTGCGGCTTTCAACCAGGCCGCGCGCCACCAGCAACACATCCACGCGTTGCTTTTTCATGGGGGGAAGTATAAAGGAAGACAGGGAGACAGGGAGAGTGTCAAGTCTTGGCTACTACACTTCAACCGCGCCTGTCAAGACCTTGTCTACTTGTTTTCCTGCCTTCTTGTTTTCCTGCCTTCTTGTTTACCTGCTTTCTCGCCTTCCTACTGGGCGCGTTATGCTATCATTTGCCTATGCTCGCTGCCCTGCTACGCGCCATGCGTCCCAAACAATGGGCCAAGA
>JANJTX010000031.1 GCA_024710875.1 Anaerolineales bacterium | reverse complement strand
CATCGGCCGCACCGTGTTCTGGTACTGCGCCAGCACCGACTCGGTCGTGCGGCCGCGCTCATGGATGTCGCGCTCCAGCCGTCGTATCAGGCGGATGTCGGCATCCGTATCCACAAAGATTTTCACATCGAACCGCTTGAGCAATTCCGGCTCGGCAAAAATCAGGATGCCCTCCACCAGAATCACCGGGTTGGCCGCCACCGGAATGCACTCCGCCGTACGGGTATGAGTCGTGAAGTCATAAATCGGCAGTTCCACTGGCACACCGCGCTTGAGCTGGTCCACATGTTCAATCATCAACTCCGTATCCAGCGAGTGCGGGTGGTCAAAATTCACCGCCGCCCGCTGCACCGGCGGCAGGCCGCTCAAATCCTTATAGTAGGCATCGTGAGGCAGGTACGAGACGCGGTGCCGTCCCACGGCTTCCAGAATCGCATTCGCCACCGTGGTCTTGCCCGACCCGGTGCCGCCGGCGATGCCAATCACGAGGGGGTTTGTGGCGCGGCTCATGCCCCCGATTATAATGCAGCCATCATGCCCCACTCGCCCTATGCCGAAAACCCCGTCCTGTTGCTGCAACGGCTGATTCAGTTCAACACCACCAACCCGCCCGGCAACGAGGGCGAGTGCGCCGCCTTTATCGCCAGCCTGCTGGCCGAGGCCGGACTCACGCCCCAGATTATTGCCAAAGACCCGGCTCGCCCCAATGTCATGGCAGCTCTGCGAGGCCGCGGCCTCGCCCCGCCCCTGCTGCTCTATAGCCACATGGATGTCGTGCCGACTGCCGGGCAGAACTGGACGCATGACCCGTTCAGCGCGGCGGAGATTGATGGGTACATCTGGGGGCGTGGCGCGGTGGATATGAAAGGCCCGCTGGCGATGCTACTGGCGGCTTTCCTGCGGGCGGCCGCCGCCCCTCAACCGCCGGCTGGCGATCTGCTCTTTCTGGCCGTCAGCGATGAAGAGGTCGGCGGGGCAATGGGTGCCGAGTTCCTCACCACCGAGCACCCCGATTTATTCGCAGGCGTGCGGCGTGCCATCGGGGAGTTTGGCGGCTTCAACCTGGAGTTCGCCGGGCGGCGTTATTACCCGATTCAGGTCGCTGAAAAGCAGGGCTGCGGCATCGTTTTCCACATCAGCGGCCCCGGCGGGCACGGCTCGCAGGTGGTGGCGGGCACAGCCGCCGCCACACTCGGCGCGCTGCTTACAACGCTGGAACGCCGCCGCCCGCTTCTGCACATTACCCCCGCCCTGCGCCAAATGGTCAGCGCCCTGGCGGGCGAACTGCCCGCCCCGCAAGCACTGGGCCTGCGCGCCCTGCTCGTCCCGGGGCTGAACCGGGCGGCGCTGCGCGCCCTGCCGCCCGAAGGCCGCCGCGTCTTCGCCCCGCTGATGCAGAACACGCTCAACACCACCATTCTCAACGGCGGCAATGCCGTCAATGTCATCCCGACCGAAATCATTGTACAAACGGATGTGCGCCTGCTGCCCGGCCACACCGCCGAGGGGTTTCTGGCGGGGCTGACGCCGCACCTGCCGCCCAATGTACGCGCTGAAATCGTGTACAACAGCCCCAACCCGGCCGCCGCCCCCGACCTCACGCTGTTTGACCAACTGGCGGCCGCCCTGCGCCGCGCTGACCCCAGCGGCGCGCCGGTGCCGTGGTTCCTCTCGGCGGTGACGGACGCGCGCTTCTTTAACCGGCTGGGCATCCAGACCTATGGCTTCACGCCGATGCAGTTCCCCGACGGGCTGGACTTCGCCAGTTTCATCCATGCGCCGGATGAGCGTATTCCGGTGGCGGCGGTGCATTTCGGGGCGGATATTCTGACGCAGGTCTTGCAGGACTACCACTGATGCCCCCGAAACAAGAAACCCCACCAGACAAGCGGCGGGGCCAACCGTGAGCCACCAGAGGGATTCGAACCCTCGACCTAACGATTACGAATCGTTTGCTCTACCAACTGAGCTATGGTGGCGCTAGCAAATTAACGCCCGGATTATACCAACCATCCCCCACTCTCACAAGCCAATGACCAACGCCCCCTCCCAACCCCTGCGCATCGCCATGTTGTCTTACCATACCTGCCCGCTGGCGGTGCTGGGCGGCAAGGATACCGGCGGCATGAATGTGTATGTGCGCGAACTGACGCGCCAACTGGGGCGGCAGCGGGTGCATGTGGATGTCTTCACCCGCTCGCAGGATGCGCATGTACCGCACGTCATCCATGACCTCGGCTTTGGCAACCGGGTGGTGCACATCCCGGCTGGGCCGGAGATCCCGCTGGGCAAGGCCGACCTGGCGGAGCACTTGCCGGAGTTTGCCGCCAATATCCAGGATTTTGCGGCTCGCAAACGCCAGAGCTACGACCTGATTCACAGCCATTACTGGATGTCCGGCATTGCGGCCATCGAGCTGCAAAAGGCGTGGGGCGCGCCCATCATCCATATGTTTCACACGCTGGGGCTGATGAAGAACCGGATTGCGCGGGCGGGTGAGGCGGAGGGCGATTATCGCATCCGCGGCGAGCGGGCGGTGCTGGCGGCGGCCGAGCGCATTGTGGCGGCCACGCCGGCCGAGCTGGCGCAACTGCAATGGCTGTATGAGGCGCGCACGGAGCGCATTCAGGTCATCCCACCCGGGGTCGACCTTTCGCACTTTTACCCGATTCCTCAGGATGAGGCGCGGGCGTATATTGGAGCCGAGGACAAGGACAAAATCCTGCTGTTCGTGGGGCGCATCGAGCCGTTGAAGGGCATTGATACGCTCATCCGGGCGGTGGCGGACTTGCGCCAGCGCGGCCTGCTGGAGCGGCACAATCTGTGTTTGGCGATTATCGGCGGAGAGGCGGGCGATAGCGAGGAGGCGGCCAGCGCCGAACTGGTGCGGCTGCGGGCTTTGGCGCAGGAACTGGAACTGGGCGACCTGATTAATTTCCTGGGGAAGCGCGGGCAGGACAGCCTGCCGTACTATTATTCGGCGGCGGATGTGGTGGTGGTGCCCTCCCATTATGAGTCGTTTGGCATGGTGGCGCTGGAGGCGATGGCCTGCGGCACGCCGGTGGTGGCTTCGCAGGTGGGCGGGCTGGCTTACCTGGTGCAGGATGGCGAGACGGGCTACCATGTGCCGGACCAGGAGAGCAGCACACTGGCCGACCGGCTGGCGCGCTTGCTGGATGAGCCGCCGCTGCGGGCGTTGATGGGGGTGAAGGCGGCGACGCTGGCGCGCCAGTATGGCTGGCAGCGGATTGCGGAGCAGATGATTGGGCTGTACGAGCGGGTGCTGGCGGCCGATTGACGGGAGGGACAATGTGAGGGACAGCCCCCCACCCCCCTGGGCTGAATTGTCCTTTGAGTGTCCCTTGCATGTCCCTTGAATGTCCTTCGGATGTCCCTGGGATGTACTGCGCATGTCCCTGATGGGCGGGGAGTGGGAGGTG
>JANJTX010000175.1 GCA_024710875.1 Anaerolineales bacterium | reverse complement strand
GTTATGGTAGCTATACATGGCTTCATGTTCAACGTGCTTTTGAAAATGTACTTGATCAAATTTCTAAAAACCCCAACGAGAAAATTATCATCATTGCATACAGTTGGAGTTCTAGTGCAGCAGTAAGGCTTGCCAGGAAGCTTAACGAAGTTAACATAGACGTTGATGTGATGATTTTGATCGATCCGGTCGCTTGGGAAGGGATAAATGGAGACATATATGGATACATTAATCCCCCGCCACACGTAAAGCAAGAACTAACAAAGTGTGCGTGCTTTCCACTACCACCAAATGTGAACAATGCGCTGATTCTTTACGCCGCAAACGGCGGGGAAAGAATTGATTCAGATAGCCGAGAAAGTTACGATGGCACTCCAAATAAAAGTATGGCAGCCATAACTGGCAGCAGTTCCCAAGGAACAACTTCGTGGGTGATTACCGCGAATCGTGACATTCAAGGCTCAAACATAATGAGCATTGACGACACACATGGTGGCATCGCAACAAGTGGGTATACGTACAATGTCGTGAGTACATTTATTAGAACAGGGACAACGGGTAAGACAATTCGGGCATTATGAGCGAAAGACTAATGAAGGGAGAATGATGTCGCGCAGAATTCTCAGGCTACCGAGCAGAAATTTCGTCATTGGGGCAAGTATATTGTTGTTCCTGGTCTGCTGGGGTCTGTTGCACAAGATTGTTTTCCCCATCCTTACAGTCGAATACTCTTCTCACCCCGGGAAAATGATAATCAAGGACGAAGAGGCATTGGTTTTGAGCCGTGGAGACATTGAGCGCATTGAGCTATCAGCCCTTAATAGAGAATCTTTAACTCCGACCAGGCTTTCTACAAATAATCGCGTAAATGAATTTGCCATTTCGGAGAATATTTTAATTACTGCCTCAGTAGGTATTGGGATTGAAGTTTATGATATTTCGGACTACGAGAAAATTGAACTGCTTCAGTTTTTGCCCATCAATCAAGACAGCTCGGTGTCTCCAATTCTCATTGAAGATGAACTGGTAATCATCACAGAAAGCACGAAAGAAACTATTGGGAACAGTATGGGGTTCTCCCCAATCCTTTTCAGAATTGCAGATAGGAAATTAGAAAAAATTTATGATTTAGGGCTAATAGGAGAGCCACTATTGTTGAAATATCCCTATCTCCTAGTAGAGTGGCCTATTAGTGAACCCTCGAATGCTTTTCGCAAACTGGTTGCAATCTATGACATTTCTAGTAATGTTGAACCAGTTCGTCTCGCAATTATTCCTCAAGCTGAAAGTCATATTAACGATGTGATCTGGGAGGAAAATCGGTTATTTCTCGCGACTTATGACAATCTTTTGGTTTATCGAACGGATAACCTGAATGATATTAAATTGATCCAAAAGATTGACACTACTATGCTTTATGCGATTGAGAAATACAACGGGTGTCTGTTTCTACTTACGCATAATCGATTCTACGGCTATGTTCCAGATGATTCGGGGACGTATAGGAGATTTCTTGAAGGTTTGGGAATTATTGTTAATGTTGCTAGTAATATTGTGATTTTTGAGGACTTGGTTATTTTCACGACCAGTCGGGAGATCGAAGTCTTTGAGCTTCCCAAATGCGATAGTCAATGAACAAGCGGAATTTGATTTAAAAAACTACTAAGCCAGCATCTCGCTTGCTAAACGTGTAAAACGCGTTTTACAACTTCTTTACAACCTGTTTACATCAATGAGTTAAGCTTACTTTGGCGCCCCCTACAAGACTCTGGCTCAGCATCTTACGGCAGTGTGGTCAGGCTTTGCCTGACTGACCAAGACCGTGCAATCAAGATTAGAGCGTAGGGAACCACTTGGCGGTAGGCCGAGTGCGCCAAAAAACGGGGGTCCACCTGGCAAGGGGGCCTGTGAAAATCTTGAAAACCGGCTCGCCCGGTCTATTTCGTTTGCCCACTCTCTTTACATTCCCGCGGTCGCCCCAGCCCGGCGCGCGACTCGCCTGCCATTGGCCGTAGTCCGTGCTATCATTGCGGCATGGCCGAGCAACGTGAGCGTATCCTGGTGGTTGAAAATGACCCGATGGTAAGCGACCTGATCGCGCGCCAGGTATTGGGCGCCCAGGGCTACCAGGTTAAGGTCGTCACCGAAGCCGGCAGCGCCCTGCAGGAAATCCTGACCTTCTCGCCGGATGTCGTGATTGCCAATCTGGACCTGCACGGCTTCAGCGGCAAGGACCTGATGGCCGCCATTGCCTCTCAAAATGTACTCATTCCGGTGCTGGTGATTGCCCCCAAAGACCAGCAAAAAGACATCATTCAGGCCTTTCGCCTCGGCGCATCCGATTATATCCCGACCCCTGTCCGTGAAACCGAAGTCGCTTCGGTGGTGGAGCGCGCCCTCAAAACGGTGCGCGCCCGCCGCGAGCGCGAGGGCTTGCGCCAGCAATTGGAGCGTACCAATCAGGAACTCCAGCGGCGGGTGAGCGAACTGACGACCCTCTTCGGGGTCGGCAAGGCGGTGACCTCCGTTACCGACCAGCGCAAGCTGTTCAAGATGATTTTGGAAAGCGGCCAGAAAATCACCCGCGCCGACATCGCCTGGCTGCTGATGCTGGATGAGCGCAGCGGCAAATATATCTTAAGCGACCATATCAACCTGCCCAAGTCGCTGGAAGAATTCATGAACCAGCCCTGGGATGATGGCATCAGTTCGCTGGTGGCCCTCTCGGGTGAAACCCTGACCCTCAATGGCGAAGCCCTCAAGCGATTCAAAATCAGCACCCTCGGCCAGGCGGCGATGGTGGTGCCGGTCAAGGCCGGTAAAAATGCCATCGCGCTGCTGGTGATGCTGCGCAAAGCCAACCAGGAATTTGAAGCCAGCGACAAAGCCATGCTGGAAGCCGTGAGCGACTACGCCTCCATCTCGCTGGTCAATTCGCGTCTGTTCCGCGCTCTGGACCAGCGCGCCGCCAGCCTGCAAACGGAGATGGAAAAGAGCCACTCCACCGAGCAGGCCAAGGACGAAATGGTGCAGAACGTCTCGCATGAACTGCGCACGCCGCTGGTGGCCGCCAAAGGCTATGTGGATATGCTGGTGAATGGCGACCTGGGCGACCTGGCTAGCGAACAGCGTGACGCTCTGGGTATTGCCCAGCAGAAACTGGTGCGCGTGCTGGAGCTGGTGGAAGCGATGACGCTGATGATGGAAAGCGCCGCTCCCAAGAACCCCAAAGACCACAATCTCAACGACCTCGCCAGCCAGGCGCTGGGCCGCTACCAGACTCAGGCGCGCCAGGGGAATGTGAAATTGAGCGCCCAGCTTCCCAAAGAGCCGCTGATTGTGCATGTGGATGAAGACCAGTTGAGCATTGTCTTTGACCAGTTGCTCTCCAACGCCATCAAGTTCAGCCCCAACGGCGGGCCGGTGACCATCACCATCCAGCGCGGGCGCGACAACAGGGTCCAGGTATCGGTGGCAGATAAGGGCATTGGCATCAGCAAGAAACATGTCAACCAGGTTTTTGAACGCTTCTATCAGGTAGATGGCTCGACCACTCGCCAGTTTGGTGGGCTGGGCATTGGTTTGGCGCTGGTGCGCGAAATCATCACCGCCCACGGCGGGCAGGTGGCCGTAGAAAGCAAGGTGGAGCAGGGCACAACCATTCACTTCATGTTGCCGCTCAAGCAATAAAGGGTTGCCATGGCTTCGAGCAAAAAAAGAATCCTGCTCGTACTGGCCGATGAAGACACCATCCGGCTGGTGCAGCACCACATCCTCTCTGGCGCAGCGTACGATGTCAGCGTAACCCGCCGCGCCGAGGAAGCCCCGGCGGCGGTAGCCCGCCTGCGCCCCGACTTGCTCATCCTGGGCGATTCCCTGCCGGATGGCGACCATCTGGCCCTCGCCGCCCAACTCCTCGAACAACAACCCACGCTGCCCATCATCCTGTTCTCTTCTTCCCAGGAGGGCAACCTTTCGCGTCAGGCGATTCGGCTGGGCCTGGTGGATTGGATCACCCCGCCGATTGGCGTGGAAGATTTTAAGTCTGCCGTGCAGCGCGGCCTGGCCCGCAGCCAGCACTGGCATACCTGGCTCCAGCAGGAAGCCGCCCGCTACACCGGCCCCCTGCTGCAACAGGTGGATGAACTCCAAACCCTGGCGCGCGTCGGCCGCACGGTGACGGCCCAACTGGAAGTGGACCGGGTGCTCTCGGCGGTGGTGGATGCCGCCGTAGAACTGACCGGCGCCGAAGAAGGCAGCCTGCTGTTGCTGGAGCGCGAAACCGGCGACCTCTACATGCGGGCGGCCCGCAACTTCAAGGATGAGTTTGTGCGCACCTTTCGCATCAAGGCCGAAGATTCGCTGGCCGGCGAAGTGATGCGCACCGGCGAGCCGCTGTTTTTTGATGCCGAAGCGCCCCACAAACTCAAGACCGAATATCTGGTGCATGCCCTCATCTATGTGCCGCTGACGGCCCACGGCCAAACGGTGGGCGTGCTGGGGGTGGATAACCGCGAAACTGCCCGCCCGTTTGAAAAGCGGCACGCCGTTTTGCTGACCGCCCTGGCTGACTATGCCGCCATCGCTATTGAAAACGCGCGCCTGTTTGCAGAAACCGAGGCGGCGCGCGGCAACCTCGAAAGTATCCTGACCCAAATCACCGATGGCGTGATAGTGCTGGATAGCGCCGACCGGGTGGTGCTGATGAACCCGGCCGCCCGCGCCATCCTGGGGTTGCCGGATGATGACCTGAACGGCCAGCCAGCCAATGAAGTTTTGCCGGATAAAACCATCCGCCAGGTCCTGGCGGGCGAATCAGTCAATACTTCGCAGATAGAAATTGAAGGACAGGACAAACGCTTCTATGATTTGCAGGTTACGGCCATTGAAGGGGTCGGCCGGGTCATCACCCTGCATGACATTTCTTACTTGAAGGAAATCGACCGCATCAAGAGCGAGTTCGTAAACACCGTTTCGCATGACCTGCGCTCGCCGCTGACCGCCATCCTCGGTTATGTGGAGCTGATCTCGCGGGTGGGGCCAGTAACCCCGCAACAGGAAGAGTTTATCGGGCGGGCGGTGGAAAGCGTGGATAACATCACCCACCTCATCACCGACCTGCTGCACCTGGGCCGGGCGGAGATTGGGGCCGACCCGCTTGAAGCGCTGACGCTGGCGCCCATTATTGAAGCCGCGCTGGACGGTTTCCGGCCGCAGGCGGACAAGAAACAGCAAACGCTGGTCGTGGAAGTGGCTGCCAGTTTGCCGCAGGTGGAGGGCAACCCGGTGCGCCTGCGCCAGGTGCTGGACAACCTGATTGGCAATGCGATAAAGTACACGCCGACCGGGGGGCTGGTGGCTCTACGTTGCGTTGAAGAGGGCGGCCAGTTGATTCTCTCGGTGGCGGATACGGGTGTGGGCATCCCGGCCGAGGAGCAGAACCGCATCTTTGACCGCTTCTACCGCGCCACGAATGTGCCCACTGACAGCCAGGGTACCGGGCTGGGTCTGGCCATCACCAAGCAGATTGTGGAGAACCACGGCGGGCGCATCTGGCTGCAATCTGCGGCGGGCGGCACGACCTTTACGGTGGTGCTGCCCGCGGCGGGCGCGCTGGATTGAAAAGACCGCCCTACGGCGGTCTCTTTTATTGCGAAGCGTTACCCGTACAGCCCGCGCCTGCCTTCCGGTTCGCGCTGGGCACGGTGCTGGTCGCGGTAGGCTCCCATTTTTGAGTCGAATTCGGTGGAGAGGGTCATCCAGTCTTTGACCAGCAGGACGAAGCCGGTTTCCTTAGGGTTGAACATGAATTTCGGTAGAAACATTTTGAGGACGTTGATGGGCCGGGGGTATTTCTTGAGGGCGAGGGTCATAACGGTTTGCCCAAAGTAGGGCAGCAGGAAGCGGCGATCGGCCCATTTTAGCTGGCGGGGGTGGTACATTTTGCCGAGTTCAATTGGGCGGATACCCTTGATGGTGTTGAAGGGGACTTTGAGACGCAGGAAGGGGGTGGCAAGCAGGACGTGGTCTGGTTTGACCTGCAGGTAGGCCATGCGGCGCACCATGAAGGCGAAGACCGTGCCGATAACGCTGACGACCATGGCGAGGATCAGGCCGCTATCGGCCAGCGAGCCAATCTGGATGCCGAGCAGGTCGGGCGCGAAGTACCAGACCGGAATGAGGACAAGCGCCAGCAGCAACATGGAACGCCAGACGCGGTCCATGCTGTGTTTGTAGAACAGGAGGATGTGTTTTTTACCGGCTTTTTTGGTTGCCATGGCAGAGAAAATATAACAATTGAATGGATAGTCTTAGTGTACCGGGATTTGGCGCGGCGGGCAAATGGGAGAAAGGTCAGGGCGCGGTTTTCACTCCTCGTCCGGGCTGTCCAGCACTTCCAGGCGGGCGAGCGAGGCGGCCAGTTTTTTGAGGCCGGCGCCCTGAAAGAACACATCCACGATTTCTTCGTCGTCTTCGATTTTGGTGTTGAGGACGAGCCCTTCGCCAAAGGCGGCATGGCGCACTTTGAGGCCGGCGCGGTAGGTGGGCTCCAGGACGCGAGCGGCGGCTGCCGGGCGGTGGCTGGGGCGCTCCCACTCGTCCTGGCGCTGGCGTTGGGCGCGCTCGGTGTAGCGGGTGATGCCAAGCGGGTTGCTGCCATCCAGCACGTCTTCGGGCAGGTCATCCAGAAAACGCGAGGGCTCGCTGGGTTCGCTGTAGCCGCCATAGGCGCTGCGGTTGAGGGCGTAGGTGAGGATGACGCGGTCTTTGGCACGGGTGATGCCGACGTACAGCAGGCGGCGTTCTTCTTCCATTTCTTCGGGATCGTCAAAGGAGCGCGAGTGCGGCAGGGTGCCGTCTTCGAGGCCGGTGATGAACACGACCGGGAATTCCAGCCCTTTGGCGGCGTGCAGGGTGAGCAGGGTGGGGACGCTGGCGTTTTCGTCTACGGTGTCCTGGTCGCTGACGAGGGCGATGCTTTCCAGAAACTCGCCCAGGCCGCGGTCGCTGTATTCGGCGGCGAGGCGGCGGAGCTCCTGCACGTTATCCCAGCGGTCCACGCCTTCTTCGGTGCCGTCATCGAGGTAGCTCTGGTAGTCAATATCGGCGAGGATGGCATCCAGCAGTATCAGGGGCGGCGAGTCGCTGTGGCGGGCGCGCCAGCCGGCCAGCAGGCGGCCGAAGTCTTCCAGCGAGGCGGCGGCGGCTTTGCTAAACGTACCGGCGTATTCGCTTTTTTCGCCGCGGGCGAGGTCAAGCACGACCAGCCCCATACTGCTGTTGGCGTTCTGGGCCACGGCGCGCAGGTCGGTGAGGGTTTTGTTGCCGATTTTGCGGCGCGGGACGTTGATGACGCGCATCAGGCTGGCTTCGTCGCTGGGGTTGAAGGTCAGGCGCAGGTAGCACAGCAGGTCTTTGATTTCTCGGCGGCCATAGAAGCGCTGCGCCCCGACCAGTTTGTAGGGCAGGTTGGCGCGGATGAAGGCTTCTTCCATCAGGCGGGATTGGGCGTTGGTGCGGTACATGATGGCGAAGTCGCCGGCGGCGTGCTGGCGGGTGGAAACGAGGCGGGCGATTTTATCGACGATGAAGGCGGCTTCTTCCTGGCCGTTGAAGGTTTCCTGCAGGGCGAGTTTGAGGCCGTCGCCGCGCTCGGTGAAGAGTTCCTTGCGGACGCGGAAGCTGTTGCGGTCGATAACCGCCATGGCGGCGTTGAGGATGGTCTGGGTGGAGCGGTAGTTTTGCTCGAGCAGGATGGTGACGGCATCCGGGTAGTCTTCTTCAAATCGCTGGACGTTGCGGTAGTCTGCGCCGCGCCAGCGGTAGATGCTCTGGTCGGCATCGCCCACCACAAAGAGGTTGCGGTGGTGGTGGGCAAGAGCTTTGAGCAGGCGGTACTGGACGGTGTTGGTGTCCTGAAATTCATCCACGAGGATGTGCTCGAACTGGCGGGCGTATTTTTCGCGCACGGCGGGGTGGTCTTCGGCGAGGACGGCCATCCACAGCAGGAGGTCGTCAAAGTCAAGGGCGTTGTTCTGGAGCAGGGCCTGCTGGTAGGCGGTGTAAATGCGCTGGACGACTTCGTCGCGGTAGGTCTGGATGTTGTAGTCATCCGGCAGGATGAGCTCGTTTTTGGCGCGGCTGATGGCAGCGTGGACACCCTGGGGGCGGTAGGTTTTGTCATCCACGTTCATGTCTTTGAGGATGAGTTTGATGAGCGAGAGCTGGTCGTCGCTGTCAAAGATGACGAAGTTGCTATCAAAGGGCAGGGAGTCGGCTTCGCGGCGCAGCAGGCGGGCGCAGATGCTGTGGAAGGTGCCGATTTGCAGGCCGCGCGCTTCGCCGAGCAGGTTCTCGACGCGGGCGGTCATTTCCTTGGCGGCTTTGTTGGTGAAGGTGACGGCGAGGATGTTCCAGGGTTTGACGGCCAGGTTGCCGACGAGGTAGGCGATGCGGGCGGTGAGGACGCGGGTTTTGCCGGAGCCGGGGCCAGCCAGCACGAGGGTGGGGCCATTGGCGGCGGTGACGGCTTGCTGTTGCTGGGGGTTGAGGCCGGTGAGGAGTTCCATAGAGGGGGATTTTAACATGGGCGCTAGGGAGACAGGTGGCAAGTGAGAAATGGCAAGATTGCTTCGGGCCTTTAGGCCCCGCAATGACAACCCAACTCGCATTCCCTGCAACCTGCGCCACCGGAAGCCGTATTGAGGGTTATTAAAGTACTGCATGGCAAAACCCAACTGAAGAGGCGCAGCGCATGAAGGCAATCACCGAAACGAAACAGCTTGACCTGGCCCACTACTTACCGGAGTACGCCGGCAGTTGTATGGCGGCCGCCATCTTTGAAGGCCACATGGGTCAGGTTCTGGCGAATGACGCCTCGCACCCGGACGTGCTGGTGCTGTCCATGCCGAAAATCAAATTTAATATCGTGGGCGGGGATGCCAGCCACCCGGCCGCCCGTAAGTATCTTGAAACTTTGCCGAATTTCTCGCAGTTGTTGTTCGGCGCGCCGGGCTGGAAGGAGCTGGTCACGGCCGTGCACGCCGGACGGCTGGTGGTGCGCAAACGCTACGCCTTCAGCAGCCAGAGTCTGGCCGCCGAGCCGCTGCGTGTGTTGCGCGCCAAACTGGCGCCGGAGTTCAAAATGGTACAGATTGACCTGCCGCGCGCCGGGCAGATTACCGCTCAGCGCGAAGAAATCACCAAAGAGCAGTTGTTCGGGTTTAAGTCGGCCGAGGACTTCATGGCGCGCGGCATCGGGTTTTGCGTGCTGGATGGCGAGCGTATGGTGTGCATCGCCGCGGCCGGGGCGGCCTCCTCCAAAGGCATCGAAATTCAGATTAACACCGATAGCAAATACCGCGGCAGAGGGCTGGCTTCGGCGGCCGCCGCGGAATTAATCCTGTGGTGTCTGGAACACGGCGTTGAGCCGCATTGGGATGCCGCCACGGAGATTTCGGCCGGGCTGGCGACCAAACTGGGCTACACGCCGCTGGGCGCCTATAACAACTATTACTATGTCGGCTCGCGCCTGCTGGTCTCGCTGGTGAATGCCTTCCGGCGGCTGCGCGGCAAGGAGATTTAGGCGCGGGATTTTGGATTGCTGATTGCAGATTGTGGATTGGGGTGGTCGCGGCCGCGCAATAACAGCGCGGGCAGCCTTACCCCGCCTCACGCCCCCAGTTTGCGCTCGACGACCTGTTCCAGAAAATTAGGCGGATTGCGGATATCAAAGACCGAGAAATGGCCGAGGGTGATGAGTTGCTGCAGGGTCGGGCGGGCGACGGACGGGGCATCAAGCGCATCCGCCAGTTCATCGGCCAGGCGGCCGCTGCCGCGCAGCAACAGCACTTCGCGATTCTGGCGCACATTTTCCAGCAGTTCCTGTTCGGCCCCGCTGCCGCCATTGCCCAGCACGCCCAGCGTACGCTGCCCGGCCGAGAGGGCCGCCGCCAAGGCGAACAGCGGGCCGCGCTCCTCGCCGAATTCCTGCCCTTCCACCTGCACGATGTGGCTGTGCTGGTGGCCGATGGGGTACGTATCCGGCCGGGGGTCATCCGGTTGGGCGAGTTTGCCCACCGGCGCCACGCCGATGTACGGCCCGGCATAGCCAATGGCCGCCAGGGCGGCGTTCAGCATGCCCATCAGGCCCGAGTCGGTGCCGCCATCCAGCACCGCCGCCCCACAACGGGCGAGGGCCGGGGCGAGGCCTTCGTGAACCTGTTTTTCGAGGCGCGCCCGGTCGGCATCGCTCAATTTACCCGCCCCACCCATCACCACCGCCACCGGCCGCGCCGGGCGCAGGCCGAGGCGGGCGGCGATTTCCGCCCCCGGCGTGGTCTGGGCAACGAGGATGGTGGTCGGGTCAGGGCTGGTCATTGGCAAGGGTCGGTAGCGATGGCGGGCGGGCAATGAAGTTAACGAGCCGCGGCCGGAAGACGTTATACAGCGCCACCACGCGCCAGAAAGCCACTGCCGCCATGCCGTGCGCCAGCACCGCGAACAAGGGCGGCTGTTCAAGGGTGTAGTAAATCCAGGTCAGGCGGGTGGTGCCCCACAGTTCGAGGTAGTAGCCGAGTCCCGCCCCGGCGGCGAAGTTCAACACCGCCAGACGGTAGTCGGTGGGCGTGAGGATGAGAAAAGCGCACAGCGTCAGCGCCGCCAGAGTAAGGGATTTGCCGAGAGTGGGGGCGACAAAGGCCAGCATCAGGGCGTAGAAGGCCGGGAACACCAGCCAGTAGGCGAGCTTGAAGGGCGGCAGCGGCAGTCGGGCGGTCAGCAGGCCAAGGAAGCGTACCATACGGTCAATCGAGAGGGCCGCAATCGGCCAGGCCGGGATAATCCACAGCGGCGGGCGTTCAAAGGTGTAGTAGTGCCAGATGTCGGTCTGGGTGCCCCACGACTCAATCACCAGGCCGCCCACCAGCCCGACGACGATAATCGGCAGGTCGGCTTTGAGGTCGGCCCCCGCCATAATCATCAGCGACATGAACAGAAAGATGTTGATGAGCAGCCAGTCGAGTTGCCGCCAGAGGGGGTAGGCCGGGTTGAAGAGCGCAAAGTACTCCTCGGCCAGCGGCCACCAGACGTACAAGATGAGCAGGATGAGCAGCACGAAGCCGCTGAAGAGGGCGTAGGAGGCGCGCGTCCAGCGCAGGTGGGCGCGCAGGTCAGCGAGGAGGGTGCGAATCGATTCGGTCATGCGGCCCCCGGCAGCCGGTTAGCGCAGGCCGGTTTCCATGCGGGCGATGACCATGCGCTGGATTTCGCTGGTGCCTTCGTAGATTTCGGTGATTTTGGCATCCCGGAAATAACGCTCGACCGGCAGTTCCTTGCTGTAGCCCATGCCGCCATGAATCTGAACGGCGTGATGGGTGACGAACATGGCCGTCTCGGAGGCGTACAGTTTCGCCATGCTGGCTTCGAGGGTGTAGCGTTCCTCGGTGCCTTTGGTGCGCATCTTGGCGAGGGCGGCATTGTGAATCAGGGCCCGGCTGGCCTCGATGCGGGTTTTCATATCGGCGATTTTGAAAGCCGTGCCCTGGAACTGGCCGATGGGCTGGCCGAAGGCCTCGCGCTCGCGCACATAAGCCACGCTGGCTTCGTAGGCGGCCTCGGCGATACCCAGCGCCTGCGAGGCGATGCCGATACGCCCGGCATCCAGCACGGTCATGGCGATTTTGAAGCCCTCGCCTTCCTTGCCCAGCAGGGCGCTGGCCGGCACGCGGCAATCCTCAAACACCAGTTCGCTGGTGGCCGAGGCGCGGATGCCAAGCTTGGGCTCTTTCTTGCCGCGTATCAGGCCGGGGGTGTCGCTATCCAGCAGGAAGGCGCTGATGCCCTTGTGGCCGCCGTCCGGGTTAGTCATGGTGAAGAGCAGCACATAGTCGGCCACCGGGCCGCTGGTCACCCACGACTTGCGGCCATTGATGATGTAGTGGTCGCCATCCTTGACCGCCCGGCTTTTCATCGTGCCCGCATCCGAGCCGGACATCGGTTCGGTCAGCGAGTACGCGCCGATTTTCTCGCCGCTGGCGACGCCGCGCACATACTTCTGTTTCTGTTCTTCAGTGCCGTATTTGAGGATGCCATGACAGAAAAGCGAGTTGTTGACCGACATAATCGTGCCGTGTGAAGCGTCCGCCTTGCAGATTTCCTCGAGGGCGAGGACATAGGCGAGGGTGTCCATGCCGGCCCCGCCGTATTCTTCGGGGACTTCAATGCCCATGAAGCCCAGCTGGCCCATCTTCTTCATCGTCGCCATCGGGAATTCGCCGCTCTCGTCAAACTCGGCCGCAATCGGCACGATTTCCTTCTGGGCGAAGTCGCGGGCGGCCTGCTGAATCATCAGGTGTTCTTCGGTAATCGGGGAGTAGGTGTGTGCCATACCGGGCGTGCCTCCGGGGGGTGTTTGGGGATGGGGCGATTATATCTAACTTTGGGGGGTGGGTAGATTCATGGGTAACAGATTGCAATTGCGAGTGCCTGGTATTCTCTAATAATCGGCTGAATCTTAGCCTCGTGGGTAGGGGCGACCTGCAGGTCGCCCCTACAGGCCGATTCCGTGAAAGAGTCGGGGGAAATCACATGGCGTTCACGATTGTCTATCTTTTACAGCCGCGTCTCGTGCTACACTGCGGGCATGGATTTAACATCGTTTCAGGAATTGCTGACCCCGGCCGGGCAGAAGGTACTGGCGGATGCGGTGGCGTTTGAACCGCGCGAAAAAGACTTTCTGGCGGATTTCGGGATGCTCTCCAAACGCTACCCGCGCGACCTGGCACGGGCGGCGCTGGAAACCGCCATTTTGCGGCGCGAAGCCGAGGGCAAGTTCCCGCAGGCCGAGCGGCTGTACTTCACCCGCCCGGCCCTGGAGCAGGCCACCCCGCACGCCGTCAGCGTCCACCGGGCGGCGCGCTTCGCCGGCCGCGGGCGTATCCTGGACCTGGGCTGCTCGATTGGCGGCGATACGCTGGCATTAGCGGCGCATGCCCCGGTCATCGGGGTGGACCGCGACCCCTTCCGGCTGGCGCTGGCGCGGGCCAATGCCGCCGCGCTGGGGCGGCCGGCCGAGTTTGTACAGGCCGATTTGGAACATCTGCCAATAGCCAGCGGCGACTATGCCGTCTTCTTTGACCCGGCCCGGCGGGATGCCGAAGGCCGCCGCCTGTTCAATGTAGATCAATACAGCCCGCCGCTTTCGGTCATTCGCGGCTGGCTGGCGCGCTGGCCGGACCTGGCGGTCAAGGTCAGCCCGGGAGTCGACCTCGACCAGCTGGCGGGCTACGACTGCGAAATCGAGTTCGTATCTTTGAACGGCGACCTCAAAGAAGCCGTGCTGTGGTTCGGTAGCTTCAAAACTGCCGGGCGGCGGGCGACCCTGTTGCCGGGCGGCGCCAGCCTGACGGGCGCGCATGTACCTGACCTGCCAGTACGCGAACCGGCGGGCTTTCTCTACGAGCCGGACGCCGCCGTGCTGCGGGCCGGGCTGGTAACGGTGGTAGGGGCCGAGCTGGACGCCGGGCTGATTGACCCGCAAATCGCCTACCTGACGGCGGATGACCACCGCCCCACGCCCTATGCCCGCGCCTGGCCGGTGGAGGACTGGCAGCCCTTCAGCCTCAAGCGGCTGCGCGAGACCCTGCGCGCCCGAAACGTCGGGCGGCTGACGATTAAGAAGCGCGGCTCGCCACTGGATGTAGATGAACTGGCGCGCGACCTCAAACTGGACGGACCGGAGGAACGCACCCTGTTTCTCACCCACCACGCCCGGCAGCACATCGTCATCGTAGCGGGCAACGAAGTGCTATAATCGCCGCCATGAGCGACGAATATAACAAAACCCTGACGGACGAAGAAATCAAAGAACTTCCAGCCATCCCGCGGCCGGAAGACGAGCGCATCACCTTTACCTTTAAGAAGTCCCACCTTCTGCTGGCCCTGCTGCCGGTGGCATTCCTAGCGGGCCTGCTGGCAGGCTATGCCGCCTGGGGCCGCGCCGCAGCCAGCCCGCAGAGCGCCGCCGCGCCCGCCGCCCAAAGCGCCGCGCCCGCTGGCGGGCAAGCCATCACCGCGCCGGAAGAAGCGCCGCGCTACGACATCCCGATTGGGGCGAATGACCCGGTCTTTGGCCCGGCCGATGCGCCGGTAACCATCATTGAGTTCAGCGATTTTGAATGCCCGTATTGCCGCCGCCACAACCTGGAAGTGAAGAACCTGCTGTTGGCGGCCTATGGCGATAACATCCGCTATGTGTTCAAAGATTTCCCGCTGACCAGCATCCACCCGAACGCGGTGCCGGCGGCCGAGGCGGCGCACTGTGCCGATGAGCAGGGTATGTTCTGGGAGTACCATGAGCGGCTGTTCAGCATGGAGCTGGCGTTAAGCCCGGCGGCGTATGAGCAATATGCGGAGCAGTTGGGACTGGATATGGCGGCTTTCAATGAATGCGTGGCCGAGCGGCGCTACGCCAGTGCGGTGCAGGCAGATTACAGTTTTGCCGCCAACCTGGGCGTGCGCTCCACCCCGACATTCTTTATTAACGGGCTGGCAGTAGTAGGCGCGCAGCCGTATGATGTCTTCGCCCAGATTATTGACGAGGAGTTGGCCGGGCAGTAGGTCTAGAGATTAGAAGCAAAACGGCCGGGCAGATGCCTGGCCGTTTTTTATTGAGGAGATTGCTTCGCTGCGCTCGCAATGACGGAGTTTCTAGCCCAGCATGTCCTTGAAATTATAGATGCCGTCCTGCACGCCCCAGCGGTGGCCGTTGGGGCAGACCAGCACGGCGTCTTTTTCGTCTGGCAGGGGCGTGGCGCACTCCGGGCAGATGAAGAACGCCCCGGGAGCCGCAACCGGCGTGGTGCCGCTGGTGGTGGCGCGCACGAACACGCTGGGCGAGAGCTGCCACAGCGGCCCGGTCAGGCTGGCCAGCGAATCGAGCCAGACCAGCAGGCGGGTGGGCACCCAGCGTTTGAGGAAACCGATGCGGTAATGCGACACTGTCAGGATGCGGCCAATGGCAAAGCCTGCATTCTTGAGGTAGCCGCGCACGGCGCGCGGGTGAAAGTCAAAATTCAGCGGCAGGTATTCCACCGGCTCCAGCGTGAAGGGACTCCAGCTCTGGCGGCGCAGCAGGTAGCGCAGAATGGCCTTGAGGTTGTGCTTGTTGGCGAATTCGAGGATAAAGGTCGCCCCGGGTTGCAGGGCGGCGCGTACCCGGGCGAGGGCCTTTTCCGGCTCGGCCATATGGTGCAGGACGCGAATCATGGTGGCGGCATCGAACAGGCCAGGGGCAAACGGCAGGCGGTAGACATCGGCGGCGACGTAGATGTACTTTTCGCTGCGGCCGAGGCGCGCCTGGGCCTGCTGCATCTGAGTGGTGGAATAATCCATCAGCACGATGCGCTCAAAGCCGGCGTAGCGGGGCGTGTTGCGGCCCGCCCCGGCGCCCACTTCCAGCAACAGGCGGCCGCTTTTCGGCAGCAGACGGCGCAGGGCCACGGCTTCGGCGCCGTCTTCGTAGGCGCGGCCGCCCTGCTCCCAAAAGCTCTGCTGGTAGTCCGAGCCTTCGTAATCGCAGACCGGCGGGTGTTGAGGGTCAACCGGCATGCGGGCTTTTCTTCTGACCGTTGCCGTTGTAACCGCGGCCAATGCCAGCGTATTTGAAGCCGAGGGCCGCCATCTGGGCCGGGTCGTAAATGTTTCGGCCATCCATGATGATGGGGGCGTTGAGCAGTTCCTTGAGGCGTTCCAGGTCGAGGTGCTTGAACTCGTTCCACTCGGTATTGATAATCAGGGCATCGCACCCTTCGGCGAGGGCGTAGGGGTCGGGTTGCATGTGCACGGCCGGCATCAGCGGGGCGGCGACTTCCATCGCCACCGGGTCGTAGCCGCGCACAATCGCGCCCGCCGCCAGCAACGCCTCGGCGATATCCAGCGAGGGGGCGTCGCGCATGTCGTCGGTGTTGGGTTTGAAAGCCAGCCCAAGCATGCCGATGGTCTTGCCCTTGAAATCGCCGACCATTTCCTGCAGGCGGGTGACGGTGCGAGCGCGGCGTTCGTCGTTGGTTTGCATCACGGCCTTGAGAATCTGGGGCTGGATGCCCATCTCCTCGGCCATGAAGGCCAGGGCTTTGACATCCTTGGGGAAGCACGAGCCGCCGTAGCCGAGGCCCGCATTGAGGAAGTGATGGCCAATGCGTTCATCAAAGCCCATACCGGCCGCCACTTCTACCACATCGGCGCCGAGTTGCTCGCAGATGTTGGCGATTTCATTGATGAAGGAAATTTTGGTGGCGAGGAAGGCGTTGGAGGCGTACTTAATCATCTCCGCCGTGCGCAGGTCGGTGATGACCTGCGGGGCGCGCAGCGGCAGGTGCAGCTGGCCGACCTTCTCAGCGGCTTCACGGTCGAGTGAGCCGCACACGGTGCGGTGCGGGTTCATGAAGTCCGCAATCGCCGAGCCTTCGCGCAGGAACTCCGGGCAGGACACCACCCAGAAGGGGATGGCTTCTTTCTGGTGCTGGCGGATGATGTCGGCGACCCAGTCGCCGGTGCCCACTGGCACGGTGGATTTGTTGATGACAATCAGCGGGGCGGTCATGGTTTCGGCGATGGTGCGGGCGGCGGCGGCCACATATTTCAGGTCGGCTTCGCCATCCGCCCCGGATGGAGTCGCAACGCAGATGAAGACGAATTCGGCATCGGCCAGGGCGGCGGGGTAGTCGGTGGTGAAGGACAGACGGCCGGCCTTGACATTGCGCTCGACCAGTTCTTCGAGGCCGGGTTCGTAGATTGGCATTTTGCCGGCTTCGAGGGATTTGACCTTGTTGGCATCAATATCCAGGGCGATGACGCGGTTGCCCAGGTCGCTGAAACAGGCGGCGGTTACGAGACCGACATAGCCAACGCCGACGACGGTGATTTGTTTCATGGGGAATGTCCTCCGGGCAGCCGGGGGCTGCGGTGTTCCTTGAATAGAGCGCGGCAATAATATCATGGATGGGCGCGGGTGGCCGCGAAAATGTCCCTGGTTAATGAGGACACCCGTCCCTTGTGAATCCAGCCTGCGAATCTACAATACCTATATAGATGTTTTTTATCGGAATTTCGGAATTGCTGAATAAAGGAAGCGACCATGCAGATTACAAGACAGGCCGACTACGCCGTACGGGCGATTTTATATCTGGCGCAACTGGGACCCAACCAGAAAGCCGCCACCAGCCAGATTGCCGAGCATCAGGAAATCCCGCTTTCGTTTCTGGCGAAGATTGTCGCCCAGCTATCGGTGGCCGGGTTGCTGCAAACCATGCACGGGGCACGCGGCGGCGTGATGCTGGCCCGCCCGCCGGAGGAAATCACGCTGCTGGATGTGGTCGAAGCGATTGACGGCCCGATTATGCTGAATGAGTGCGTGAATGGCGATGATGATTGCCCGATGCACGAATGCCCGATGCGCAACGTGTGGAACGCGGCCCAGGCCGATCTGGTGGCTCGCCTACAGGCCACCAACTTCGCCCAGTTCCTGAAACCGGCCCTGCTCACCCCCAATTAACCAGCCAATTGGATTGGCGGTCTGGCGGCGGATGCCGCTGGCGCACATACGTTAAGCGCGTGGTATAACCTGCGCATGCCCCATTCTGCGCGTGCCGCCCTGGAACGACTGAAAGCCGGGAACCTGCGGTTTCAAAATAATGAACCGCATGTCTACCAGCGCGTCTTTGAAGAGTTTGACGTGGATGCCGGCCGGCAGGACCCGATTGCAGCGATTCTGACCTGCTCCGATTCGCGGGTGGTATGCGAGATGCTCTTCGATACCGGCATCGGCGACCTGTTTGTGGCGCGGTTGGCGGGCAATGTAGCCTCACCCGAGGCGCTGGGCTCGCTGGAGTATGGGGTGGCGGTGCTGGGGGTCAGCCTGGTGGTGGTGCTAGGGCATGAAAATTGCGGGGCGGTCATCGCCGCCCGCAGCGGCCAGGCCTTTGAGGGGCATCTGGAGGAATTGATTGCCGCCATCCGCCCAGCGGCGGCGGATTGTGAAAGTCTGCCGGAAGCGATTGTGGCCAATGTGCGCCAGTCAGTGGCCGCCATTCAAGCGACGCCCTGGTTCGCCGGGCTGCTGGCCGAGCGCAAGGTACGCGTGGTGGGGGCGACCTATGAACTGGAGTCGGGCCGGGTATTATTTTTGGAATAAGCCGTGGGGACAATCAACCTGTAGAGTCAGACAACTGGCCGAGGATTTCATCCCAGAGCGCGTTTACGCCCAGTTTGACCGCCCAGCCGCCAATGTAGGCTTCGTCCAGGTCGGCGCGGCGCGCCTGCAGGATGGCGGCGATGTCGCGGATGTGCTTGGTCTGCTGGCTCAAACTGAAATAGTGCAGTTTGTAGAGAATGAGGTCTTCGGGCGAATGCACGAACACCCGGCCGAGCGCGGGGCCGTAGTCCACCGCCACTTTGCGGGCGAGGGCGGCGGCGCGCAATTCATCGCCGGGGCGCAGGGGGAAGAATTCGGCCTTGTAACCGGTCGCGCCGTGAATGGCATTGATGGCGAGGTCGGCCCGGGTTTCCAGCACGGTCTCCAGCATAATTTCAGCCGGGACATAGATTTCGATTTTTTCAAGTTCAGTCGACAGGCGGGCGGTCTGTTCAGGTTGGAGATTAACCACCAGGTCAATATCCTGGGTGGCGCGGGGTTCGCCCCAGGCCCAGGCTGCCAGCGCGCCGCCGAGCAGGTATTCCACTCCGGCGGCATCAAGGGCGGCCAGCACGCGGCGCAGGAATTCCTCGAAACTCATCAGGCAGGCACGACCGGGCGTATTTGATGAATGAGGGTACTCAAGTGAGCGCCCTGTTGAAAACGCTGGGCGGGCTGCAAACGGGTATAGGCGGCCACCTGACGCGGGTCCAGTTCGGCGAGAGCGCCGCGGATGGCGGCCTGTACCTGCGGATGCAGGCGCGGTTCGCCGCGCAGGTAGTAGCCCTCGTTGCCTTTCGTGCGACGATACGCAAGTTGGTGACCGGCGGCTCGCAAAGCGCGCTTGACCGCCTGCATGTCGCGTTGGAAGGTGTCTTCCCAGGCGTGCTGGCCAAAGCAGCCGCGCCCGAGCCGCGCTTCGACCATGCGAATGAGAGCCGGGCGGGCCAGGCCGCGTTGCCGCCAGAGGATTTCCAGCAGGGCGGCGCGGCGGGCAGTGACCAGGTCACGGGCGGCGGCATCGGCCAGCAGGGCGGCCACGGCCTCCGGGGCAGGCCGCGGCCCGAATTGAAGTTTCATGCGTTGATTATACTTGTAAACCTGATTTTTGTGTCAGTTTTAGTCTATTTCCCCATCATCGGGACTTGGATGCCGTGGCGTTTGGCGGCGGAGATGGCCTCGTCGTAACCGGCATCCACATGGCGCACCACCCCCATGCCGGGGTCCATCGTCAGGACGCGCTGGATGCGGGCCGCGGCTTCGGGCGTACCATCCGCCACGATGACCTGCCCGGCGT
>JANJTX010000154.1 GCA_024710875.1 Anaerolineales bacterium | reverse complement strand
GGCGAAGCATGCTTCGCCCTGTCCGTGCCATTCACCTACAATGTCATTGCGAGGCCCGCAGGGCCGAAGGGATCTCTCCCCCCCCCACCTCCCCTGTCCCCTTGTCTCCCCCTGTCTCCCCCTGTCCCCCTGACCCCTTATCCCCCTGTTTCCCTGTATACCTGTCTCCCTGCCTACCCTTCTCCCCCTACAAATAATTCAACTCTCTCGCCGCCGCGGTCAACTCCTCGCGGAAATTCGGGTGCGCCACCCCAATCAACGCCTGCGCCCGCTGCCGGATGGTCTTGCCGTACAAATCCGCAATCCCGTACTCGGTCACGATGTAGCGCACATGGTTGCGGGTCGTCACCACCCCGGCCCCCGGCTTCAAGGTCGCGGCGATGCGCGAAATCGTGTCATTGCGGGTTGTGCTGGGCAGGGCGATAATCGGCACACCGCCCTCCGAGCGCGAGGCCCCGTAGATAAAGTCCAGTTGCCCGCCCACGCCCGAATACAACTTTGGCCCGATGCTGTCGGCACACACCTGCCCGGTCAGGTCCACCTCAATCGCCGAATTAATCGCCACCATGCGCTTGTTCTGCGCAATCACAAACGGGTCATTCACATACTCGGTGCGGTGCATCTCAATCAGCGGGTTATCATCCACCCAGTCATACAAGCGTTGCGTCCCCAGGATGAACCCCGCCACGATTTTGCCCGGGTGCAGGCTCTTGCGGGCGCTGGTCAGCACCCCGGCCTCCACCAGGTCAATCACGCCATCCGAGAACAACTCGGTATGCACGCCCAAGTCTTTCTTGTCATACAGGAATTTCAGCACCGCATCCGGAATCGCCCCAATCCCCATCTGCATCGTGGCCCCATCCGGAATCAGTTCGGCGCAGAAACGCGCAATTTTCTCGGTCGTCTCGCCGCCGCCCTCGTCGCCCATCTTTAACTCCGGCAGCGGGTAGTCCACCGGTACCAGCGTATTCAGGCGGCTGACGTGGATGAACGAATCGCCCAGCGTGCGCGGCATACGGGCATTGACCTCGGCGATGATGATTCTGGCGCTCTCGGCCGGCGACTTGGACAGCCCGACCTCCACCCCAAATGAGCAAAAGCCATGCTCGTCCGGCGGCGACACATGAATCATCGCCACATCCACCGGCAGCACCCCCTGCTTGAACAGCAGCGGGAACTCCGAGAGTAGCACCGGCGTAAAATCGGCCCGGCCTTCATGCACGGCGGCGCGCACATTCTGGCTGATGAACATCGTGTTCACCCGCAGATGCCCGGCCATCGCTTCGGAAACATAGTCCGCCGCGCCGACCGTCAGCGCCTGGCAAATCTCTACATCTTTCAACTTGGGCGCGTGGGCCACCAGCGCCGCCAGCAACGCGGAAGGCACCGAGACATTGCCGGTCAGGAACACGCGGTCATTGTTCTTAATCTGGGCCACCGCCTGCTCGGCGGTCATCACCCGGTCTTCGTATTTCTTAATCCAGTCCATGTCAGGCTGCCTTGCTGTGGTCTAAGCGCACCAGGTGGATGACTTCGCCGTTGTGCGTGTTGGTGGCGTTGTGCAGGGCTGGGTTCTCGGCCAGGGCCGCATCCAGCCCCTTCTGCGCCAGTTCCAGGATGTACGGCATGGCGGCATTGAAAAACACATGTGAGGCCGTGCGCGCCACCACGCTGGTCATGTTCGGTACGCAGTAGTGGATGATGCCCTCTTCCAGAAAGGTCGGCTTGTCGTGGCTGGTCGGCCGCGAAGTCTCCAGACAGCCGCCCTGGTCAATGCTCAAGTCCATCACCAGCGAGCGCGGCTTCATCAGCTTCAGTGTCTCGCGGGTAATTAAGCGCGGGGCAGCCTGGCCCGGGCTGGCGGCCGCCGCCACCAGCACATCCGCAAAGGCCGCCGTGCGCTGGATGTTGGCATTATTCGCCAGCAGCGTCACCACCTGTGGGCAGCGCTGGTGCAGGCGCGTCAGCGCTTCCAGGTCGTTATCCAGCACCGTCAGTTGTGCCCCCATCCCCAGAAAAGCCTGGGTCGCGGCACAGCCCGCCGTGCCGGCTCCCAGCACCACCACTTCGGCCGGGGGAACGCCCGGCATGCCGCCCAGCAAAATCCCTTTACCGCCGCTGTCATTCTGCAGCAAGTTAGCCGCAATCTGCGCTGCCAGCCGCCCGCCGACTTCGCTCAAGGGCCGCAGCACGGGCCGGCTGCCATCTGCCAGTTGAATCTGCTCGTAGGCAATTGTGGTGATTTTGTGTTCCAGAAAATAATCGATCTTCGATTGGCTGGCCGAAGGCAGATGCAGGAAGCCCGCAATCGCCGAGCCCGGCCGTAATAGCTCGTTTTCGCCCTCCAGCGGGCGCGCCAGTTTCAGGACCAGGTCGGCCCGCCCAAACGCCTCATCCTTCGAGTACACAATCACCCCGCCAGCCTGTTCGTAGTCCTGGTCGCTGAAGCCCACCCGCAGGCCCGCCTCGTGCTCCACATACACCTGATGGCCGCGGTTGGCCAGCATCCGCACCCCCGCCGGCGACAGCCCCACCCGGTACTCGAATGGGCGATTTTCTTTCGGAATCCCAATGTTCATATATATCCTCGATAAATTCGGACTATTTTAGTGAGTATAGCATGCGGGTTCAGCCCGCAGTTATGACATGTATCCGATTAATGGCGGGATACCTGTCCCCAAGGTTTGGTCTATAATCAAAGGCACGGAGGCGAGATTCACGACCGTATGGAAGCCAATCTGGGACGTCAATTGCGCTATGCCTGCCAGGGCGCCCGCGCCGCCTGGGCGGTGGCCCTCACGCGCCACGCAGACGGCTGGCAGGCCCGGGCCGCCCACGGCCTCCCCAAGGCCCGATTGACTGCCCTGCTGGCCTGGCTCGCCGCCCGCCCGGCCCTCAAACCCGGCCGCCTGCGTCTCGCCGTCCCCACGCTCACCGAAAAATCTGCGTTTGTCTTTGCCACTCCATCCGGCGGCTTCCTGCTCGCCGCCGGCGCAGACCTCGCCCCACCCGCCACCGCCGTCTTTCAGGCCCTGGCGCTGGGCATTGCTCCTGCTGATACCGGCGCACCGGACTTTGAACCCCTGCTGGCTGAAATCGCCGCCGCCCTGCCCGCCGAAGCCGCCCTGCTCGCCCGCTTGGTCTCTGGCGAAGCCGAAGTGCTGGCCCTCTGGCGCATGCCCACCAGCCTGCTCGGCCTGAACTTCATCCCATTGGGCGGGCTCGAAGCGGCCCTCAAAACCCGCGGCGGCCAGCCGGAGGCCGAAGTCGTGCGCCGCAGCCTGGCGGGGCGACTGGGCGCGGCCTGCAAATACCAGCATTGGCTCGCTCTGCCTATCCGGTTCGAAGGCCGCCCGCTCGGCCTGGCCTTATTCAGCCGCAGCCAGCCCTTCACCGCCACCCACCAGCAGGCCGCCCAGCGCGCCCTCGAGGCCGCCGCCCCGCGTTTTCAGGCCGCCGTGCGCCTCGTTGAAGCCAGCGCTGCCCTCGCCCGGCAGCGCCTGCTGGATGACCTCGGCGCGCTGGCGGCCAATGAGTATGACCTGCCTGAAACCGCCCTGCGCATCCAGCGCACCCTCAGCCGTCATTATTCCGCTGCCCGGGTGGAAGTCCTGCTTTTGAGCCGCGACCAGAAAAGCCTGGACATCATCGCCCCCGTAAAAGAAAAACCCAAACGCGCCGCCTACCCCCTCGATTCAACTCTGGTGGGGGCGGTCTTTCGCATCGGCCAGACCGTCCGCATTAACAACTTCGCCCGCCAGACTCAATTCGCCTCGCCTTTTCGCGGGGTGGCCGCCAAACTGGCCGCGCCCATCGCAGGTCTGGGCGTGCTGGCCCTTGAAAGCCGCGCCCCGGATGCCTTCCGCGTCGAAGATGAAACCACCCTGATGCGTGCCGGTTTGCTGGCCGCCACTCTGTTGGAAAATGCCCGCCTGCGGGCCGAGCTCACCCGTCGCGCTGCCGGGGTCGAAGGCCTTGAGCGCCTCGCCAGCCTGCTGGCCGCGCCATCGCAGCCCGCAGTGGCCGGGCTCATCGCCACCTGGTTGGCCGAACACTGGCAGGCTGACCTCGCACTCGTGATGCAATTGGATGTCGCCCGCGACGAACTGGTTGTGGAAGGGCAGGCCGGGCCCAAAGCCACCAGCCTGCCACCCGGCCTGCGTTTTGCTCGCACGCTGGGCGTGGCTGGCGAGGCCATTGCCTTTGGCCGCAGCGCCCTCATTCACACCTCCGATTCGCACGGCGAGTATTTCCCGGTCGCCGGTTGGCAGGGCGGCTCGGCGGTCTGTGTGCCGTTGCGGCGCGGCCCACAATCGGCTGGCGCGCTGCTGATTGAACGCGCCGAAGCCTATGCGTTTGATGCCTGGGACCTGGCCCTGCTGGAAAGCGCGGCCCTGCTGGCCGCCCCGCATCTGTGGCCCACCCCGGACAGCCAGCAAACCGAACGCCTGCAAGGCTTACAGGCCGTAAACGCCGCCCTGATGGCCGAGCTGGCCGCCCGCACCGAGGCCCAGGGCCAGGCCGAAGAACGTCTGGTGCGCTCAGCCCGCCTGGCTGCCGTGGGTGAAATGGCCGCCGGTGTCGCCCATGAACTCAACAACCCGCTCACCACCGTCACCGGGTTCTCCGAACTGCTGCTCGAACAAGTCGCGGTCGAATCGCCGATGCGCGCCGACCTCGAACTGGTGCTCAACGAGGCCCGCCGGGCGCGCGGCGTGGTGCGTCGCCTGCTGGATTTCTCACGCCCCAGTGAAATCCTGCGCGTCCAGGCTGACCTCAACGAAGAACTCCTGCATGTCATGGGGCTGGCTCACCACCTCGCTCGGACCGGCGGGGTCGAAATGCAGGTTACGCTCTGGGAAGACCTGCCGCCAGTACGGGTGGACCGCGCCCAGATGCACCAGGTCTTTCTCAATCTCATCCAGAACGCCGTGCAGGCCATGCCGGAGGGCGGCCGCCTCACCCTCGGCACCCGCCTGCAGGAACAGGCCGGAGAAACCTTTGTAACCGCCACCTTTGCTGATACCGGCCCCGGCATCGCCCCGGAAAACCTGGGCCAGATTTTTGAGCCGTTCTTCACCACCAAGCCCGCCGGGCGCGGCACCGGCCTCGGCCTTTCGGTCAGTTATGGCATCGTTGCCGATCACGGCGGCTTCATCGAAGCCGCCAGCCCGCCGGAGCAGGGGGCCACCTTTACCGTCTGGCTGCCGCTCGCCCCCCAAGGAGATGACTCCGATGAGTGATGGCCGCATCCTCGTTGTAGATGACGAACCCGGCATCAGCCAGCTCTGCGAGCGCCTGCTCGCTCGCGCCGGCTTTGAAGTCGAAACCACCAATGACCCGCGCGCCGGCCTTGCCCGCCTGCAAAACGCCGGTTTCGACCTGCTCCTGGCCGATATCCGTATGCCCGGCCTGGATGGCTTTGCCGTCATGGAAGCCGGCCAGCGCGCCCAGCCCGACCTGGCCGTGGTCATTATGACTGGCTTCGGCACGTTGGAAACCGCCATGCAGGCCCTCCATCAGGGTGCCGATGGCCTGATACTCAAGCCCTTTGAGCAGGGCAGCGAATTGGTCAAAACTGTGCGCGCTGCCCTCAAGGAGCGCCAGCAAAAAACCGAAAACGCCCGCCTGCGTGCAATCCGCCCCTTGCTGGGCATGGCCGAAACCCTCTTCAGCGAAACCGAGCCGGAGCGCCTGCACACCCTCGTGCTGGATGCCGTCGGCCAGCACCTCGCCAGCCCGCACGCCGCCCTCTACCAGCGCAAAGCCGGTGAGGCCAGCCTGCAACGGGTGGCCGGGCGCGGCCGCAGCCTGCCGGAAGACTACAGCCGCGCCGCTGCCGGGCCGGTTGGCCGCGCCGACCATTGGAACATCCCCATTTGGGTTTTTTGCGAAGGGCCGGGCGAGCCGGATTTGCAGCAGGCCGTGGCCGCCGCCGGGCTGGGTGCGGCCCTGTGCATGCCGGTGGGGCGCGCCGGTGGCGGGTTGGTGTTGCTGGCCGGGCGCGACCCGGGCGAGCCCAACTTCCAGCTTGCCGACCTTGAACTCTTTGGCATTCTTGCCCGTCAGGCGGATGCCGCTCTGGAAAACGCCCGCCTCGTAGCCGAACTGCGCGCCCGCGCCCAGCAAATCGAAGCCCAGCAGCGCGCCCTCACTCAGGCCGAGAAAATGGCCGCTGTTGGCCGCCTCACGGCTTCCATCGCCCATGAAGTCAACAACCCGCTTCAGTCGGTGCAGAACTGCCTGCACCTTGCCAGCCGCCCGGAACTCTCGGCTGCCGAGCGCGCCGACTACTTCCGCATGGCCGAAGAAGAACTCGATCGCCTGATGCAGACCGTCCAGCGGATGCTGGATTATTACCGCCCCGGCGCCATCGACCGCAAAGCCACCTCCATTCCCGAAACTCTTGAAAAAACCCTTGCCCTGCTGGAACGTCAGCTGGCTGAAGGCAATGTCAAAACCCGCCTGACCCTGCCGGATGACCTGCCACCGGCCCTCGCCGTCGCCAACCAGTTGCAGCAGGTCTTCTTCAATCTCACCCTCAACGCCCTCGAAGCCATGCCGGAGGGCGGCGAACTCAAGATCAGCGCCACCCGCGAAGCAGACCAGGTCGTCATCCGCTTCCGCGACACCGGGCGCGGCATCCCCGCCGCCCAGCGCGAACAGATATTTGAGCCCTTCGTCAGCGCCAAGGAGGGCGGCTCCGGCCTCGGGCTATCGGTCAGTTATGGTATTCTTACCGCGCATGGCGGCACGCTGGAGCTGGAGCCGGTTAAAGGCAAGGGCGCCTGTTTCCGGGTCAGCCTGCCATGCGCATAGTCGTTAATCATGCCCAGGAGAGGCGCAATGAAGGGTCGTATTCTAATTGTCGATGATGAGGAAGCCGCCCGCAAGTCCCTGATGGACATTCTGCGGCTGGAGGGTTACCAGGTTGCCACCGCCGGCGACGGCAAGCGCGGCCTGGAACTGCTGGCCGATGAGCCCTTTGACCTCATGCTGCTCGATCTCAAAATGCCCGGGCTGGGGGGGCTGGCGGTGCTGGAGCAGGCCCGCCAGCTGGCTCCCGAGACCAAAGTCATCCTTTTTACCGCCCACGGCTCGCTGGAAAGCGCCATCCAGGCTCTCCGCAAAGATGCCCACGATTACATCCTCAAGCCCGCCAAACCGGCCGAAATCATCGCCAGCGTGGACCGTGCTCTGGCCGAGCGTGCCGATACTGACCGCAAACGCCGCCTGATTGAACAGGTCGAGAGCACCATCCAGCAACTTAAAAGTGCCACCGGGGTCGAAACCCAGACCGCTCCGGCTGGCGATATCGTCCACCTGGGCAGTCAGGTTCAGGTGGACCTGGACCGTCGCGAAATCTGGCATGCCGACCAGCGCATCACCCTTACCCCCACCGAAGCCAAACTCATGCAGGTTATGATGGACAACCGCGGCCGGGTACTCTCGCACCGCGAACTGGTACTGCTGGTGCAGGGTTACCAGACCACCGATTGGGAAGCCCCCGAAACCATGCGCCCGCTGGTCAGCCGCCTGCGCCACAAGCTGGCCCAATTTGCGGGCGGCGACGAATGGATTGCAAACGTGCGCGGCACCGGCTACGTCTTCGACGGCAAATAATCCCCCGCCTTGTTATTCCGAGCAAAGCGAGGAATCCCGACCCTCTTCGCTATTTGCGTATTTCACTGGCAAACAATCCCCCCATACAAAAAACGGCGGGCGACCTGCCCGCCGTTTAGCTATTTCTGCAAACCCCTGCCAACTACTGGCCAATCAATTCCTTCGCCCGCTTAATCTGGCGGCCGCGCTCATTCTGGTCCAGAATCCGCTTCCGGATGCGCAAATTCTCGGGCGTCACTTCCAGCAACTCATCATCCGCCAGATACTCAATGCACTCATCCAAACTCAACTGGCGCGGCGGCGAAAGCCGGATTTCAATATCCTTGTTGCTCTGGCGCATATTGGTCAGCGCTTTGGCCTTGGCCACATTCACTTCCAGGTCGCCCGGTCGCTGGTGCTCGCCCACCACCATCCCGCCGTACACTTCCACCCCCGCCGAAATAAACAGCGTCCCGCGTTCCTCGGCATTCTTCAGGCCAAAGGTCGTCGCCGGGCCGCTTTCCCACGCCACCAGCGAACCACGCGAACGCGTGTGCATCGGGCCGGCCGTTGGGTGAAAGCCATAGAACAGCGTGTGCATCACGCCCTGGCCGCGCGTCGCCGTCAGGAACTGATAGCGGAAACCCAGCAGGCCGCGCGTCGGTACGATGAAGGTAACCTGCATCTGCCCGCCCGGCGCTTCGACCATGTTGGTCATCTCGCCCCGGCGCTTGCCCATCATCTCCACCACCACGCCCGCCGTTTCCTGGCTGGTCTCAATAAACAACTCTTCATACGGCTCCAGCCAGTTGCCCTCGGCATCCTGCTTGAGGATCACTTCTGGCCGGGCCACCTGAAATTCATAGCCTTCGCGGCGCATCGTTTCAATCAAAATCGCCAGGTGCAATTCGCCCCGGCCAGACACCATAAAGGTGTCGGCGGCATCGGTTTCTTCCACCCGCAGCGAAACATTCGAGCGAATCTCGTTTTGCAGGCGCTCACGGATATTGCGGCTCGTGCCCCAGCGGCCTTCGCGGCCAGAGAGCGGCGAGGTGTTCACGCCAAAGGCCATCCGCACGGTCGGTTCTTCCACCACAATCGCCGGCAGCGCCACCGGATTTTCCACATCCGCCAGCGTCTCGCCGATGGATACATTCTCCAGGCCGGAAATCGCTACAATCTCGCCCGCCGATGCTTCTTCCACTTCTACCCGCCGCAGGCCTTCCTGCGCATACAGGTAGCGGATGACTTCCTTGTGCTGCTCGCCATTCACCGAGAGCCGCAGCGCTGGCTGGTTCACCCGCATCCGGCCCGCGAAAATGCGGCCAATGCCCGTGATGCCGCGGTAGTTGTCATAGTCCAGGGTCGTCACCAGCATTTGCAGCGGCGCGTCCAGGTCCACGTGCGGGGCAGGCACATGCCGCAGAATCGTCTGAAACAGGGGTTGCAGGTCCGGCCCGATGTCGGGCGTCAGCCCCGCCCGCTGGGTCGTGGCAATCGCGTACACCACCGGGAATTCGGCCTGTTCTTCGGTCGCTCCCAGTTCAATAAAAAGGTCAAAGGTTTCGTTAAGTACTCGTTCCGGGTCGGCATCCTTGCGGTCCACCTTGTTGATGACCACAATCGCCCGGTGGCCGAGTTCCAGGGCCTTCTTCAAGACAAAGCGCGTCTGCGGCTTGGGGCCTTCGGCCGCGTCCACCAGCAGCAGCACGCCATCCACCATGTTCAGCACCCGTTCCACCTCGCCGCCAAAGTCGGCGTGGCCGGGGGTATCCACAATGTTGATTTTTACCATCTCGGCCGTGTCAGGGTCCGGAATCCGGATGGCGGTGTTCTTCGCCAGAATGGTAATGCCGCGTTCGCGCTCGAGGTCATTCGAGTCCATCACGCGTTCTTCAATGTGCTGGTTCTCGCGGAAGGTGCGCGCCTGCCGCAGCAGGCCGTCCACCAGGGTGGTCTTGCCGTGGTCAACGTGGGCGATGATGGCGATGTTGCGTAGGTCGTTTCGGGTTATCTTAGCCATACGGTTTCCTTTAGTTTCCGCAAAAAAGCCCCGCAGGGCGGGGTCTCGGGGAGCGCGCCGGCGAGTAGGCCGGAGCGGGCTTGCGGACTGAACGATTATACTCGAATTTGTGTGATTTAGGCGGCCCACCCGCCGCACTCATGCCACTCTCAACTGTGGTTTGATTGATTGCTGTGCCTGATAAATTCAGACAGCGGGCTTTAGCCCGCTGCAGCTCAACAGCCCTTCTGCCACCCCCTTATGGGTCGAGCTCAGCTCGACCCAC
>JANJTX010000051.1 GCA_024710875.1 Anaerolineales bacterium | reverse complement strand
GAAGAAGCCCAGCATTTCTTTGCCCTGTTGAGTGAGAAGCAACCACCCTTTATGGTGGACTATTTATAAAGAGGAGAATTGCCATGTTTGAAAAACTATCTACTTCGTGGGAACTGGTGAAAGCCAGCGGGCGCGTCCTGTGGGCCGATAAGGAGCTGCTGGTCTTTCCGATAGTGTCCAGCATTGCCCTGTTTTTCGTCAGCCTCGCCTTCGTCGTGCCGATGGCCTTCAGCGGCTTGTTTGATGCCCTGTTCTCACAAAACGCCCAGATTGGCGGCCTGATTGTCGGCTTTGCCTTCTATGTCGTGCAATACACCGTCATCATTTTTGCCAACACCGCCCTGGTCGGCGCGGCCATGATCCGCCTGGAAGGCGGCGACCCGACCGTCAAAGACGGCATCCAGGTTGCCATGAAGAATTTTGTCAATATCCTCGGCTATGCCGTCATCGCCGCCACGGTAGGCATGATTATTCAGCGTTTGAGCGAAAACAAGCAGGGCCTCGGTCGTTTCATCATCTCGCTGGTGGGGATGGCATGGAATCTGGCGACTTTCCTGGTGGTGCCGGTGCTGGCGGTCGAGGGGCTTAGCCCGCTGGCCGCCGTTAAGCGCAGCGCTGAGCTGCTCAAGAAAACCTGGGGCGAGCAGTTGGCGGGCAATTTTGGCCTTGGCGCGGTCACCGGGTTGAGTTTCTTTCTCGTCATCCTGCTCGGCGGCGGCCTGCTGATGGCGGGTGCGGTCCTGAACCTGCCGCTCTGGGCGCTAATAACCGGCGCGGTCCTGCTGGTCGCCGTGCTGGTGCTGATGGGGCTGGTATCCTCGACCCTGACCGGAATCTATACCGCCGCCGTGTACCAGTACGCCGTCTCCGGCGAAGCGGGCGAATGGTTTGATGCGGACCTCGTGCGCAACGCCTTCAAGACCAAATTGCCAGCCGGGTTGTAGTAGCCCTTTCACTCCAACAAAAAGCGGGGCGGCTCATCAGCCGCCCCGCCTGTATTTAACCACGCGCTATAACCGCTTACGCATCATCGGGCGCGTCTCCGAACGGCGCGCCACTTCCTCAAAGCCGCACTTACGGAACACGCTCGCAAACCCCGTCCAGGCAAATACGCCCGGCACCACAGCCTGCACCGGCTCCACCGGGTAGCCTTCCAGGATGCGCGCCCCGTGCTGGCGGGCGTAATCGGCCGCCGCGCTCAGTAACACCGCCGAGAGTCCCTGCTTACGAAAATCTTTGTGAATCATGAAGCAGGTCACCGACCACACCGGTTCCTCATCCACCGGCTTGAACAGCCGCGAAGTCTTCAGCCGCACAAATTCGGCCCGCGGCGCCACCGCGCACCAGCCGGCGGGCTGCCCATCTACATAGGCAAGCAGGCCCGGGGCGGGTAGTTCGCTCTCCACCCGCGCCTGCATCTTGCGGCGGTTGCCCGCCCCCTTACTTTGGGTGTATTCTTTATGGGTGCTGCGGGGGTGCATGCACCAGCAGCCGCCCGGCCCGCCGTGCGGCCCCAGCACGGCTTCAAAATCTGCCCAGCGTTCAGGCGTCAGGGGGTGAATCGTCACGGTCATGGCGGCGTCTCCTCTGGCAGGCGTGTGTACGGATTATAAATACAACCCGCCGCCCGGCAGGTTGTGAAATCGAATTTGTAAACCTTGCCCCTCGTCAATCGTCGCTAAAACCATCATCCCCGTCCGCACCGCCCAGCCCCGGCAATTCGCGCTCAATGTCCTCCGGGCTCTGGCCGCGTTCCAGCCGGTCAATCACCTCGTTAAACTCTGGGCCGGCATCCTCGCCCAGTTCGCTGCTCATCTGGCGGAAGACCTTTGCCATCGCTTTGGGGTCGTCTTCCAGCCCGGCCAGATCATCCATCCCGGCCATCGAATCCAACCGGCTGTCCTCCGAGCGCGCCATGCGCACCCGCCCAATCCGGCGTTGGACGTGGGCGCTGCCGCACTGTGGGCAGGCAACCGCCGCCGTGCCATATTCGGCGTAGGTCATGAATTTCATAAAGCGTTTCTGGCAATCCTGGCACACATACGGGTAATTGGGCATACGGGGATTATAATTTTATGAACCCCATGCTTCAAGCCCAAACCCTGCCCGACTTCTGGAGCGCTTCGTGACCTCTTCTCCCCCGCCATCTTACACCCACGGCCACCCTCTGCTGGTTGTTATTTCCGGCACCAGTGGGGCTGGCAAAGACAGCGTGGTCGAGTGCCTGCGTCGCGAGTCGGATGAGTTTGAATTCATCGTTACCGTTACTTCGCGTCAGCCGCGCCCGGGTGAAACCCCCGGCTATGATTATGTCTTTGTCAGCGAAGCCGAATTTCAGCGCATGGCCGGCAATGGCGAATTCTGGGAACATGCCGACGTCTACGGCCAGAACAAGGGTGTGCCGCGCCGCCATGTGGAGCAGGCCCTTTCTGGCACTAAAGATGTGCTGATGCGGGTGGATGTGCAGGGCGCCGAAACCGTGCGCCAACTGACTGGCAACCAGGCCATCACCATTTTCATTGATGCCCCCGACCTCACCGACCTGGAGCGCCGCCTGCGCAAACGCGAAACCGATACCGATGTGCAAATCCAGCACCGCCTGGATGTGGCCCGCGGCGAGCGCGCCCGCATCCCGGAATTCGATTACCTGATCATCAATCACGATGGCTGTCTGGCCGAAACCGTGCAGGCCGTGCGGGCTGTGATTGCCGCCGAACATCACCGCGCCCAACCCAAGCGAGCGACCCTGTGAGCGAAACCCCCGAATCTCAACCCCAACCCGACTCCGCTGCGCCACCGCCGGAAATCCGCGTCCCGGTCGAGCGCGTGACCGTGCGCCTGCCCAGCGCCACCCCCTTTGTTACCTATGGCATCATGGCCATCACCATCCTTGTTTATCTCCTACAGGTTGGCGCCGACCTGCTTCTGGGCGTTGACCTGCCGCTGTATCTCGGCGCAAAGGTTAACGAGCTAATTCAGGAAGGCCAGTGGTGGCGATTCTTCACGCCCGCTTTGTTGCACGGCTCGCTTCTGCATATCGGCGTGAATATGTATTCCTTGCACATCCTCGGCCCGCAACTGGAGCCGTTCTACGGCCATTGGCGGTTTTTGGGTCTGTATGGTGTGGCGGTTTTCAGCGGTGTAGTCGCCTCTTTCGCCTTCTCGCTCGCCCCCTCGGTCGGTGCTTCTACCGCCATCTTTGGGCTGGTGGGCGCGCTGGGCATGTTTGCCTACCTCAATCGTAAGTTGTTTGGCGCCCAGGCCCAATTGCTGTTGCGTAATCTGGTGCAGGTGGCGGTCATCAACCTCATCATCGGCCTGTCGCCCGGAATTGACAACTGGGGTCATGTGGGCGGGCTGGTGGGCGGCGCCCTGCTGGCCTGGTTGGGTGGCCCGGAATACCGGCTCACCGGCGAACCCCCGGAAATGAGCCTGGAAAACCAGCGCAGCGGTGGGGTTTTCTTTGCCGCCGCTCTGGGGGTCTTCACCCTCTTTGCTGCCCTCGCCACCTTTGTCTTACTGCGGCGATAAAATCTTTACCCACGCAGGAGGTTCAAGATGCAAACATCCGTACAACGTCTTAAACAGGTAGTGGACTGGCGGGCAGCGGCCTGGGCCGGGCTGGCCAGCGGCGTGTTCTCGCTGGTGGTCAATTCGGTTCTCACCGCCATCACGCTCGGCAGTCCGTGGCTGTTTATCCGCATGGCGGCTGGCATTCTGCTTGGCACGCCGGCGCTGGATGATGGCCCCACCCCGGGGATTGCCACAATTCTCGTCGGGCTGCTGGTGCATCTGGCGCTCTCGCTGGCCTTCGCCGCGTTGTTGGCCTTCATCATCCACCGCTGGGGCATGGCGGTGGGTGTGCTGGGTGGGGCGGCTTTTGGCCTGGCCCTGTACGGCATTAACATTTTTGGTCTTTCGGCGCTGTTCCCCTGGTTCTACGGCCTGCGCAACTGGATGATGCTCGTCAGCCATGTGGTTTTTGGCGCCTTGGCGGGCGGTCTGTACGAACTCTGGGAAGTGGAAATGTTTGAAC
>JANJTX010000021.1 GCA_024710875.1 Anaerolineales bacterium | reverse complement strand
CATCGGCTGGGGGTTGGGCCTGCTGGTGCTGGCGCTCTACCTGAAATATGAAAAACAGGTCGGGGCGTGGCTGGCGGCCAAGGCGCTGCCCACCCGCCTGCTGCTGGTCTTTGGCCTGACGCTGGTGATGATTGCCGGGACGACCTTCGTGCGCCCCAGTACGCGCGGCGTGGCCCTGCCCGCCGAATGGACCGCCAACACCGCCGCCCTGCAACCCGATGAGCCGATTGCACCGGATACGCTGGATGACACCCTGACCTACACTGGAGCACTGCTGGGGCTGGCGGCCGGGGCGTGGTGGCTGGCCGGGCGCGGCGGCTTCAACCCGGCCGGGAAACCGGCGATCCTGCTGGCGCGTTTTGTGCTCGGCGCGCTGGGGGCGTTGCTCATCTGGCGCGGGCTGGGGGCGGTCTTCCCCGGCGGCGAGAGCCTGCTGGCCCACGCCCTGCGTTACCTGCGCTATGGCCTGCTGGGCTTCTGGATTGCGGCCGGCGCGCCCTGGCTGTTCATCCGGCTGGGGTGGGCGAAAGGCAGTAATCAGTAACTGGTAATTGGTAACTCGTTATTCGAGAGTGGCGATTCGTTGTGGCTGGCAGGTTCAGACAGCGGGCTTCAGCCCGCTGCGGCTTAAGAATCCACACTGATCAGACAAAACAAGCCCGTGGGCGCAGTACAATGAAAGCATGAAAATCCAGCCCATTGCCCTCTTAGCCCTGCTGCTCCTGCTGGCGGGCTGCAACCTGCCGCAGGGGCAGGGGCCGAGCGACGAGTTCGCCACCGCCCTGGCCCTGATGGAAACCCAGGGGCCGCCCAGCGCCACTCCCGCCCCGCTACCCAGCGCCACCCCCACCCCCAGCGGCCCGCCGGGGCAGATTGTGTACACCTGCCAGACCACCCTCAACAGCCAGCGCAACCAGCTCTGCCTGATTAACCCGGATGGCAGCGGCGCGCGCCAACTGACCTTTGACGACACCAAAGACCATTTCTTTGCCTCCGTTGCGCCGGAAGGCGCCAGCATCCTGTTCTCTTCCAACCGGGGCGGCTCGTACCAGATTTACGAACTGCCGCTCTCCGGCGGCGAGCCGCTGGCGCTCACCAGCGGCCAGAACAACTTTGCCCCGGCCGTCTCGCCGGATGGCACGACGATTGTGTACACCCGCAACACCGGCCCGGAACTGTGGGATAGCGAACTGTGGCTGGTCAATCGCGACGGCAGCAATCCGCGCCGCCTGACCGCCGGGTCGCGCGGCGGCTGGGATGCGAGCTGGTCGCCAGATGGCACGCAAATCCTGTTCGCCACCCACCACAACGGCCAGATTCAGATGGCAGTGGTAACAGTTGCCAGCGGCGAGTGGCAGGTCATCACCGACCTGACCGGGCTGCGCGGCCGCAACGACTGGTCGATTAATAACCTGCTCTCGACCTACATCGGCTCGCCCTGGGCACGTGAAATCATCCTGTTTGAGTCGGATGGCAGCAATGTGCGCTATCTCACCGAGGGCGGCAACAACCTCGCCCCGTCCTTCTCGCCGGATGGCAACTGGATTGTCTATACCTCGTATGTGGACAATTTCCGCGAGGATAACGGCTGTGAGATATATATCATGCGGGTAACGGGCAGCGACCGCCGGCGCCTGACCGAGAACGATTACTGTGACTGGCAGCCGCGCTGGGGGCCAACGCCGTAAGGTGCAATTCCAGTTTTCCTCGGTGCATAAGAATTCTCAAGGAATTAGAGCCATTCGGTAGGGGCGACCTGCAGGCTTGGCCTGAGCGTAGTCGAAGGGTCGCCCCTACAAGGCGAACATCCGAATATGACAAAAACTGAATCCTGTTTGGGAAGCCTCCTGGTGTTCCCAGTACCGCCGTCCGCTTGCCGCGTGGCGATAGTTCAGGTACACTTTGCGCAGCGCACTGGCCGGAATCGGAGGCGAAACCCGGCCGCGACGGACCCATGACCAACTACACCCTCACCATCGAAAGCGGCCCGTTGCAGGGCCAGCAATACCCGATTGATAAAGATGTTTGCACGGTCGGGCGGGATGCCGCCAGCGACCTCTCGCTTAACGATAATTCCGTTTCGCGCCACCATGCCCGCATCATCCGGCGCGGCACTGAAATCCTGCTGGAAGATATGGGCAGCCTGAACGGCACCAGCATCAACGAAACTCTCATCAATCAACCCACCCTGCTCGTACCCGGCGACCGGTTGCGCTTTGGCCTGCACATCACCATGCGCTTTGACCGCGTGGCCGAAGCCGAGGCGCTGCCAGCCATTGCGCCAGCGGCGCGCAAGAAGTCAGATACCAAGCGCATCCACAAGGCCGGGCCGGCCCCGTTCAGTCTGCTGATTCGGGGCGGCAAGCAGGCCGGGCAGGTCTTCCCGCTGGTGGAGGGCTCGCACCCCGTTGGCCGCGCCCCGGATAACCCGGTGCTGCTCACCAATGAAGACATCTCCAGCCACCACGCCGTAGTGCATGTGCGCGAAGAAGGTGTATGGATTGAAGACCTCGGCAGCGCCAATGGGACGTATGTAAATAACGGCGTCATCAGCGGCCCGACCCAGATTCGGCCGGGGGATGCCCTGCAACTCGGCACAACCGTGGTACTGGAAGTGCATTCCGGGGTGGCGTTAAGGGCCTAGAAGTCAGAAAATTGGCAATTAGCCAATACAGAAAGGTGTTAGCCAGTAGAACTTAAAAAGCGATTTACTTAGATAGCGTAGGGAGGAGTACGGATGCCGTATAAGTTAATAGCAACTGAACAATTTCTTGAAGATAGGAATGAGTTGCCAGTAGAGATCAGAAAAAAATTAGATCGCAAACTAGAACTCTTTGAGGAAGACCCGTACAATAATTCTTTTCGCACTCACGACTGGCAGCGTTTTAAAGGAGATACATTAATTCGTTCGTATATCGATGACGATTATCGAATAATTTGGTTGAAGGAAAACTTATGGGACATAGTGCTGTTACGCGCCAATAATCACGAAGTTGTTGATAGGATAGAGCGTAGCAACAAGGTGCCAAGTTTTAAAAAGTCAGACACCAAATTAACATCTAGGCCCGAGAAATCACCTAGGAATGAAATATCGCCCAATACAGTTCAGAAGAGCGGCAAGGCAAAAGGATTGTTTAATTGGGTTCCAGAACCAATCCTTTTTGTAATCGGTGTGCCCGAAGAAGCAATTGATGCAGTAAAAAGTGTTATGGATGAGGAAGCTATCCAGGATTTGAAACTCAAGCCATCTGTTGAGGAAATCCTGATGGCAATATACACTGCCCCGGTAGGCTATCAAGACAGGCCCTCCGAAATCCTTAATTTGCTTCGCCGTGCCAACGCAAGAGAGTTGGAACAATACCCCAAAGGAAAAATTAAGGGCCTCCTTCTGGATTTATCCCCCGACCAGAAACGCTTGGTTACTGCCGAAACAACCGGTGTTACGTTAATTAAAGGCGTAGCCGGATCAGGGAAAACAACGGTGGGAATGTATCGAGCATTGCACCGTGCCAAACAAAGCGACATGTTCAGCAATTCCAGTATTTTGTTCCTTACATATACAGAAACCCTTGCCAGAGTAATCAAACAGATGTTTGATGAACTTCAAGAAGCAGATGAGGAAAGTTGGGAACAAACAATCTCTGTCTTCACCTTCAGAGATTGGGCTATCGAAAAAATCAAGGCTACTTCGCCTCAGCTAAATTGCAATCATGACCTTGCGGAGGATTGCCTCACGCGAGCAATGACAAGGACAATACCGAATATTCCGGCTCACACTAAAAGAAGACGGAAAGAGTTTTTGCTACGTGAGATATCCCAAGTGATTAAAGGTCGAGGCATTAGTACACTTGAAGAATATAAAAATATAGAACGGAGTGGGCGCGGAAAACCACTTAATGAACAAGCCCGAAAATTGGTTTGGAAAGTTTATGAAGCCTACGAAGGTGAATTGATTCAGGCGAACTTGATGGACGAGGCTGACCTATATCTCAAGGCCCACGCGATAGTGGAGAATGACCCTAACTTTGAGCCATTTAGAGAGGTGGTGATTGATGAAGCGCAGGATTTACCACCTACAGCTCTGCGGCTGGCAGCCGCCCTTGCAGGTGGTGGCACAAGCCAGCATTTGACTTTGTTGGCAGACCTGAACCAGAGTATCTATTACAGAGGAATACCCTGGAAAGATGGGGGGATCGAACTTCATGGGAGCCGCGTGAAAACTTTATCGAAAAGTTATCGCAATACGTTGCAAATTCTTGAGGCGGCTTGGGCTTTCTCGGAGGCAGTTAAAGAAGGGAGATTAGAGGAGGCAATTCTTCCCGAAAAGTCCAACAACAAAATCGGTCCTAAGCCATTATGGATGAAATCCCCCAACCAATCCGGTCAAGACTTGAAAGATCTTAAGGAATTAATCTATGAACTGCACAGGGATAGGGGTTTTAGGTATGGTGACATCGCTGTACTCGCGCGAACAAATGGTGATATCAAAATAATAGAAGCCTATTTATCCAATACCGCAAACATACTTGTCGCACATTATCGGGATGAAAAATTCGAGATACTCGAAAATGCTGTAAAAGTCATAACCATTAACTCTGCCAAAGGCCTGGAGTTCCCGGTTGTCATATTATTTGGGATGGATGAAGGCAAGCTCCCCCGAAATTTAGAAAGATATACTGACCCAAAAGACCTTGAACAAGAGTTGCGAATGGAACGGCAATTGCTGTATGTTGGGATGACAAGAGCATCTGAAGCGTTATTCATTTTTTCTACCGAGGGCAAATCTTCTAGGTTTTTGTCAGACATTCCCCCTGAATTATTGGATATTGAATCAGCCCAAAGATAACCACGTTATGCAAGCCTTGTAGTGATGCGCGTCGCGCCGGCGGGAGGTTGCCCCCAACCCCGCCGGCGCGGCTCGTTTCTGGAGGAGAAACGCGGAATATGAATTAAGCGGGGGCGGCCGCCAGCTCTTCTTCGGCTACCGGGGCATCTTCCGGGCGGGCCTTGACTTCCACATTCGGGATTTCCAAATCCACCCGGCGCAGGCGCGGGTTGGCAAACGCCACCGCCGCCACCAGAATTTGCAGCAGGCCGATCACCAGGAACAGCGCCGCCACGCCCCGGCCGGGGCCGGTGCCAATCCACTGGCCGAGGGTGCTGGCGAGGGCGCCGCCCTCATTCATGGCGGGCTGGAACACGCCATCCACCAGCGGGCCGGCCAGCAGCACCGCAATTGGGGCGGTGAACTGCGCCAGCATGCGGCGCACGGAGAACACCCGCCCCTGCACGTCCGGGTCGGTTTTGGCCTGCCAGAGGGCCTGGCTGCTGCCACCGATAATCGGGAAGCTGGACATCATGATGAAGGCGAACACGGTCACCCAGGTGAGCGAAGGCACAATAGCCAGCATCGCCAGGGCCGCGCCGGCCAGCAGGCTGAAGCCCAGCACGCCGAACACGCGCCGCTTGGGGCCACCCCAGGCGCTCATGACCAGCGTGCCCACCAGCATGCCCACGCCTACAATACTGGCAGACACCCCCACCTGGTCGGCGGTGGCGATTTCCAGCAACATCGGCAGGATGAGGGGATTCATGAAACCGGTAATCAGGTTGCTGACGGCAAAGAACATCAGCAGGTAGAACAATCCCTTGCGCTCCTGAATGTAATCCCAGCCGAAACGGATTTCCGCCAGCAGTGAGGGCTTGGCCGCGTTCGGTTCTGCCTTTTTTACCGGCTCCGGAATGCGGATGATGAACAGAGTCAGGAGGGCTACTCCGAAGGTGATAAAGTCAATCAGCACCACGCCTTCCAAGCCCCAGACGAAGAAAATCGTGCCCGCCAGAGCCGGGGAAATCACCTGCCCGAGCGCCTCGCCAATCTGCACCATGCCGCTGGCCCGGCCGAGTTGCTCCTGCGGCACCAGCATGGTGGTGGCCGCCGAGTAGGCCGGCCACTGAAAGGTGTTGAAGAGCGAGTTGAAGAAATTGGCGACGATGACATGCCATGGTTGCAGGTCGCCAGTGAGCAGCATGACCAGCACAAACAGGGTGCTCAAGCCCGCGCCGGCATCGCTCAACATCATCATGCGGCGGCGCGGGAAGCGGTCCACCAGTGCCCCGGCGACGGGTGAGAAGAACACGCCCGGCAGCATGAAGGCCAGGATGCTCAAGGCAAACAGGGCCACCGAGCGGGTGTCCTGGTACAGCCACACGCCGAGGGCAAAGCCGGTCAGGCCGGAGCCCAGGGTGGAAACGAACTGGCCGAACCAGACCGTATAAAAGGTACGCATTTTCTTCTGTGCTTCGGTCATGTCAAACTCTCCTCAATAATCTCAAGGCGATATTGAAATAATCTAAAATACCGCTTTGAATTTATGAAAAGTATACAAAAATATTAACTTCTGTCAATGAGTTTCTTGAATTTTCTAACAAACTACTAAAGATTCTTCCATGATGGATGAATTTTTTCAATCGGCCTTATAATTTGGGCCAGCGCCATGAAAATTTCACTCATCCTCCCGACCCTCAATGAAGCCGAAAACCTGCCGCGCCTGCTGGCCGAAATTCCGGCCGGGCAAGTGGATGAAATCATCGTCGTGGATGGCAACTCAACCGATGGTACGCCGGAACTGGCCGCCGCCGCCGGGGCGCGGGTGGTGAACGAACCCCGACGCGGCTATGGCCGGGCGTGCTTGAGCGGCGCACTGGCCGCCACCGGCGAGGTATTGGTTTTCATGGATGCGGATGGCGCCGATGACCCCAGCGACCTGCCCCATCTGCTCGCGCCGCTGCGCGCCGGGCAGGCGGATCTGGCGCTGGGCAGCCGTTTGGCGCGCCCACTCGCCCGCGGGGCTATGCCCTGGCACCAGCAGGCCGGCAACCGCCTGGCAGCCTGGTTGTTCCGGCGGCTGTACGGTCTGCCCCTCACTGACTTAAGCCCGCTGCGTGCCATCCGCCGCGCCGATTTGCTGGCGCTGGAGTTACAGGAACTCACCTACGGCTGGCCGACCGAGATGATTGCCAGAGCCGCCCGGCGCGGCCTGCGCCTGACGGAAATCCCGGTCAATTACCGGCCGCGCCGGGCCGGGCGCAGCAAAATCAGCGGCACGCTGCGGGGTACGCTGGGGGCAACCTATTACATTCTGGGGACCATCTGGAAATACCGCTAAGCCACAGCCGGGCTGCCTCTTTCACCAGTACAATTCAGGCATGTCCAACGTACTTGCCATTATGGCCAAGCAGCCGCGGGTCGGTTATTCCAAGACCCGGTTGTGCCCGCCCCTGACCCCGGCCCAGGCCGCCGCCCTGGCCGAAGCCCTGCTGCGCGACAGCCTGGCATTGGGGGCCGGGCTGGCAGACACTACTCTGGCGGTAGCCGTGACGCCGCCGGATGCGCTGGACTACTTCCGGGGCCTCGCGCCGCCAGACACACAATTGCTGCCGGTAGCGGCCGCCGATGTCGGCGAAGCGCTGGATAAAACCCTCACCACGCTATTGCAACAGGGCTTCCGGCGCGCCCTGGCCTTTAATGCCGATGGCCCCAGCGCTCCACCCATGCTGTTCCCGCTGGCTTTCACTATGCTCGAAACCCATGATGTGGTTTATGGCCCCAGCGCCGATGGCGGCTACTGGCTGGTGGGAGTGCGGCAGCCCCAACCGGAGCTGTTTTACAACATTCATTGGAGTACACCGCAAGTCATGCGCCAATCGTTGCAGCGCGCCGCCCAGGCCGGGCTACGGGCGGCCCTGCTGCCGGAATGGTACGATGTGGATACCCCGGCCGACCTGGCGCGCCTGCAAGCCGAACTGGAAAGCCTGCCGCCGGCGGCCCTGCCGCACACCCGGGCCTTTCTGGCCGCCCATCCAATTGCCGAATAGCCGCGCCGGACGCCGCCCGGCCGTTTGAGTATAATGAAAGCGGAGGCGCGCATGAACCGAACTGCACCGCACATTTCACTGAACTGGGTTGCCTTGCTGCGCATCATGATGGGGCTGGTTTTCCTCACCACCTGGGGCAGCAACCTCCTGAAGGGCAATTACACCCCCGAAGGTTATGTGGCCTTCATCCAGCATTGGGCGGCCGACACCGCCATTGCCCCCTACCAGTCTTTTCTGCTGAACGTGGTCATCCCGAATGCGGAAGTCCTGCGCCGCGTGCAGGTCGTGCTTGAACCGCTGGTGATGGGGCTGTTCCTGCTCGTGGGCTTGTTCACCCCCGCCAGTGCGGCCACCGCGCTCCTGTTCGTCATCAATCTGGGGCTGGCTTCCTTTGGCACAGCCGAATGGCCGTGGACATATGTGATGATGGCCGCCCTGCTGACCGTCATCGGTGCGACCCGCGCCGGCCGCGCCTGGGGGCTGGATGCCTTGCTAACAGCACGGCGCGGCGAGCCGCCCGTACCTTACCTGTGGTGATGGTCACTTCCAAATTCCTCACCCACGGCCCGCTGGTCGGCGCGGTAACTGACACCAGTGCCCGCATCTGGGCCCGCAGCCGCGACGACTGCACCCTGGAAATCGTAGCCGCCACTGACCCCACCCGCCTGCCGTTCAGCCCGAGCCAGCGCGCCAGCGCCAACCTGCTGATGAGCGAGGACGGCACGGGCGTGGTGGCGCTCGAAAACCTGCAACCCGATACCCGCTATTACTACGCCGCCCTGATTAACGGGCAGCCCGCCTACCCCGACGACCAGAGCGCCGGCTTTCCTTCCTTCCGGACTTTTCCGGTCCCCGGCGCCGCCCTGGATTCGTTTTCGTTCGCCTTCGGCTCGTGCTTTATCCCCTGGAGCTATGGCGATGAAATTTTTGCCGGTTTAAGCAAACACGCCGAAGACCTCGACTTGCGCCTGTTCCTGATGATTGGCGACAACGTCTACGTGGATGCCTACTATGACGAAGTGCGCTCGGCCCTCGAGACCAGCCCGCCGGTCGGCGACCTGACCGGCCTGTTCCGCGAAGCCTACCGCTACACCTGGCAATGGCCGAATTTCCGGCATTTCATGGCCAATATGCCTTCCTACATGATTTTTGACGACCATGAATTCTGGGACAACTGGGGCAACATCCCGGCCGAGCGCAGCGACAGCGACCTGTTCCGGGCGGCCTGCCAGGTGTACCGCGAATACCAGGACAGCCACAACCCGGACTTTGTCAAACGCCATGCCGGGGCGCAACCCCAGTATTACTACACCTTTGAAGTCGGGGATGTGGGCTTTTTCGTGCTGGACTGCCGCACCCTGCGCAACCCCAAGGCGGTACCTTTCCCGACTCTGCTCTCCAACGACCAGCGCACCGCCCTCTTTAACTGGCTGGAAACCAACAATGAACGCTACTCGGCCAAATTCATCGTATCGTCCGTGCCGCTGACCTACATGGCGATTCCGGAGTGGATGCTGCGCCTGCATCACATCAGCCTCGGCGATCAGTGGCCGGGCTACCGCCAGGAGCGCGGCGAGGTGTTTCGCTTCATCCAGCAGCACAACATCACCGGTGTGCACGTCTTGAGCGGGGATGTCCACATTGGGCAGAGCATCCGCTTTGATGCCGCCGAAAAAGGGCCGCCGGTCTATTCGTATACCGCTTCGCCGCTGGCCCAAACCTATGAAATCTTACCCAAAGACACCCCGCCGGTCCTGAATGCGCTGGCGGGCGCTCTCGTGGGCGGCTCGCTGGGGGCGGTGGCCGGGCTGTGGATTGCCATTCTGGAAGCGGTGATTCTGCCGGGCTACATCCGCCCGCTGGCGATAGTCTTCGATGGCCTGACCAACGCCCTGCTGGGCATGCTGGTGGGCGGCCTG
>JANJTX010000020.1 GCA_024710875.1 Anaerolineales bacterium | reverse complement strand
CGGGCTGGCCTTTTACGGGGCGCGCCGCAAACGCGACTGGCTGGAACGTCTGCCGCTGGCGGGCGTGTTCGCCACCGTGGCGTTGATACTGGCGCAGCCGCTGGGCTTCCGCTTGCAGCGCCAGGTGACCACCTCCAGCGTGCCCGGTGATTTGCGGATTACCTTCGTGATGCGGCACGACAACGGGCCGGTGGTCGCCCACCGCATTACCACCGAGGGCTAAGTCGTTGGCCGAAAGCAAACCCACCGTCTATTTGCTGCACGGCGAGGATGACTATGCCATCGCGCAGTTCATCCACGCCATGCAACAGAAACTGGGCGACCCCGCTACCGCTGAAATGAATACCAGCGACCTGGGGCCGAACTATGATCTGGATGCCCTGCGCCGGGCGGCGATGGCGATGCCGTTTCTGGCCGAGCGGCGGCTGGTGGTGGCGGCCAGTCCCTCCAAACGCTTTACCACCGATGACCTGCGCGCCAAACTGCTGTCGGCGCTGGATGACCTGCCGCCCAGCACGGCGCTGGTATTGACCGAAGACAAGAATCTCGAATTGGATGACCGCGGCAAGCCGGTCAAGAAAGAACATTGGCTGGTGACGTGGGCCAAACAGCCCGGGCCGGAGCGGGCTTTCATCAAGGCCTTTGGCGTGCCGAAAGGCGCCGACCAGGTGAAATGGCTGCTGGAGTACGCCCGCAGCCAGGGCGGCGAGTTGGAACGGCCGGCCGCCGTGCGCCTGGCCGACCTGTTCGTAGAGGAGCCGCGCGCCGCGGCCGGGGAAGTGGACAAGCTGCTGGCGTTTGTGAATTACCAGCGGCCAATTGGGGCGGAAGATGTAGAGCAACTGGCGGCCTTCTACGGCCCGCCGCCGGACTTCTTCAAGTTCATTGATACGCTGGGAGCGCATGACACCCGGGCGGCGCTCAACCAACTGGAACGCCTGCTGGCCGAGCAGGATGGCCTGCAACTGTTCTTCAGTCTGGTGGGACATTATCGCGCCCTGGTGCAAACCCGCGCCATTCTGGATGAGGGCGGGCAGGATGGCACGGTGGCGACCCAACTCAAAATGCACCCTTTCCGGGCGGGTAAGCTGGCAGCCCAGGCGCGGCGCATGAACAGCGCTGGCCTGCGCCAGATATATCGCCGCCTGCTGGAATACAACCGTGACATCGTTACTGGCCAGCTGGAGGCCGAGCTGGCCCTCACCACGCTGGTGACCGGGCTGACGCTGGCGCGTTGAACGCCAGCCATAAAGGACATGGTAATGGGCGGGAGCCAGTATAATTTTCCTATGAACCACCAAGAACGTCTGCCCTACCTCTGGGATTATGAAATCAGCGAAGCGGAGTTTCGCGCCATGCTGGCGGGGGAATTGACGCGCGGCCGACTGAACCGGGATTGGGCCGCGCTACGCTTGCTGGAATACGCGCCTTATCCCGAGATTGTACGTCTGTTGGGCTTTCCAGCTTTGCTGGCAGGCTGGCCGCGCTGGCGGGCGCGGGTGCGTTCAGAAAGCCGCCGTCGCGGGCTGGACTTTGTGGCCGAGTGGCTGCCGATTCACTATCCTGAATTGGTGCAGGAAACTTAATGGCTGACCCCCGCTATGCCGAGTTCCTCTATCCGTTGCAGGACCGCGTGCTGCATCTGCTTGCGGCCGAGGATACCGGTTTTTACCTGACGGGCGGGACAGCCGCTTCGCGCGGCTATCTGGGCCATCGCTATTCAGACGACCTGGATTTGTTTGTCAATGACCGTCCGGAATACGGGCTATGGGTGGATCGGGTGATACAGGCGCTGGCCACCAGCGACCTGGGTACGCTGGAAGTAACCGCCCGCCATGACCGCTTTACCAACCTTAATCTGGTCACGGCCGCGGCGGCCCTCAAGATTGAATTGATTAATGATGTCCCGGCGCATATTGGCGAGGTGCGAACTCACCCGGTATTGGGCCGGTTGGACAGCCCTGAAAATATTCTTGCGAATAAGGTAACTGCTTTACTGGGGCGAAACGAGCCCAAAGATCTGGCGGATGTGTGGGGTTTTTGCAGCCGACTGAACCTCTCGCTGGAGCAGGCCATTACGGATGCGCACAGCAAAGCGGCCGGAATTTTCCATGCCGATCTGGCGCGGGTTTTGCTCTCGGGCAGCGTCGAAGATTGGGAATCTATCCGCTGGATTGAGGCTCCGCCAGCCGGGGAGTTTGTAGACACGCTGCATGCTTTGGGGCAAAAGCTGTTACTGGCTTAATTCATAACGATAAGGACAAGTATGAAAACAACTCTGCTGATTGGCACTTTGCTGGCAATGGGTACTGGCATCCTGATTGGGTCGCAGGCCACGATTGGCGGGCGGCTGGGCGCGGTGATTGGCCCGGCGCGGGTGGGCATCTGGATGAATGTGGCCGGCGGGCTGGTGGCGGGCGTGCTGGCGTTGATTCTGGTGGCGCGGCTGCCGGAGGCGTGGCCGCTGCCGGGGCGGGTGATTCCGTGGCTGTTCTTTGCCGGTCTGCTGGGCGTGCTGATTGTGGCGGGTAGTTCGCTGGCGCTGGGGCGGGTGGGGGCGGCGGCGGGTCTCTCGGCGATGATTTTCGGGCAGATGCTGGTGGCGACGATTTACGATGTCACCGGTTTGAGTACCGGCGAGCCGATTCCGGTGCAGGGCTCGCGGGTGGTAGGGCTGCTGGTGATGGCGCTGGCGGTGTATTTGCTGCTGCCGCGGGGGTAAGGCGAAAACAGGTAAACAGGTAAACAAGTATCAAGGAGACAGATTGACAGGCGGGCGGGGAATTGGCACGGAATGAGGGAATGGGGCTTATACTCCGTAACTCGTAACTCAGCCGGTATCATAGAGAGAAGGCCATGAAGAATTTATTTGTGCTGGGGTTGGTGGTTGCAGTGGGAATCGGGATGTTGATTGGCAGCCAGGCGACGCTGACCACCCGCAGTACCACGCTGGTGGGGCCGGTGAAAACCGGCCTGCTGATGACGTTGGGCAGCGGGGTGGTGGGCGTGGTGGCGGTGCTGACGATGTTGGGATGGGGCCGACAGGCGGTGTGGGTCGCCCCGCCGAATGTGCTGACGATGATGTTCGTGGCCGGCGCGCTGGGGGTGGCGGTGGTGATTGGGATGGGCTTTGCCTTGCAGCAGGTGGGCGTTACCGCCGGGCTGGCAGCGATTTTGATGGGCCAGATGATGGTCAGCGTGGTGACGGATGCGTTCGGTTGGGGGACGGGGGAGGTGATTCCGGTGACGCCGACGCGGGTGCTGGGATTGGTGATGCTGGCGGGGGCGATTTTTTTTCTGTTGCCGCGCCGTTAGCCGCCCGGCGGGAGGATTTGCAGTTCGCGGTAGAGGAACCAGTTGCCGAGGCGGTTGTCCACATCTTTGGGGGCGCGGTCGTAGTAGAGGTCAAATAGCTGGCCGGAATCAACGAACACCCGGAAATAAAAGCGACCCACCCCCCACGAGCCGCGCCGTACAGCTTTGCGCAGGTTATGCTCTTGCATGTTGGCGGCGAACCGACCGCGCCGGTCGTAATCGCGCCACTCGCCCAGTCGTTCGGCCACGCGATACTCATGGCCGCGCCAGATGAAGCCATCCGGGCAATGCGGGGTTTTGGCGCGGGCCGGCGCTTTGTCAAAGCGCACTTCAATCGGTTCCCCGATAAAGTGCAGGGGCTGGTATTCAGGCATGGCTAGAGTTTAACCGCCGGACTAAAAAAAGGGTATCATTGGCGGCGGATGAGTACAGAAGAGCAGAAATTCACAGACCTGACCGGTAAAACGCTGGCGGGCTATACGCTGGTAGAAAAGGTCGGCAAGGGGGGCATGGCGACCGTTTACAAGGCCTTTCAGGTCTCGCTTAACCGCGACATCGCTATTAAGGTGCTTTCCCCTTACTACGCCGAACTTGATTCCAGTTTCCGGCCGCGCTTTGCGCGTGAAGCGCAGGCCATCGCCAAATTGCGGCATCCCAATATCCTGCTGGTGATTGACTTTGGCGAGCAGGACGGCTTCGGTTACCTGGTGATGGAGTATGTGCCAGCGGGCACGCTCAAAGACCTGCTGGACACCCGCAGCCTCACGTTGCGGGAAATCAGCACCCTCATCGGTCAGGTGGCCTCGGCGCTGGACCACGCTCACCAGCAGGGCATCGTGCATCGGGATGTCAAGCCCAGCAATGTGCTGTTGCCCAAGCCGGACTGGGCGCTGCTGACCGACTTTGGCCTGGCGCACATGATGGGCGGCAGTATGCTGACCCAGAGCGGCCTTTCGGTGGGGACGCCGGCGTACATGTCGCCAGAGCAGGGCAGCGGCCACGCCGTTGACCACCGCAGTGATATTTATTCGCTGGGGGTGATGCTGTACGAAATGGTGGTCGGGCAGTTGCCCTATTCGGCGGAAACGCCAATGGCGGTGGTGGTCAAGCACATTGTGGACCCGCTGCCGATTCTGGCCGAGAGCGGCGTGGATGTGCCGGAGGAATTGCAGAACGTCATCCTGAAAGCGATTGCCAAAAACCCGGACGACCGTTACCAGACCGCTGGAGAACTGGCGGCCGATCTGGCCGAAATCGCGGCTGACTACCCGGACTGGGCCGCCCCCGAGCCGAGCGAACGGCGTTACGACAAGACCACCCGCATGCTGCCGGGCGAAAGCAAACGCACCTCACCGGCGGCCACCAAACAGGCACAGCGCCCGGTGGTGAAGAAGAAAACGAAATCGAACCTGCCGTTGCTGGGCGGGTTGTTTGGGGCGCTGATTGCGCTGGCATTGTTCGCTTTGGTGGGTACGGCGGGCTTCTTTGGCTACCGGGCCTACCAGGCCGCCAACCCGCCCACGCCGACCCTGACCCCCACGGCCACCGTGCCGCCTAGCCCCAGCCCGGCGCCTTCGCTCACGCCCACCGTAGCGTTGCCAAGCGGTACGCTGCTCTTTGAAGATGATTTCAGCGATCCGGACAGCGGCTGGGACCGCACCCCGGGCGGGCGTAGCAACCGCGAAGACGGCTATACGGATTACACCGAAGACGGCACCTACCACATCCAGATTGTGCCGACCGAGTATATATTCTGGGCCAACCCCGGCCTGCGGGTGCGGGATGTGGCGATGGAGGTGGACGCGCGGCTGGTTAGCGGCTCGACCGATAACAATTTCGGCCTGATTTGCAGTTACAGGGATGAGGAAAACTACCTGTATGCGGCCATCAGCAGCCAGGGCTACTACTCGTTTTGGGAGCAGTTCCGCGGCAACTGGGAATTGCTGGGCAATGAGGAAAAGCAAAGCGACCTGATCCCACTGGATAATTCGTCCGTACGGATTGGCCTGATTTGCGAAGGCGACTCGATGAGTTTGTATGTAGATGGCATTTTGCTGGATGTGGTGGATGGCCTTGAACTGGTGGAGGGGGATGTGGGTCTGATTGCCGAGACGTTTACGGGCGGGGGGACTGAAATTGAGTTTGATAACTTCCGCGCCACGGTTCCCTAAGGAGGCCGCCCATGGCCGAGTTGTATCCGGAGTTTGAGCGCATCCTGCTGGACGAGCAGGCCATCCAGACGCGGGTGGGCGAACTGGCGGCTGAAATCAGCACCGATTACCGCGGGCAGGGCAGCATCATTCTCATCACGATTTTGAAGGGTGGTTTTATGTTCGCCGCTGACCTGGCGCGGCGGCTGACCATCCCGCATTATATGGATTTTATGGCACTATCGTCTTATGGCAGCAAGTCCATCAGCGGGGCGGTGCGGATTTTGCTGGATATGCGGCTGGATATCTACAACAAGCATGTGCTGGTGGTGGAAGACATCGTGGATACTGGCAAGACGCTGGAATACCTGACGGTCAACCTGCAAGCGCGGCGGCCAGCCTCGTTGAAGACCTGTGTGCTGACGCGCAAGCCGGGCGATAACCGCCACATTCCGGTCGATTACCTCGGTTTTGAAATCCCGGATGTGTGGGTGGTGGGCTACGGGCTGGACTTCGCCGAGCGCCACCGTACGTGGCCGTTTATCGCCGAGTTGAAACCGGAGGCGTACGAGTAACTGGAAAGTGAGGAGGTTGCGATGTCGGTGGAGTTTGAAATATCCGTTGTATTGGCCGCGCCGCCCGAAAGAGTGTACGCGGCCTGGCTCGACTCGGCGGCCCACGGGGGCATGACGGGCATGACTGCCGATGTAAACGCCGAACCAGGGGCGACTTACTATGCCTGTGAGCGCTACATCAAGGGGGTGAATCTGGAATTGGAGGCCGGGCGGCGGATTGTGCAGGCGTGGCGCACGACCGAGTTCAGCGTCGACGAGCCCGACTCACGCCTGGAACTGCGCTTTGAGGCGCATCCGGTGGGCACACTGCTCACGCTGCGCCATACGCAGTTGCCCGAACACGGCATGAAATATAAGCAGGGCTGGGTGGAAGCCTATTTTGAACCGATGCAGGCCTGGTTTGCCGGGGATGGGTAGGTCTGAATTTCTCAGTTAGGACTGGGTTTTAAGTGTATGGGGGGATTGAGATTGACCTAAGATGTAGGTCATATGACCGGATATGTAGGTCAGACACGAAGGTCTAAATCTAACCAAAAGTGAATTAGCCAATTGCCACCACTTCCATCAGCCAGGCTTCGGCGGCGGGGATGACCGCATCGTAGCGCGCCCGTTCGGCGACCTGCTGGAGGTTGTGCTGGCGCGCCCGGGCGCGCAGCTCGGCATCGTCGAGGGCGCGCAGCAGGGCGGTGGCCAGCGCGGCGGAATCCTGGGGCGGGGCGAACAGGCCGTTCACGTCATCCATCAGCCATTCGCGCATACTTTCAATATCGCCCACCACCGGGAAGCAGCCACAGGCGAGGGCTTCCAGCAGGCTGTTGGGCGTGCCGTCGTGTTCGCTGGGCGAGCAGATGACCTGCGCTCGGCGGAACTGCTCGGCCAGTTCCGGCTGGGAGAGCATCGGCAGGAGGGTCACGGCTTCTTCGAGGCCGTGCTGCCAGACCCAGTGCACGGCGGGCGGTTCGCCTTGCATGGCAGGGCAGACAAAGCGCACATCCGGCCGCTGGGCGTGAACCAGGGCGGCGGCGGCGAAGAAGACATCATTGCGGACGTAGGCGCGCAGGCCGCGCGGGTTGATGATGACGGGGGCGGTGGGTTCGGCTTCGGCGGGGTAAAAGATTTCGGGGCGGATGCCGCCGCCGCCGGGGAAGACAGCGGTGGGTTTGCCGGCGTGCAGGCTCCAGGTGCGGGCCAGGTTCAGGTCGCGCTGGGTGTCGGCCAGCAGGGCATCAGCGCGGCGCAGGGTGCTGCGGGTCCAGCGGCTTAATAGCGGGTTGGCGGGGGCGTGGAGGGTGAAGTCGTTGCCCCAGACCGAGACGACCAGTTTGGGGGTCTGGCGGCCTTTGAGGGCCGCGGCGGCCAGCATGCCTTCGTAGGGGATGCGCAGGGCGTGGACGACCTCCGGCTGCACCCTGCGGATGTAGGCATCCAGGCGCGGCACGGCGGTGGGGATGGTGGGCGGCCCGAGCAGGTGGCGCGCCCGGGTGAGGATGGCGACCCCCGCGCGCGTCATTGGCCGGGGACGCGCCGGAGGCGCCTTGTCTGGTCGGGGTGCGCCTTTGAGCCAGCGCAGGTTGGAGAAGGCGACCGGGGTCACGCGCTGGGAAGCCACGCCGGGCAACGGGTCGGCGGGGTAGGTGCTGGCAAGGTGGACTTCGTGGCCGCGTTCAATGAAGGCGGAAATCCAGTTGCGGGCGGTCGGGGAGCGGCCATCGGCCACGTAGAGGATTTTCATGGGGCGACGCGCTTACACATGAAGATATCCGGCTTGCCGGGGCCGTTGGCATCCGGGATGACGCCGGTGATGGCATAGCCGCACTTCAAATAAAATTCGTAGGGGTGGCGGGCGAGGTTGCGGATGTTCCGGATGTGCTGCCAGGGGTTGTTGTAGAGGTCGGCGTCGGTGAGGCTGGTCTGGCCGTGCGTGTCATCTGTGCCGAGGTGGATGGTGGTGCCGCCGCGCTGTCGCACCTCCTCTTCAAAGTCGGCCACCAGGGCGCGGCCGAGGCCACGGTTCTGGGCTTCCGGCCGGACAACCAGCGGGTGCAGTTCCCAGGTGTGGCCGTGGTAGGCCGAGAGGCCGCCAATCCAGCCCAGCAGAGTGTCACCTTCCCAGATGCCGAGCATAATCGGGGGCGGGTCTTCCTGGCGGAACTCCTCGATTTCTTCTTCAGCCGAGGCCATATCGGCCCAGCCGAAGTCGCCGAGGTAGGCAAAGCCGGCCACCAGCACTTCGGCCATCTGGCGGGCGTGGGTGGGGTTGTGGGGGTCGAGGGGGGTGGGTTTCATGAGGTTAAGTGGTAATTGGTAATGGGTAAGTGGTGAGGGTTGCTGGGATAAGTATACAGGTAGACAGGGAAACAAGGAGGCAGGGGGATGGGGAGACAGGGGAAAGGGAGAGGCTAGCGGGCGGTGGTTTGGGCGAGGGCGTGAATGAAGGCGTCGGCCATGCGCTGGGTATTGATTTTTTCGGCCACGATGCGGTAGGAGGCCTGCCCGTAGGCGCGCAGGCGGGCGGGGTCTTGTAACGCATCGGCGAGGGCGGTTTGCAGGCTGGCCAGGCTGCCGGGTTGGACTCGCCAGCCGTTGTGGCCGGGGCGCACGAGGTCGTTCTGGGTGCCGTCGCCTTCGGCGGCGATCACGGGTAGGCCGTGGCTCATCGCCTGCTGGATGGCGAGGCCGCCGGTGCCGGGCAGCACGAACAAATCGGCCTGGCGGAAGAGGTCGGCCAGCGGTGGGCCGTGCTGCGCGCCAAGGAACTTGGCAGCCGGGAAGTGACGGCGGGCGGCGGCTTCAAATTCGGGGCGGGCGGGGCCGTCGCCTACAATCAAGAGGCGCGGGGCGGCGGGCAGGGCGGCGCAGGCTTGCAGGAGCAGGTCCAGCCGTTTGCGGGATTGCAGGCGGCCGATGAAGAGGATGACCGGCGGGCCATTGAAGGCCGGTGGGCGGTTGGGCGGCGGTTCGGCGGGGGCGGGTTCGGCGGCGTTGTGGGCGACGAAAACGTTGGGTAGGCCGAGGGCGCGGTATTCGGCGGCGCCCTGTGCGGAGTAGGCCAGCAGGCCATCCAGCGTGGTGAGCAGGCGCTGGCGGGCGCGCTGGCGCGGGGCGGCCAGCAGGCCGGAGAGGGGTGGCGCGCCCAGCCCCCAGCCGAGCACCGGGCGGTTACGGGCGTGCATCCATTGGATCGCTTTGGGCGTATCCGGGTAGCGCGGGTTTGCTTCCACGATGAGTGCGGCCGGGTCTTCGGCTTCCAGCCACGCCAGCAGACCGGGTTGGCGGCAGGTGTACAGCGGGCCGCCGAGGCGGTGCAGGTTGCGGCCAGCGGTAAATTCTGCGCCGGGGATGTGTTCGGCGGAGGTGATGCCCTCGGCCGGGCGCGGCAGCCCAGCAAAGACCGCCAGCCCACCGGCGCAGCGGGCGGCCAGTTCACTTAAGAAGGCGACGCGGTAGGCGGGCAATACGCGTTGTTGCAGGGCGAGGCGGCCGGGGAAAGGGGGGAGGGAGGGCATGGGTAACGGGTAATTAGTGATTGGCAACTGGTAACTGGTAACTGGTTCGCGGTAAGGGTCGCGGGGGTCAGATGTTAAGTATACAGGTATACAGGTATACAGGTATCAGGTAAACAAGTATCAGGGAGACTGGGAGGCAGGGGGACAGGCGGGCGGGTAGAGGAGGGGGGACAGGGAGAGGAAAACATGAATTACCAGTTACCAATTACTGATAGCCTGTTCGCCCTTGATACCTGTGTACTTGATACCTGTCTACATGTCTACCTGCCTACCTATTTACCCGGCATCCCCACCACATAGGCTTTCCAGTCGAGTTGGTCGAGGGCGGTGACGGGCGGCAGGCTGGCGGCCATGCGGTGGAGGGTGTAGCCCGCAGTGGTAAGCGCACTCCAGGCGGCGGCGGCAGATTCGGGGCCGTGGAGTTCGAGGCAGACCAACGGGCGGGCTTCGGCCAGCAGGCGGGCGAGGCCGGGCAGGGCGAGGACTTCGCCGCCTTCAATGTCCAGTTTGATGAGGTTCGGGGCGGGGTGTCCCTGCGCAAAGACGAAATCATCCAGCGCCAGGGCGGGCACTTCCAGCTCGCCTTCGTAGTCGGCCTGGCGGCCGGCCGAGCCGGCGGCTTTGCCCATCTCGCCCGAGGCGTGCAGCAGAAAACGGGTTGTGCCGGTACGCTCGGCGGCGGCAGCGGGGACGAGGGTGAGGTTTCGTAGATCGGGGTTGAGGGCGAGGTTGGCGCGCAGGCGGGCCTGATTGGCGGGCAGGGGTTCAAAGGCGAAGACTTGCCCGGCCGGGCCAACGGCGCGTGCCAGCAGCAGGCTGATGTAGCCGACATGGGCGCCGACATCGTAGGCGACCCAGCCGGGTTGCACCAGTTGGGCGAGGGCGGCTTGCAGGTCGGGCTCATAAGTCCCCAGCCAGTAGTCTTTTTCTTTCTGGAGGTCAAGCGAAAGGCGCAGGCCGGCCAGCCCGCCAGCGGCGACGGTGATTTCGGTGAGGCCGTGGGGGGCGGCGCGGTTGAGGCCGCGGCGCAGGGCCTGGGAGAGTGGCCCGAGGCGGTAGAGGGCGCGTTTGAGCGGCATGGGCAGGGCGCGGGCGGCGGCGGCGGCGAGGGCGAGAAGGAGATTAGACATCGAATTAAGATAGTGAGCAGAAAATAGTGAATAGATTATTCAATTCGATCTCGTTTGGCGAGATTATGTCGAGCGCAGAGCAATTGGATATTTTCGGCCAGCAGGGAACTACCACCCTTAGAGTAGGGGATGATATGATCGAAATGTAAGTGGTCTGTTGCACCACATTCAACGCACTTTCCGTTATCGCGTTTCCAAACAGCTATCTTGATTTCAGAAGGGATAAAGCGGGTATTTTCAGGTACTTTTGGTTCAGTTGTCACTGACTCATCGGACTCATTAAGTAAATGTAACTGAAATTTATAAACCAATCTTTCACCACTCACTTCTTGCCACGAGTCTACGAGTTCAAAATAACCATTATCTGCCCAGATACCGTTTTTTATTTTTTCATACACTTTCACTTTTTCAGCGACTCGTAAACCTTGTTTGAATTCTTGAGCCGCGTTATGGAATTTCCCGTTCTCCGTTAGTGAGCCTCGTGGTGTGAATCCGGGCTGGTCATGTGACTTCGGGTCAATAATCCCCCGGGTCTTTGGCGTGTCGTGTCCTTCATAAATTAAAGTTTCGCCATCGGTCGAAACCGAATCTTGATAAGGTGCTCCGACTCTCTGTGACATTAGAATGACCGAATAATTTGGCTTAAGGCGATAGTTCATACCCTTTTGAAGATTTACACCTTCTTGCTGACACATCTCCAAATAAGAAAGAATCTCACCTCTCATCCCTACCCCTTGCCACTTTCGCCCAGCAGCATGACGACCATATGCTGATTGAGGAACTTCGGGCGGGCGTCGCCATTGGGTTTGGCGAACTGGCCGAGGGTGTAGCCGCCTATCACGGGCACGTCCGGGCCGAGGATTTTACGCACGGCGGCCAGGTCTCCGCCCGGGTTGCCCTTGAAGAGAATCTGCCAGGAGCTATCGGCCAGCACAATGGCGAGACGCGGGGTGGCGCCCTGCAGGGCGGCGCGGGCCTGCTCGGTGGCGGCGCGGGCGGCTTCCAGGCAAGCTTCGGCGCTGCCGATGAGCAGGTTGGCCAGGGCGTGCTCGGGCAGGGGGGTGTTGAGGCGCAGGCTGCCATCGGCTTCCACCAACTGCGGTGTGCGCACCTGCCATTCGGTTTCGCCGTCGGTTTCAATGCCCAGCGGGTACAGCCGTACCAGTTCATTGAGGGGCGGGAAGCCCCATTCGCGCGCCGGGCGGCCAAAGACGCTGGCATAGGCTTCGCTGGCGGGCTTGCCATCAAGCATGCGCAGCCAGGCGCCGCGCGCCCCGGTGACTTTGAAGAACCGGCCGACCGGCTGCCAGCCGTGGCCGTAGCCCACCCCGGCGGTGAGACCGTGGCCGAAGTACAGGGCGGCTACGCCGGCGCTGCCGTTCTGGTTGCCGCCCACCTGGTAGTTGCGGCCGCGGCGCAGTTCACCGCCGGATAACGCCCCGGCCAGGGTGTAGGCGCCGGGTGGCAGGCTGGCGGCGGCCGAATCGCCGTCGCTGGTTTGGGCGCTGCCGGCCAGTAGCAGGGCGCCGCGACTGTTGGCGCCCAGTTCCAGGGTGAGCGCCAGTTGCTCCACGGCGCGGTGGGGTTGTTCGTTGAAGCCGGGCGCCCAGCCGGTGCGGGCATTCAATTCATCGCCGCCAATCAGGGCCACGGCCACACTGCGCTGGCTTACGCCCTGCGGCCCGAACTCGCCCTGAACACTCTGCCCGAAGATGGGCGTATCGCCCAGCTGGCCGGAAAGACCGCTGATGAGTTGCTGGATATCGTACTCATGGCTGGCATAGAGCAGGGCCGCGGCCGGGCGGGTAGCGCCCATCTGCGTCAGGGCGGCGTAGGCGGCCTGGGTCGCGGCTTCACGCCCATCCAGGTTGCTGGCCTGGCCAACGGCGGCATGCACTGCCATGGCTAACTCTTCACCGCGTCAGGGTCGGCGACTGGGACGGTAAAGTGGAAGGTCGTACCCTGACCGAAGGCGCTCTCAAACCAGATTTTGCCGCCCTGCATTTCCACCAGATAGCGGGCGATGTTGAGGCCGAGGCCAGTGCCGGGGGCGGTATCTTTGCCTTCATCGGTGCGGAAATATTGGGTGAAGATGTATTTCTGGTCGTCTTCCTTGATGCCGATGCCGGTATCCTGTACGGAAATCACCACGACTTCATCGGCACCCTGCTCATCCCACTCGTTGCGGGCGCGGCGGGCATGCAGGGTGACCGTGCCGCCCGGCAGAGTGTACTTGTGGGCGTTGCTGGTGAGGTTGGTGAGCACCTGGGCGAGGCGGTTGCGGTCGCCCCACACCTGGGGCAGGTCTTCGGGCAGGTTCAGCACCAGGGTTTGCTCTTTTTCATCAATCAGGGCTTTGGTGGCGCGGGTGACTTCCTGAATGACATCCGGGATGGCGACGGCGGCGAATTCAAGGTGCAGGCGGCCGGCTTCAATGCGGCTGACATCCGCCAGGTCCGAGACGAGGGTCGCCATGCGGCTGACGTTGCTGCGGATGGTGGCGATGAATTCGGTCTGGGCTTCGGTAATCGGGCCAACCGCGCCCGCCGCCAGCAGATCGGCGTAGCCGCGAATGGAGGTCATGGGCGTTTTGAGTTCATGCGATACGAAGGACACAAAATCGCTCTTGGCGAGGTTGGCGCGCTGCACTTCGGCGTAGAGCTGGGCGTTGGCGATGGCGATGGCGGCATGGTCGGCGAGGCGGATGAGGAAGGACTGGGCCTCTTCGTCAAAGCCTTCGCGCTCCACACTTTCCAGGAGGAGCAGGCCGATGACATCCGTCTCGCGGCGGATGGGGATGACAATCTGGCCCTGGGCGCCGGCCAGCAGGGCATCCCGCAGGGTGAGGCGGCTTGAGTCCGGCAACTGGACGCGCCCGGTACGCACGGCTTCGGCCAGGGCCGGCATTTCCAGCGGTAATACGCCGGTTTCACGGTAGCCTTCGAGTTCAGTTTCGTAGCCCTCGGAGGCCACCAGGCGCAGGCCGGCTTCTTCCACCACGCCCACCAGACCAGCCACGGCGGCGCTCTGGCGGATGGCCCATTCCAGCGTGATGCGCATGGCGCGGGCGACATCCAGGCTGGTGTTCAGTTCGCGGTCAATGCGCTGCATGACCGAAAGTTCCTCGACACGCGAGGCCAATTGCTGGTCGGTGAGGGTGTAGAGGCGGGCATTTTCCAGGGCGATGGCGGCCTGCCCGGTAAAGGCGGTCAGCAGCTCCATATCATCCTGGCTGAAAGGCATGCCGTCTTTTTTGTTGATGACTTCAATCACACCCAGGACGCGGTCCTTGACCATCATCGGTACGCCGAGGATGCCGCGGGTGACGAAGCCGGTTTCTTCATCCTTGCCGGATTCCCAGTCCTGACTTTGCTTGACGTTGTTAACGATGAAGGGCTGGCGGGTGCTGACGCATTTGCCAACCAGCCCGCTGCCAGCCGCCATGCGGGTGCCGCGCAGGTCGCTGGCAACCGGGCCGACGACGACATCAAAGACCAGTTCGTTGGTTTCTTCATCGAGGGTGAGCAGGCTGCCCGCCTCGCAGTTGAGGATTTCTACGGCGCTGCGCAGGATGTTATCCAGCAGCGGGGCGACTTCCAGATTGGAAGACAGGCTCTGGGCGACTTCGTTCAGTTTGGCCAACTGGCGGGTGCGGCGCTGGGATTCTTCCAGCAGGCGGGCTTTGACGATGGCGCCGGCGGCCTGGTCGGCGATGGCCTGGAGGATGCCGCGCTGGTCTTCGGTGTAGCGGATGGCCGGGTCGCGGCTGCTGACGCTGACCACGCCGATGGTTTCGGCGCCGGCGTTGAGGGGCACGCCCATCCAGGCGAAGATGCCTTCGCGGGCGGGCAGGACGCGCTGGCCGCGGCAGGCGCGCTCATAGTCATCCACCGTCATCGGGCGGCTGGATTCGAGCACCAGGCGAGCGAGGCCGCGCCCGGAGGGGATCAGGCGGTTTTCTTGTTCTATCAGGCGGTCGTCGCGTTCCACGTAAAAGGCATGCCGCAGGCCGCCGGTGGGGACATCATAGAGGGTGATGGAAAAGTCATCGGTAGGGATGACCTGGCGGGTTTGGGCGTAGATGAGTTCCAGAATGTCATCAAAGTCCAGGGTGACATTGACGCCCTGGGCCACGCGGGTGAGGACGTTCATTTCCAGCACGCGGCGGTCTTTATCGGCCAGCACCTGGCTGCGCTCCAGGGCGAGGCCGGCTTTTTCGCCGAGGGCGCGCAGGTAGCTGACATCCGGCCCGGTGTAGGCTTCGCCGCTGGCGCGTGCCCCGAGGGCCAGCCAGCCGCCGAGGCGTTGCTGGCCGGGCAGGGGGATGAAGAGGGCCGCCCCCAGCAGGGCGAGGCGGGCTTTTTCGGGGTTGAGTTCCGGCGGCAGGGGCTGGCCGCTGCCAAGGTACAGGGCCGCGCCGGGGCTGCCGAGGTGGGCGGCCAGCGGGCTGGTGAGGGCAAAGCGAATGTCGGTGGTCGGGCGGCGGCTGGCATCCGGGCTGGCTTCGTACAGGCCGGTGGCGGCGTTGTGGAGGAAGATGTGCAGGCGGGCAGGTTGCAGGTTGCGCTCGACGGCGGCGCGTAACTGGCCGGTGATGTCGCTGGTTTCCAGGGCGCGGGCGAGGTCTTCTTCAAACTCGGCCAGTTGGGCGCGCTGGGCGGTTTCGCCACGAAAGAAGAGCTGGTTGATGACCCGTTCCAGCCGGTTGCGCAGGGGGTTGAAGACGAGGGCGAGGATGAAAACCAGCGCGCCGAGCAGGGCGGGGTTATTGGCTTGCAGGGCATCGCCCACGATGAAACTCAACCCGCTGACCAGCAGGGCGTAGCCCACCCCGGCCAGAATGGTGAGGATGGCATAAACCAGGGTGCGGCTGATGAGATAGTCGCTGCTGGAAAACCGGAAGCGCAGGATGGCAAACGCCAGCCCGACCGGGAAGAGCACGCCGGGCAACAGAACGGCTACCAGCGGCAGGCGGGCGAGCGAATCGGGGGTGAGCAGGGTGCTGACGGCCCAGATGGAAACAGGGGTGAAACCGAGCATGGCCGCCCACAGGGCGACGCGGGTTTGCTGCTGGTCAATGGGCGAGGGTGAGCGGAAGCGGGTCCAGAGCAGGCTGATGACCAGCAGTACTACGGCGGCGGCGGTGAAAGCCAGCAGCGATTGCAGGGCGGGGTGGAAGGCCAGCGGGGTATTGACCGCCAGGCGGGCGCGGACGGCCAGGACGATTCCCAGGCCATAGCCCAGCCAGGAGAGCCACGGCAGATTGGCGACCGGGCGGCACGGGCTGGGGAAGATGAGGGCCAGTTGCAGCAGGCCGCCGCCAAAGACGCCCAGCCCCAGCAACCAGAAGCCGAGCAGGCGCTGGGTGGTGTAAAAGTCAAACAGGCAGCCCAGCACGAGGGCCAGGGCGGCGGCCGTGAGGCTGAAGGCCCGGCCGGTGCGCTCAATCTGGCGCATTTGCAGCACCCACAGGCTCAAGGCCAGAAAGACGAGGGCGAGGCCGTAGGGCAGGTAGAAATAGACCAGGCTGTCCAGCAATGGGAAGGGTTGCAGGCGGCCGGTAGCAGCCAGCAGGCTGCCATCCGGCAGGAAGAGGTCAAGGGCGATGAGTTCGCCGGAGATGCGCCCGGCGAGCAGGGTTTGCAGTTCTTCCAGCGAGGTGACGCGCTGGCCTTCGGCATGCAGAATCTGCGCCCCGGCCGGCAGGCCGGGCGGCTGGATGCGCCAACTGAATGGCCGCACCGCGCCAGCCTCCGAGATGCGCAGGTCGGGCTCAATCAGTACGCCGAGGAACGGCTGACCCAGCCAGCGGGCGGCCAGCACCGGCGCAATTGCCAGTGCAATCAGGGCGGCCAACTGGAAGGCGAAGACGGTGAGGGGCAGGGCGCGCGAACGCAGGGCAAACAGCCCGGCCGGGGCGGGCAGGGCGGGGCGCGGCGCGTCGAGGGGAGTGGAATCATCCATCAGGTGAATTGTAAATTACGGCGGGGTTGCCTGCAAGGCAATGGCGTGGCAGTTGTATTGCGGGGCGCTACACCCCGGAGAAATCCATGTGGTGGGTGGCGGCATCCACAAACTGGGCCTGGGCATCGCGGAAGACCAGCTCAATGCTACCAGTGGGGCCGTTGCGGTGCTTGGCGATGATGATTTCAGCCACTTTTTTCTTGACCGTTTCCGGGTCGGCGAGGTCGGGGCGGTAGATGAACATGACGATATCGGCATCC
>JANJTX010000086.1 GCA_024710875.1 Anaerolineales bacterium | reverse complement strand
GTTTTTTCGGGTCATGCCCGAAGTCTATCACTGGCTCAAAGTCCATAACAGGCTCTAGAAAATAGACCACATTTCTCAGAACTAGAAGTCCAATAAAAAATGAAACCAATGCCGGGGAGGGCAATGTCTGGAACTCGAGATATTCATAAATTTGAAAAAACACAAAGATAAGGACAATAAATGCTAGTATTGTCTGAATTCTATCTAACCATTCCCTTTTTACAATCTCCATTTCCACCTCGCTGAGATTTATATACTGAACATTGTATCTACTCTATGCGGCAAAGTCAACACCTCGCAGTATTTCACTTAGAAATGTCACACTCCATGAGAAACTACGGAGATGAGACAGATGCAAAAAATCGCGCTGGGTTGGGGGCATACTGATATGGGGGGACATTGCCCAGGGCAGCATGCGGTCGCACAGCGTTGTACTCTTCCAGCCACAGCTCGGTGATTTCTTGGACCTCCTCGATTGAAGTGAACAAGTAGGCGGTAAGGTAAGGCTCCCCTAAAATCATACCAAAAGAAAATTGAATCTTTGGGCACCATGATTATCAGGTCATGGGTAGTTAGGGCACTTTGTAGCTGAAGGGATTGTGAGATATCATTCGGAAAACTGCACTGCGGAATACAGCAGTCCAAATCTTTATTGTCACAAAACCGGCAATTCAGTAACACGGAGGAACAACCAGTTTCAATCTTTATTGTGGTATAAACGGCATAGAAGACTCAACTTTCCTCAGATTCCAATCCAAGACTTTTTTTGTACGCGACATTTATTTGTACGGAGGTATTCGACTTTACCGGACTACCCTGTCAGTTTGCATTGATACAGCGAAAATTCCCCATCACTTTGAACCACGGGCTTGATATATTGCCAGCCCAGGCGTTTCAGAATCCCGGCGGCGGCGGTGGTGGTGGCATAGACCGATTCAAAGCCCTGCTGGCGGGCGAGGTTCATACCAGCCTGCACCAACTGGCTGCCGAAGCGGCGGCCGCGCTGTGTTTCGAGAACATACAGGCCGCCCAATTCCGGGTGGAAGTCGGCCAGGGCTTCATTCCCCGGCTCGCGCAGGATGATGGTGCCGACCAGTTGGTTGCCTTCGAAGGCAACCAGGCGGATGGGAAGGCCCTCACGCCGGGCATCTATCAGAAAGTCCTGTTCCATATCAGCCTGCGACCAATCCGCAAAGTAGTCCGGCCATTGGGCGCGAAACCATTGCGCCAATATGGGGATGACATCCAGATGGTCGGCGAGAAAATCGATCCTGATCATGTTTACTTCTACGGGCGCCGGCCCTACGGACACTCAAAGTCGCGTTCTATCGGCAGGAAGAGTTCAATCCGCACCTGCTTTGAGTCGATGGCCGATTCGTAGTAACGCAACAGCGGTTCGCTGACCCAGGTCACCCAGGCGTTGTTCTCATCGGCCAGGCTGGCGCCGCCTTCTTTATAAATGACGGCGGCGCGCTCCGAGACAATCAGGCTGAAGCGCCCTGCTTCCAGGTCGGCATAGAACTCTTCAAAGTAAGCCGAATCGGCGGCGAGGGCGGCATCCATGACTTCTTTCTTCTCATAGTGCGCTATCAGGGGTACATTCTCCACCGCGCCAAAGGTGAGCAGTTGGCGCTGGTCCATGAATAAGACCGGGCCGTGTTGGGCGGCACAAGAGACATAGGCCTGCACATTGCGCAGGGTGGTCTGGGTAACTTCTTGCGAGGGCAGGGCCAGTGGATGAGCATCCACCATCGGTACAAATGCGGGGATATAGATGGCGAGCAATAGGCCGGCGCGGGCAGCGGGAGACGTGCGCAGGCGTGCCAACCATTCAGCCGGGCGGGCGGCTTCCCAGCCGAGGGCGGCCACGAACACCATCCCCACCAGGAACATATCCAGATTGTGCAGGTCCAACCCGCCGCCGACTTTGACGCTGGCGGTCAGACCGACCCCCAGAAAGACCGCCTGGGCCGCCAGCACGGCCAGCCCCGGCCAGCGGCCGGGCTGCCAGTAACCGCGCCGCGCCGCCCAACCTAACAGCAAAATCAGGGGCAGGGTCGCCAACAGCAACCCCAGCAAAACACCCATCCCAAACGAGGCGTTTGGCAACAGGCGTTGCCAGAGCAGCGTTTGCTGGGTGGCGATCTGGGCGCTGGTTTCCACCACACTGACCGCCCCGGAGGCGACCGTACCGGCCACGATGGCAGCCGTACCCGGCGCGGTTTCACTGACCGTGCCAGCAAACAAGCCCTGGAAATACACCCATAAAGGCGGCCAGACGACTGTAAGCACAAAACTGCCCAGCACACCCGCCACGCCCAGCGCCAGCCCACGCAACCAGGCGGCCCGCGGCGGCTGTGAGCCGCCATCGGCGAGGGCCAGCATGCCGGCCCAGAGCGCCGGGGCTATCATCCACGAAAGGCGGCTGTGGTAGGCGATGTAGCCGGAGAGCATCACCAGCAGGAAGGCCAGCCAGAGTGGGGCGCGCCGGGCCAGCGCCACCAAGGCGGCCGCCAGCACCAGCGGGGTGTAGATGGGGCCCTGGTTAAGAAAGAGGAACGTCCACAAGCCGAACCACAGCCAGGGGCGTGGGTTGGCCCGGTCACGCCGGACGGCCAGCAGGCCAAGGAGAATGTAGGGGATGCTGACCACCAACCCACCCCAGGCGCGCACCAGCCAGATGGGCGGCTGCGCCATGAACAGCCACGGCAGGCCACCCAAAGCTTGGCGCCCGGGGTCAATGGCGGCGTACAGCGGCTGGTCGGCGGGGAAATTGTAGAGCTCGCGCCCCCACAGAGCCGAATAATCATACAGGCGGTTGCCTTCCGACCAGGCCAGCGAGAAGGGGTAATCGGTGACATTGACGAACAATTTGGCCAGCGAGAACAGGCTGCCGCACAACAAGCCGACCAGCAGCAGGATTTCCCAACCCGGCAGGCTCGGGCGGGGAGTCCAGAACAGGGCGGCCAGCCCGCAGGCGGCCAGGAACAGGGTCAGGCGGAAGAAGAAACCGTTGAACAGGTCGCCCCAGGGGGAATAGAGCAGCAACCAGGCCGGCAGGACGAGCAGGGCGAGGGCGATGAGCCCGCGAACGCGCCCCGGATTCAGGCGCGCCAAGTGGCGCGCCAGCCACTCGGACCGGTAAAGGACCGCCCAGGCGAGCGCAGCGAGCAGGCCAAGCCCGATGGCAAAGCCCGCCAGGGTCGCGGCCCATTTAAACGAATAGCGCAGGATATCATGGCCGGACGCCCAGCCCGCCTGACCCACTTCCACCAGGGCAAGAGCCAGCACGGCCAGCACGGCGGCGAAGACAACGGCGCGTAAACCGGCGTTCACTGGTGTGCCTCCGATAACAGGCTTTGAAAGACAGCTTCATATTCCCTGCACATGCGGTCCACAGTGTAATTCTCCAACAGCGTATGGCGAGCAGCCGCGCCCAGGCGCGCCCGCAACTCTGAATCGTTTAAGGCTTCAATCAGGGCGGCCGCCAGCGCTTCGGAATCACCGGGCGGCACCAGGCATCCATTATAGCCAGGCTGCACCACTTCGCGGATGCCCTCGAGGGCGGTCACCACGCAGGGCAACCCGGCGCTCATCGCTTCCAGCAGGGCCATCGGCAGGCCTTCCGAGAGTGAAGACATCACAAAGACATCCGCCGCGCCGAGCAAATCCGGCACATCGCGGCGCACGCCCAAAAAGCGCACCTGCCCGGAAACGCCCAGTTCCTGTGCGAGGGTCTGCATCTCGCCCCACAAGGGGCCTTCGCCCGCAAAGGCAAAGACGGTCTGGGGGCAGGCGGCCAGCACCGCCGGCACCGCTTCAAGCAGGTGGGCATAGCCTTTTTGGGAGGTGAAACGGGCGGCATTGAAGACCAGCAGGCCATCGGCCGGAACGGCCAGTTCGACTCGCAAACGGGCGCGCACCGGCGGGGACGGCAGAGCCACTGGCTGGATGCCATTGCGAATAACCCGCACGCGGCCCGCTTGAACGCCTTCCTGCTGTACGGCAAGCTCGCGCACCTGGTCTGAGACGGCCACCAGCGCCGAGGCCAGCCCGGAATTGACCAGCAGGCCGTGCAAGCGCATTTTCAGCCGGCCCATGCCCTCAATGTAGCCGTGGTGAGTGGCAACTCGCACCGGCACGCCCGCCAGCCACGCCAGCGGGAGGCCAGCGAGGTCGCTATCGGGGGTGAAAGTTTCGATAATCCCAAAGCGTTGACGGCGCAGCAGACGCCACAGGCGGCCCAGCCCGGCCAGCAGGCGGGCGGCCTTGCGCCAGAGCGGCAAGCCCTGCGCCCAGGCTTCCAGACTGATGACCGGGAAAGGATGGGCGGCCTGCCAGCCTGCGGCCAGGCCATCCCGGTCATAAAAAAAGGCGGCGGTTACCGGGTAGCCCCGAGCGTGGAACCAGCGCGCCTGGGTGAGCAGTACTTCCTGAGCGCCGGCCTGGGCCATCTGCGAACCGAGCAATAGAATAGAAGGTTTGGGGGAAGACATGCGGCCTGAATTATACAGGCGGTTGGCGAAAACGCAGCCGTCGCAAAAGCCCGGCCAAACCGGCGCGCCAGCCCGCAGGCAACCACGAGGCCGCCCAACCAGCCCAGGCCGGGCCAGAGAATGGGCGCAGCCGCAGGGCGGTGCGAGCATGCTGGCGCGCCAAGCGCATTTCCGCGGGGCCGCCGGCGCCCAGCAAGTTGTGGGCGACGTTGGTGTACATGGCCGCCTGCGCCCGCTTGCGTAAGGCGGGCGAAAGGCTCGGGTCATCAGCAAAGGCTTTGTCGAGCATGATTTGGAAATGAGCGGCGGCGTGAGTCTTGTCGCTGGACATGCTAACCGCCTGCTGGCGGATGCGCACCAGGCTCTCTGGCAGCACATGGAAGGGGGCATGACGAGCTATCCGCCGCCACATGTCCAGGTCTTCGGCCGCCTTAAAAGATTCATCAAAGCCGCCGACGGTATCAAAAACAGCCCGCCGGGCCATGACGCAGGGGGTTGCCATCAACATGCCCCAATGGGCGAGAATCTCGGGGTAGAGCCAGCCCTGAAACCAGGTGGTATCGCGCAGGCCGAGGTCGCGCCCGGTTTCATCAAATTTAGAGAAACAGCAATGCAGCAGTTGAGTTTCCGGATGGGCTTTGAAATAAGCGACCTGTTTGGCGAGTTTTTCCGGCTGGTACAGGTCATCATCATCCAGAAAAGTAATCAGCGCGCCGCGCGCCAGCCGCAACCCGTGGTTGCGTGCGGCGGCCAGCCCGGCATTCTCCTGGCGGGTGTAACGGATGTGCCCGGCTTCAGCCAGGGGTTGCAGGGCGCGCGCGGTGTCTGCGGTTGAGCCGTCATCAATCACAATGCATTCAAAGTCGGTCCAGGTCTGGGCCAGCACGCTGGCAATCGCTTCCTGCACCAGCGCGGGCCGGTTATAGGTCGGCAGGATCACGCTGACGGTGGGCGTTTGGGTGCGGGCCACGGTCAGACCTCACGCTTGAGGACGCGCGCCTGCCATTCGTGCAAGCGTTCCAGCAGACCGAGCCGGGTCAGGAGGGCCCGCAGCGTCAGGCGCAGCCAGCCGGCCAGCCACAACACCCGGCGGGGGCGGCGGTAGGCGCGCAGCCTGGGCCAGTAGGCCGCCAGCGGCTGCCAGTCCGGGCCGGTTTGAATTTCGTCGATGCGATACAGATAGGCTTCTTCCTGGTACTCGGGGCGAATCTTATCGTAGACGGCATATCGCAACTGGATGGCGGTGCGTTCCACCGCCGCCGGTTCAGCACCCTGGCGAGTGCTCAACCCCTTGGCCTCGTTGGTGAAATAGCCAAGCAAACCCGGCGCCCGCACCATTTCCAGGCCATTGACCGCCATGCGCAACGAGAGTTCCATATCCGGGCCGACCCGAAATTGTTCATCAAACGGCCCAACCTGCTGGAGCGCCATGCGCCGCAACAGCCAGAATGCGCCACCCTGCGGAAAAGCGCGCTGGAAAAAGCCAGCCGCATAGGGCGGGGTTTCGCGCCGCTCGCCGGCCTCTTCTCCGTAGCGGGGGACTTCGAGATAGTCGCCGTAGCACAGGGCCGCCGCCGGATGGGGAGCAATGGCCTGTACCTGGCTGGCAAGCGACTCGGGCGTACGGCGGTCATCCACGTTCCAGATGGCTATGTATTCGCCGCGCGCCGCGGTGCAACCGCGGTTCCAGGAGGCGCTCAGGCTTTCCACCGTCTCGACCACCAAGTGCTGAACCTGGTGGGGATAATCAGCGATAAAGCCGCGCACCAGCGCTAACTCTTCCGGCTCGGGCTCGTTATGAACAAGGATGAGTTCACAATCGGGAAAGCAGGTTTGCTCGGAAAGGTTTTCGAGAAAACCCGCCAGATAACGACAGCCATGAAAAAGGGAGGTAACCACGCTGATACGCGGCGTGAAGGAAGTCATTGGCTTAATTATATACCGACCGGGGCCTGGTCTTCAGGGCAGCGCCCGGAAGAATACGTACTCACCCACCTGAATTTTCTCGAAATGGTCGGCGCCGAACTGGCTTTCCGAGAACAGAAAGGTGAGGGTATGCGAGAGGTTGGGGAAGTCATCGGCGTAGGTCTCGAGCACATACCCGGCGGCGGTAGGGCGCAGCAGGAACAGCTCGATGGGACCGCCGGGCATTTCTGCGGCCAGGGCTGCAAAGGCCGCCGGGTCTGCGGTGCGACTCAAGTGTTTGAGCGCATCCAGCCGCTGGCTCAGCCGGGCAGCGGGATGATTGAAATGCGGATTCCACATGACGTACACGTTAAGGGGCTGGTAAACGAGCAACTCGCGGTAATGCGTATCCACCAGCGCGGCGCCCCGGGTTTCGCCGGAAGCAGCCGCCTGCTGGTAAGCGGCCACCAGCGCAGTTGGGTAGGCTGCCTGGCGGGCAGTAGTGATGGGCTCGGCCACCCCAAAACCGAGCGCCAGCCGGAAAGCGAAGTTCAGCGCCAGCGCCAGCGTCAGGGCTGGCCCGGCCGCTCGCACCCACTCGCCAAAGCGCGGGCGGGCCAGCAGGTGTTCCAGGATTTCAAACACGGCCAGACACGCCGCCGCCCCCAGTACAACCAGCAATAACTCGTTGGCCTTAACCGCCAGAATGGGCTGGTTGAGCAAAATCAGCCCGTACCCCAGCCCCAGCCACAGCCAGCAGGCCAGCGTCAGCCGCAAGAGCGCGGCTGCCAGCGGTTGAGTACGCCAGCGGCCGAGTAGCCAGATGAACCCAAGCAACAGGAACAGGCCGTTGATGGTCGGGTTGAGGAAGGGCAGTTCAAAGCGCAAAAAGCCGGGGTCCCAGAAACGATTCTGGAGGGCTTCCACCTGGCTGGTTTGCAGCAGGCTCAACAACAGCGGCCCCCAATAGGGGGACGAAAACAGGGCCGCCGCCATCAGCATCCATAACTTATCTGCAAAGCGGGGCGGGTCAGAATCCGGGGCGGCCTTCAGCCACCCACCCAGCAGCAGGGTCACGCCGGCAATCAGGAACCAGTAGTATTGCAGCATAAAGATGGCCGCGCCCAGCAAGCCGCCCGCCAGGAACCAGAGGAGGCGCGCCCGCCTTTCAGACGGCGGTTGTCTTTCGATCCACCCCAGCCACCAGGGTACAAAGAGGAACAGACTCAACCACACCTGCGGTTTGCCCCAATCCTGATAGATGGCGAGGGTCAATATCAGCGCAAGTACCGCCGCCCGGCCCGGCCCGGCAACCGGCCGCCACAGCCCCCAGGTAAGCCAGGGCAGCAAAAAGGCCAGCAGCAGGAAGCCATATTTCAATACCTTATAGGCCGCCAGGCCAGAGAAGGCCGCCAGCCGGCCCAACAGGTAGTAATACAAGGGCGGGTAAAAAGCAGGCAGATCTTTGTAGGCAAAATCGCGGTTTTGGGGCGAATCCGCAAAGGTCGCAATCTGGGCCAGCTCGAACAGACGGTCACCAATCACGCCGCCCGGCGCATAAGAAGTATGACTCAAGGGCAGGGCAACCACAAAAACCAGAAAAACGGCGAGCGCGCCGATGGCCAGGGCGGCTTTGTAATGGGCGCTTCTGCCAGCGCGCCAGACCAGCGCCAACAGGACCACAAAAACCAGGGCGCCGAGGCGCAGAAAAGAGTCGAGGTAAGGGCTTTCAAGGTGTGCGGGCGAGACCCGGGCGACTCCAAGATAGATCGCCAGAGCCAGCAGGCTGCTGCCTGCAAAAACCTGCCAGGCAGGAGAACGCAGGATTCTTTTCATTGATGGTTTCCTCAAGAGTATTTTTTCAGGCAAGCCGCGTGTACCGGTTGGCAAGCGCACATTATAATGCCCTGCATCCATGCCTCCACCTACTGACCTCAGCCTGATTCTGCCCGCTTACCACGCCGCGACCCTGCTGGAAAAGCACCTGCCCGGCCTGCAGACCTACCTGGCCCGGTTGCCCATCCGCAGCGAGATTCTGGTGGTGGATGATGGTAGCGACGATGCGGGCGCCACGCGGCAGGTGGCGGAAAGGCACGACTGCCGTTTCATTGGCCTGCCGCACAACCAAGGCAAGGGCGCCGCCGTACGGGCCGGGATGCTGGCGGCCCACGGGGCAGTACGGATATTTACGGATGCCGATATACCCTACGAACTGGAGAGCATTGAGCTGTTCTATCGTTACGTCCGCGAGAAGGAATTTCATCTGGTGATTGGCGACCGCACGCTGCCCGGCTCCAACTATTTTCAGGAAATTCCGCAGACGCGCCGGTGGGGCAGCCGCCTGTTCTCGGGTTTTGTGGGTCGCTTCTTTGTCGGGGGGATATATGATACCCAATGCGGCCTGAAAGGCTTTCAGGCCAAGGTAGCGGAAGACCTGTTTGGCGTCAGCCGTATCAACCGCTTTGCAATGGATGTGGAATTGCTGTATATCGCCCTGAAACGCAACTACGATATTAAACGCCTGCCGGTGCGGCTGCGGTTGTGGGAAGAATCCGGTATTGACCTGATGCGGGACGGCCTGACGATGCTGTGGGATGTGGGCCACATTCACCTTAACTACCGTCGCGGCCTGTACGACCAACGGGAGCGCTCATGACTGAACCAACCCCGCGCCGCATGGGCGATGAAATCGTCATCTCCGGCGGCTACCAGCACCGGGTGCTGACGCAGGGCTGGGCGCCGCAACGCGCCTGGCATGACTTCAAGTACCGCGAGGCCGCCCGCTGGCTGGCGCCGCAACCCGGCGAGCGGGTGCTGGATGTGGGCTGCGGCTCCGGGGTGCTGGCCGACCGGCTGGCGGCCGACCCAGCGGTACAGGTGACCGGGGTGGACAACAACCCGGATGCCATCCGTTACGCCAGCCAGACCTTTCAGCGCCCCAATTTGGAATTTCGGCTGGGGCTGGTGGATGAACTGGCGTTTGAAGCGGGGAGCATCCACCGAATCGTTTTTCTGGAAGTACTGGAACATATTTACCCGGAACAGGCACGCCAGGTTTTTGGCGAGTTCCAGCGCCTGCTGGCGCCCGGCGGGCGACTGGTGATTACCACCCCCAATGCGCGCAGCCTGTGGCCGGCGATTGAATGGCTGCTGGACCGCAGCGGCCTGGTGCCGGTGATGGAAGACAGCCAGCATGTGGCGCTGTACAGCCGGGCGCGGCTGGCGGCCCTGGCCAAAGACACCGGCTACCGGGTGGTGGAAATCCGCAGTTTGAATTTCATCGCGCCGTGGCTGGCGGTCTTGGGGCGCGGCGCGGCCGAGGCCGCCCACCGGCTGGAGCAGGCCCGCGGGCATGCGTTGGGCAGTTTGCTGTTGGGGGTGTTTGAAAAACCGGCTTAGCGCCAGGTGCGGCGATAAGGTTCAAAGTCGTCCAAAATCTTAAAGACCCCGCGTACGAAATCATCCACCGTCCAGCGAGCAGCGCGCGCCCGGCCGCGTTCAATGAACGCGGCGCGCAACTCCGGCTCGGTGTGCAAGCGCAGGATGGCGGCGGCGATTTCTTCCGGGCGGGTGGCCTCCACCAGCAGGGCGGCTTCGCCCA
>JANJTX010000084.1 GCA_024710875.1 Anaerolineales bacterium | reverse complement strand
ACTACGACTTCATCCGTCTGCTCGTGATCGCCAACGGGCTGACGCTCGAAGACCTCCGCTAAACCCTTGCAGTAAGCTTTTCACCTGGGGCAGGGCTAACACCCTGCCCCAGGTTGCAATTATCCTTGTTCTATTAACTGTCTTCATTCACAACACTCCTCGGGCTTCGAAGCGCACACCCAGCCAAAACACCGTCCGCTCAGCCTCCTCCGGTTAACTCAGGAGACATCCATGCTTGAAATCAAAAATGTTTCAAAAACATATGATGGCGGGGTTCAGGCCCTCAAAAATGTCAGCTTCAATGCCCCCAAAGGCGAATTTCTGGCCGTCATCGGGTTGAGTGGTTCCGGCAAGTCCACCCTGCTGCGCTGCATTAATCGTCTGATTGAACCCACCGCCGGCCAGATACTCTGGAATGGCGAAGACATCACTGCCGCCTCCCCCGAAGAAATGCGCCGCATTCGTCGCCGCATCGGCATGGTTTTCCAGCACTTCAATCTCGTTCACCGCAGCAAGGTCATTACCAATGTGCTGGCCGGTCGCCTTGGCTATGTAAACCCGGCCTGGAGCCTGGTCAATCGTTTTCCCAAGACCGATATGGAAAAAGCCATGCAACAACTGGAGCGCGTTGGCATTGCCGATAAATACAACCAGCGCGCCGATGCGCTCTCTGGCGGCCAGCAGCAGCGCGTCGGCATTGCCCGCGCCCTCATGCAGGACCCGGAAATCATCCTTGCCGATGAACCGGTCGCCAGCCTCGACCCGGTGCTGGCCCACAGCATCATGAAGCACCTGGAAGACATCAACAAAAAAGATGGCGTCACTGTTCTGTGCAGCCTCCACTTCCTTGATCTTGTCCATGCCTATGCCGACCGGGTCGTCGCCCTCAACGAAGGCGAACTGGTCTTTGAAGGCTTGCCGCAGGAAATTGATGATGCCAAGTTCAAAGAAATCTACGGCCGCGACGCCGAACGGGTAGGGTAAGCCGATGAAACCGACACCCAAAGCCTCCCTCTGGAAATCCCTTCGCCTCGGCCTGTACATTCTGCTGACCGGCGTTATCTTCGCCTACGGCTTCGAGGTCACGAAAGTAAATCTGGGCGAGTTGCAGAGCGAACGCCGCCAGGAAAGCCTCACCCGTGTGATTCGCGCCCTGGCCCGCCCGGATATTTTTGAATATGACCAGACCATCGTGGTGGTCAATACCCCCATTTTTGTGCCCTGCGCCCCGGATGACCGCGTCGCAGATTTTGAGGCCATCGACCAGCCGGATACCCTGCGCGTTGTCGTTACCCCGGCCTGTGGCGCCCCCACCGAGACCGTATTGGTCGAAGGTTTCGGCTTTGCCCCCTTCACCGAAGGCTCGATCCGCTTTGTGCCGGATAGCGACCCAAACAACCCGCTTGAACTTGGCCGGGCTGGCATCGTCACCGATGCCAGCGGCTACTTCAGCGTTGAGTTCCGTCTGCCCAACCGCGAATCCGAAGACTTTCAACTCATTCGCGTCACCGCCCGTGAAAATGTTGGCGCGCCGTATTTTACGACCACAGCCCATGATACCTGGGACAAAATCGTTGAAACGGTCTTCATGGCGCTCCTCGCCACCGTCGCCGGTACCATCCTGGCCATTCCCTTGAGCTTTATCGCCGCCCGCAACCTGATGAAACCAGTCCGCAGCCCGTTGGCCAGCATTGCCCTCTCGCTGCTCGGCTGGCCCATCGGCTTCTGGCTCGGCTTGCAGGTGGTTCATTGGGTCGCCGCCCAGAGTCAGCCCTTTGCCAGCAACCTGCTGGTTGTGCTGGCCAGCGTGGTCATCGCGCCGGCCATCTTTGGCGCCGTCTTCCGCTGGGCGTTGCCCCAGGTGGAGGACCACCCGCCTACTACCGGGGTGAAGCTCGCTCGCCAGGCTGCCCTGCTGGTCGCCCTGCTGCTGGTTTTCTTCGGCCTCTACCAGTTGGCCGCCCTGATGAACATCCTCGGTGCAGCCATTACTGCCAGCCTGGGTCGTTTTGCCTTCCTCGGCACGCTTTTCTTCCAGTCTGGTGAAATCCTGCGCCTGCTCATCCCGGTTCTCGGGGCTCTGTCGGCCGGTGCGGCCATCAGCAGCGCACTTTCCCGGTTGGGCCAGCGCATGGCCGAGACCCTCTCGCCTGGCATCGGTAAAGCCCTCAACCTGGTGCTTATGACCAGCGCCAGCACCGTCATTTTCCTGCTGGGTGGCGCTCTGCTGGAATGGCTCTACCGCTGGGGCCGCCCGGAGCTCACCGTGTACTGGCCGGCCGCCATCGGTGCGACCCTCGGTTTGCTGCTGGCAATCATTGTTAAGCCCAAAGACATTCTGCCGCATGGCCTTGTTATCTACTATGTTGCCCGCTTGTTCCTCAACACCCTGCGGTCGGTCGAAGCCCTGGTGATGGCGATTGTGTTCGTAATTGCCGTCGGCATCGGCCCGTTTGCTGGCGCCTTGGCGCTCGGTTTGCACACCGTCGTCAGTCTCGCCAAGCTCTACTCTGAACAGGTGGAGAGCATCATGGCTGGCCCGCTGGAGGCTGTTCAGGCTACCGGCGCCAACCGTCTGCAAACCATCATCTATGCCGTCGTGCCGCAGATTATCCCGCCCTACATCTCCTACACCATGTACCGCTGGGATATCAATGTGCGTATGTCCACCATCATCGGTTTCGTCGGTGGCGGCGGTATCGGCTTCCTACTGCAGCAGAACATCAACCTGCTCAACTATCGCGCCGCCGCCGCCCAGATGTTCGCCATCGCCATCGTCGTCTCACTGATGGATTACATCTCCTCTGTCTTGCGCGAAAAATACGTCTAGACCTGTCAGGCAACGCATCCCCCGAAAGTCCAGCCCCCGGGCTGGACTTTTTTCTTACATGTGCTTAACGCCCCCATGCTAGAATCAACCCCATGCTCAAACAAAAAATTCAATCGCTGCTGCGTCTGGTCTTGACCTTCGCGCTGGCCGCCCTCGTACTGACCATTCTGCCGCGCGCCCTCACCACCGCCCTTGCCCTGCCGGCAATCCATGCTGCCAAGGATGCCCCTACCGCCCCGGTGGCCATCGTCTATGGCGCCGGCATCCGGCGCGACGGCGGCCCCTCGGCCGTGCTGCGCGACCGGCTGGATGCCGCCATCGCCCTCTATCGCGCTGGCAAAGTGGATACCCTTTTGCTAAGCGGCGCCGCCCCGGAACCGGTATCCATGCAGGGCTATGCCCTGGAGCAGGGGGTCGCCCCGGAGGACATCCTGCTGGACGAAGGTGGTCTGCGCACCTACGACACCTGCTACCGCGCCGCCAATGTCTTTGGCATTTCGCAAGCAATCCTCGTCACCAACCACTTCCACCTGCCGCGCGCCATGTATTTATGCAGCCAGTTTGGGTTGGACGTGCAGGGTGTATACGCCGAAGAAAGCCGCTACTGGCGCGGCGCCTTGGTGGTCTGGAATGTACGTGAAACGCTCGCCACTGTGGTAGCCTTGTGGGAAGCCCACATCTCGCGTCCGTTGCCCACCTACCCGGATGCGATGACCCATGAGGAGATGGCTTTATGGTCAGCCGTGCTGAAGCCCTTGCCCTGATGCAGGAATATGTAAAAAACGAAGGCCTGCAACGCCACATGCTGGCCGTTGAAGCCGCCATGCGCTGGTACGCCCGCCAGCACGGGCAGGACGAAGAACCTTGGGGCCTGGCTGGCCTGCTGCACGATTTTGATTGGGAAATCCACCCGAACCTGGAAAGCCACCCCCAGGCCGGGGCAGAAATCCTGCGCCAGCGCGGTCTCCCCGAAGCCACGATTCAGGACATTTTGAGCCACGCCGACCATACTGGCGTGCCCCGCGACACGCCGCTGCGCAAGGCCCTGGCCGCCTGTGATGAACTCACCGGCCTGATTATCGCCGTGGCCCTGGTGCGCCCCTCGCGCTCTATTCTGGATCTGGAAGTCAAGTCGGTTAAAAAGAAATGGAAAGACAAAGCCTTTGCCGCTGGCACCCACCGGGAAGAGATGGAAGCCGCCGCCGCCGAGTTTGGGGTCGAACTCTGGCAGCATGTGGCCAATGTCATCGCTGCCATGCAAACCATTCCGGATGAGCTCGGCCTGCGCGGCAACCCTGCCTGACCCGGCCGCCATTCCGCTGCCCATTTGTTTGCCGAAGCGGCACGAATCATGCTATAACCAAATCACTGCAAAACCCATGGAGTGAGGCGGCATGACCCTGTCTGGCAAAGGTTTATTCATCTGGAAAATCCTGGATTGCGAAGGCGGCGACCCGGCCGCCATCCGCAAGGTGGCGCTGGCGTCCGGCCTTAGCCATGTGCTGATTAAGGTCGCCGATGCTGAGCGCACCTACAACTACGACACCGCCCGCCTGTTTGACCGGGTGGCCCCGGTGGCCCGCGCCCTGCGCGATGCCGGAATCCAGACCTGGGGCTGGCAATACATCTACGGCCGCGACCCCCTCGCCGAAGCCCGCAAAGCCATTCAGCGCGTCAAAGAACTTAATCTGGATGGCTTCGTGGTCAATGCTGAAATTGAATTCAAAGCCTCCGGCATGGATGTGCCCGCCCGCAAGTACATGCAGGAACTGCGCGCCGGACTGAAAACTACGCCGCTGGCCTTAAGCACCTTTCGCTTTCCCTCTTACCACCCCCAATTTCCCTACGATGCCTTTCTGGAATACTGTGACATCAACATGCCCCAGGTGTACTGGCAGGGCGCCCACAACCCGGAGGCCCAGCTCCAGCGCGTCCAGAGCGAGTTTTCCACCCGCCGCTTCAAACGTGCCCTCATCCCTACTGGCGCCGCCTACGCCGTCGGCGACTGGAAGCCTACCGCCAACGATACGATCGCATTCCTGAATACCGCCCGCAGCCTGAAACTCACCGGCGCCAATTTCTGGTCCTGGGATTACGCCCGCAAGCATCTGCCCGAGGTCTGGCGCGCCATACGCGACTATGCCTGGGGCAGCCCCACGCCGCCCACCCCGGCCCCCGCGCCCCAGCAACTGCCGGAACAATGGCTGGCCGCCATGAATGCCCGCGATGCGGTGCGCCTCGCCACGCTCTACACCCCCACCGGCGTGCGCGTGTTGCCCGGCCGCACTCTCCAGGGGCCGGAGGCCCTGCTCACCTGGTATTACAACTTCCTCCATGTAGATTTCCCCAGCGCCGTGTTCAAACTGACCGGCATGTCCGGCTCCGGCAACTCGCGGCACTTCACCTGGACCGGGCAATCGCCTTCCAGCGGTAAGGAAATCCTCAATGGCAACGACACCATTGGCATCATCGATGGTCGGATTGCCTATCACTATTCCTATTTCAACATCACCGAGAGTATCCCAAAAACTTTGTAACTGGCTGAAACAAAACGCCGCGACCAGAAGGCCGCGGCGTTTTTGTAAGTGTTAGGTTACTCTGCATACTCTCGCAGCAGGGCCAGCATCTCGGTCAGTTCATTTTCTTCTGCCGCTTGTAATGTACTCTTGCCGCGATAGTCCTTTTCTTCCACCGAGGCCCCGTGCTCCAGCAGCCAGCGGGCGGCGGCCAGCCGGTTGTGCCACACCGCCCCGTGCAGGCTGGTTTTAAGAGCCTCCTGCGCACCGGCCTCCCACAGTAGTTCCAGCAGAACCACCTCGCCGCTCATGGCGGCATGAAACGCCAGCGGGATGCCATGCGCCCCACCGCTGTTGGCTTTGGCCGGGTCTTCCGCCAGAGCCGCCTGCACCACCTCAATGCGGCCCAGCATCGCCGCTGCTGCCAGTTCCAGTTCGGCCCCCTGTGCCAGCAAAAACTCGGCGATGTCGCGCCGGCCCATATGCCCGGCCGCGCCCAGCGCGCTTTCATTCATCTCCTCATTAAATGCCCCCACCAGGGCCGGGTTGGCGGCTGCCTTGTTCCTCACTGCTTCCAGATCAAAGTGGCAATCGATGATGAATTGGTTGCCTTCTTCGCGGGTATACAGCGTGTTTGTCATCGGTCTTTTCTCCTCGGTTTGGATGTGCCCATCATACTCCCGCAGGCTTGTTGGCGCACCTGTCCATTGGTCGGGAATCAAAAGCGCGCCGCCAAAAAGCGGCGCGCCTGGCTTGCAGAGTAAAACGCCTAGTACAACATCGCTTCGCGAATCATCAGGTTTGAGTTACGAATTTTGAAGCACAGGTCGCTGGCCAGGTTGGTCATGACCGCGAAGCCCATGTGCACATCTTCGCGCAGCAGGCGCATGAAATCATCCCGGTTGATTTTGAGTACCCGGGTTTTCTCGGTGACAGATACAGCCGAAGCCGAACGCACACCCTCATCCACCAGCGATACCTCGCCAAAAGACTGGCCTTTTTCCAGCGAGGCAATCGTCTTGGCGCGCGGCTTGCTGCTGCTGTTGCTCAACGCCATGAACGGCGAGAGTTGAATGGCCACCTTGCCCTCCAGGATGATATAAAATTCCTTGCTGGGGCTGTTCTCCTGGAAAACCGCCTCCTCCAGCCCATAGCTCTCTTCCGTACACACGGCTTCAATCCGCTTAATCTGGGCTTCCGAAAGGTCGCTGAAGATGTCTACGCTTTTCAGCAGCTCGGTTACATTCATGGTTACTCCTCCTGGAATGGATGGTCAGACAACCCTGTCAATCGGGTAAGAATGAGTACGAGATGAGTTTAACATGCGCCCTGTGGCGGGTCAAGTTAGCAGGGCAGGGCAGCCTAGCCCCGTGCCCCGCGGCGTTCATCCGGGTCGCGCACAATGTCGGCGTAATCCCGTACCTGAATTTCCTGCGGGTCGGCGCCCAGCAAGCGCGCCAGTTCCAGCGCCAATTCGGCCTTTTGCTCGGCATCCGTCCGGCTCCAGGTGCGGCTCTTCACTTCCAGGAAATAGCCCAGGTCGGGCTTCTGGACTTCATCCAGATTGACATAGAACTCCGTTTCACGGAAGTTCACCAGCCAACGCCTGCGGTCTTTCTCAATATACAGTTCGCTATCCGGCATGAAATACTCGCGCAGGAAACGCAGGCTCTGGGTGGCCGGGGCGAGGTAACGGCTGCGCGAAAGCATCGCCTTGCTGTCATACTCGCGCTCATGCGTCTGCCCGATGTGGGTCAGGCGGGCGCGCACCTGTTCCACTTTGCCCTCAGCATTCATGAATTCATCCTCGCGGTGACGGATCAGCCCCTGGCTCTCATCTTCAAACACAAAATAGGTATCATACTCATGGTAGTGCCGGTAGTACAGGATCTCAATTTCAGGCTGCTTCAGCGCCGCCGTTATCGCTTCCGGGTCTTCCACCCGCATCTTTACCTGCACTTCAAAGGATTTTTCTTCGGTCGCGCCGCCAATCGCAATCAGCTTGGATAACATCGATTTTTCACGCGCAATCAGGAATTTATCCACTTTCTGGGCGTACTGGTCGGCCTCTTCCAGCAGGGCGCGCTCATCAATCGTTTCCAGATTGCGGTCGCGCATCAGCCATTTGCCATTGACCATTACATCGGTTACATCGGTCGATTTTCCGGCAAACGCGAGTTGCGCATAGACACCATTTGGATCGCGCCGGAAACGCGGGCTGTTGTGCAGGGTGTTGATGTCCACCAGAATCAGGTCGGCCCGTTTGCCGGCCTCGAGCGAGCCGGTGATATGCCCCATATGCAGGGCCTGCGCCCCCATGCGGGTTGCCATCAGCACCGCTGTGCGGGCGGGCAGGCTGGTCGGGTCGCCGCTGCGCAACTTTGCCAAAAACGAGGCCAGCCGGATTTCCTCAAACATATCCAGGTCATTATTGCTGGCTGGTCCATCCGTGCCAATCCCCACATTCAGGCCGGTTTCCAGCATCTGCTGAACCGGGGCGGCCCCGGAGGCCAATTTCATGTTGCTGCTCGGGTTATGCGCCACCCCGGCCTTGTGGTGGAGCAGGGTGTGGATTTCGCCCTTATCAATATGGACGCAGTGCGCCGCAATCACTTTTGCATCAAAGATGTTTTGCTTCTTCACATACGGGATGACCGGCATATCGTTTTCGGCCCGCATGTTCTCCACTTCCACCGCCGTCTCCGAGAGGTGGATATGCAACGGCACATCAAACTCGGCCGCCAGCGCCGCGCAGGCCTTGAGGATTTCCGGCGTGCAGGTAAACGGGGCATGCGGAGCAATGGCCGGTACGATCAGCGAGTGCTCGCGCCAGCCCATAATAAACTGCCGCGCCGCTGCCAGACTCTCTTCAAAGGACCCTGCATCCGGCGCCGGGAACTTCAGCACCGTTTGCCCCAGCACCGCCCGCAAACCGGCCTGCACGGTGGCCCTGGCGATGTCTTCCTCGTAGTAGTACATGTCGTTATAGGTCGTGATGCCGGTGCGGATGTACTCGGCGCAACCAATCAGCGTTCCCAATTTCACGAAATCCGGCGAGACATACTCGCGCTCCACCGGCATCATGTAGCCCAACAGCCACACATCCAGCCGCAGGTCATCCGCCAGACCGCGCAGCAGCGTCATCGGTACATGGGTGTGGGCGTTCACCAGCCCCGGCATCAACACTTTGCCGCCGCAGTCTTTCTTCTCCACCCCAGGGTAGGCCGCCAGGATCTCGGCCTCCGGCCCGGCCGCCAGAATGTTCTCCGCGGCCACTGCCACCGCCCCCGGCTCGTATTGGTTGAAGTGTTCATCCATGGTCAGGACGATGGCATTGTGCAGGATGAGGTCAGCTTTGTCAGTCATTGGTGTCCTTTTCGTTTAAACGCAGAAACGCCTACACTTCCAATGGAAGTCCGGCGTCTCTGATTGGGATGCATATTCAGGTCAAACATTAACCAATTCTACCCAAAAGGCGGGCTAGGGCAAGGGGTCAGCTGTCCTTCAAGCGGCGCAGGATATCCAGCGCGCTATTCACCGCCCAGGCTGCCGCCAGGGTGGGCGGCCCGCCATAGGTGCGGGTAATCGCATTTTCCTTAACTGGCGAATGAATCACCAGGTGAAAGGTCTGCATTTCTGGCCCGCGCTCCAGCGCCACCCCCAGCGCCACTTCGGCGCCGCTGCTTTTTCGCAGGCTCGCTACCCGGGCTTTGAGTTCCGCCAGCGGGGCACCGTCCTCAATCGCCTCCCAGGCTAGCCGGTCTGGCCCCGCCAGCCGCGCCCCCAGCGCGCCTTCCAGCCCGGCCTCCACCAGCGCCAGCCGCCAGCCCAGTTCTGCCAGGTGAGCCGTGGTCGCATCTTCCAGCCGGGCGCCATCCGCGCCATAAATGCGCTCGCCCAGACGGGCGCGCAGTTCCGCCTCCACCGGTGCAATCAGAGCCCGGGCTTCTTCCACCGACTCGGCTTTGGCCGTGATGCGCACATCCACCTGCCCGGCGTGCGCCGCCAGACCCACGGTTGGGTTGCGCAATTCTTCCAGGTCGGTAATCCGTTCATCAATCGCCGATTCGCCCTCGCCCGCCGTGTGCAGCACCCGCGCCAGAATCGTACCCGTCAACCCAAACCGCTGGCGCAGGTAGGGCAGGGCATCATGCTCCAGCAGGTGTTCCATTTCGCGCGGCACCCCCGGCAGGCAGATGACGGCGTTGCGTTCCGTTTCCATCCTGAAGGCGGGCGCGGTACCGACCGGGTTCTCGATTGCTACCGCCCCGGCCGGCACATAGGCTTGCCGTTTATTGTTTTCCGTCGGCGTGCGCCCAAAGCGGGCAAAGCGCGCCTCCACCTGCTGCCACAAGTCCGGGCGGAATTCCAGTTCCACCCCGAAGGCCAGGGCCACCGCCGCCCGGGTTGGGTCGTCCACGGTTGGCCCCAGCCCCCCGGTAGTAATCAGGATTTCCGCCCGGCTCATCGCCTGGCGCATGGCCTCCGCAATCCGCTCGACATTGTCGCCCACTGTGGCGGTGTAGTACAAATCCACTCCCGCATCCCGCAGGGCGCGGGCGATGTGGCGGGCGTTTGTATCCACGATTTCACCGAGCAATATTTCGGTGCCGATGGTCAGGATTTCAGCCGAGGTCATTGGGGTTGGGCGCGTCCTTGCTTACGGCAATTCCACTGTTGCCACGCCGCTGCGGCACTCCGGGTCACAGCCCGGGCCATTCGGGCGGAAGGTTTCATAGTCCGGCGCGACATCAAACGTAACGCCGCCGGCCGCCCACCCGATTTCCACCGAGACCTGCTCCGGGCTGAACTCAAACAGGGTGAAAACCCCGTTCTCGCAGTCCGTCCCCATCGGGGCTTCGCTGGTTTCGCCTTCTTCCTCGCAGGCAATCTGGAATTCCTGCCCATCCGCCCGCACCGTTACCCAGTAGGGCAGGGCCGGCGGGTTGATGACCCGGATTTCCAGCGTATCCACGCAGGCCATCAGGGTGCACATTTGCGGTTCTTCCGACGTCTGGCTGGGAGCCACACAGGCCGCCAGCGTCAGGGCCAAAAGGGCCAGCAGGGCAAACTTGAGTTTTGTGTTCATGAGTTTTTTCTCCATTCTGGGATGAGAGTTCACTCCCCAGAACGCCGTAGGTGGACATTTGGTTCCCTGTTACGGGCTGGGCCAATTCGTCAGGCCTGCCTGCTGGGCGGCCAGATTCAGATTGCGGTCAAAACTGGCAAAAGTTACTGGCGTGTCCAGCGCATCCCGCCAACTCAAACCGGCCGCCAGATGTAGGGCATCATAGCCGCGCAAACCATATTCCCAGGCCAGCCCGGCTGCCCGTTCCAGCACATTTGGCGCAGTATGCAGCCTTACGAAGGCTGGCCAGTGCTGGAGAAAATCTGCCCAGGCTAACCGCGCCGCTTCGGCCTGCACCCAGTTCTGGCGCACTCCCTTGGCCAGCCCGGCCGCCATCTCCACCATGGCGATCGAAACGGAACCGGCCAGCTCGGCCTGTTCTATTAATTCATGGACCTGGTCTGAACCCGGCTCGCGCACATACCGTTTTATCAGTGCGCTGGTATCCAGATACAGTATCATTCGCGGTCTTCCAAAATCAGGTCAGCCAGGCTGCCGGGTCCCTGATTGGTCGCGCGGGGGCGGTAGTCTGGCAGCGTATTGCCATCCCATTCCCCCAGCCCGGCCGCTACCAGCCTTTGCATTCGTTCCGGCAGGCCGGGAGCCAACGGCAGAATCTGGCCAATGGGTTGGCCGTGCTCGGTGACGATGATGGTTTCCCCGGCCTTTACCCGTCGCAGATATTCACTTAACTTGTTTTTTAGTTCCCGCGTCCCAACTCTGTGTGGCGTGCTCATAGCAACTCCTTTTGTGGCCTCATTATATCATATGAGGCCACAATTTAGACCACATTGTATTCGTGAATCAACCGCCCCTCGCTAAAGCGGGCATAATCCAGCATACTGACGTCCACCGTGCTGGCCTGCCCATCCAGAATGATTTCAGCCATCAACTGCCCACTGACCGGCCCGTGCATGAAACCGTGCCCGGAGAAGCCCGCCACCAGGTAGAAGCCTTCCAGCGGCGTTTTGCCATAAATCGGGTGGGCATCCGGGGTGACCTCGTACAGCCCCGCCCAGTGGCTGGCCAGCCCGGCCTTCTCCAGCAGCGGCAGCCGCGCCGCCGCCTGCTCCAGGTTGTTCAGCTCCCAGTCCGGGTCCACATTCTGGTCGTAGCCCGGTTTTTCGCTGGGGTTGCTCATGCCGGTCAGCAGGCCATCGCCTTCACGATGGAAGTACAAGGATTGCGCAAAATCAATCACAAACGGAAAATCAGCCGGTACTTCCGGCAGGGCGGTGGTGGTCAGCATCTGCCGCCGGATGGGTGTAATCGGGATTTCCACCCCGGCCAGTTCGCCTATCTGCCCGGCCCACGGCCCGGCGGCGTTTACCACCAGCGGCGTTTCAATCCGGCCTTTATCGGTTTCTACGGCGGTGATCTTGCCGCCCGCCTGCTGAATTCCTGTTACGTTCACTCCGGTCAGGGCTTTTGCCCCGAGCCGGCTGGCATTGTTGATGTAGCCCATCACCACCCCGTTGGGGTCGCACAGGCCGTCCTTGCCGTGAAAGGTGCCTTTCAGCACATCTTCCAGCCGCATCAGCGGCAGCCGCCGACGGATTTGATCGCCATCCAGCCATTCGGTCATCACCCCCAGCCGGTGTTGCAGGGCCACATTGTGCTCAAAGCGGGCGATGTCCTGTTCGTTGGTCAGCAGGAACAGGTAACCGCATTGGCGGTAATCCACTTCCTGCCCCATCTCTTCCTTGAAGCGTTCCAGCATTGGCAGGCTCGCCAGCGACAGCCGGATATTCACCTCCGTGGCGAACTGGTAGCGCACCCCGCCCGCACAGCGGCCGGTCGCGCCAATCCCGAAGAAATCTTCTTTTTCCAGCAGCAGGATGTCTTTCACCCCGCGCCGCGCCAGATGGTAGGCGGTGCTGGCCCCCATCACGCCCCCGCCAATGATTACAACGTTTGCCGTCCTGGGAATTTCGCTCATGGTCGCTTCAATGTCCTTTACGCTGTTGAATAACTTCTTGGGTACAATTTTTCGGGCTTCCCATCCAACCCGTTTTCAATTATCGCCGCTTACTACTTACCAATTACTGCTTTTCAGCTACCACCCCACCTCAGTCCCCAAGCCCAGCCGGCGCGCATTCGCCAGCGCCAGTTGCGCCGCCGCGGCATCCTGCACCGCCACCCCCACGGATTTAAAGAAAGTGATTTCTTCCGGGTGGCTGCGGCCTATCGCCGCACCGTTCAAAATCTCGCCCAGTTCGGCGACCTCCGCTTCCTGCAAGTTGCCAGCCTGTAACGGCAGAAGGATGTCGCCCGCCTCGGCCAGCACCGCCGTGCGGCTGTCCACCACCACCCGCGCCCGCGCCACGCTCGCCGCCGGCACTTCCTGCATCTGGGGCGTGTAACTCCCCACTCCGCTGATATGCACCCCGGGCTTCAGGTCGGTATCCGCAAACACCGGTGCCGTGCTGGTGGTCGCCGTGCAGATGATGTCGGCGTCCTTTACCGCTTCGGTTGGGCTTTCTGCTCGGCGCAGGTCGGCGGGGATGCGTTTGCGCCCGGCCAGTTCTGCAATCAACGTTTCTGCCTTTTCCGGGTTCGGGTCAACCACCCAGGCAGTCTGGATTTCGCGTACCGTGCAGGCTGCCTCCAGTTGGGTGCGGGCTTGCGCCCCGGCGCCAAAGACGGCCAGCGTGCGGGCATCCGGCCGCGCCAGCACATCCACCGCCGCCCCACTGCCTGCCCCAGTGCGGATGGCCGTCAGGCTCGCCCCTTCCAGCAGCGCCTCTACTGCCCCCGTCTCCGGGTTCAGCACCAGCACCGCCGCGTGAATCAGCGGCAGGCCGCGTCCCGGGTTGCGATTGAAGACCGATACCACTTTGATGGCCAGCGCCTGCCCCACGGCATCATCCACAAACGCGGGCATGAACAGGCTCACGCCGTCCTGGGCCGCCACTGGCAAACGCGTCCGCAGCGGCAGTTCGGCTTTTCCGGCCGAGAGCGCCGCATAGGCGCGCTTCATCGCCGGGATGCATTCTTCCATCGGCAGCGCCTGTTTGATTTCTTCTGCATTGAGAATAAACATGCCACTATTTTAACCGCGTGCGGCGCGAATTCTGTGCTTGCCCCCGGGAACAATAAAACGGCGGGCTGTTGCCAGCCCGCCGTTTCAGCTTCTATCGAGTGCGGCCTAATCAATCCCGAGATAGGCCTTCTGCACCATTTCATTTTTCTTGAGCTTTTCGGCGTTATCGGTCAGCACCATCTGCCCGGTTTGCAGCACATAGCCGCGGTGCGCAATCGAGAGCGCCATCAGAGCATTCTGCTCCACCAGCAGTACGGTCGTGCCTTCCTTGTTGATGGCTTCAATCGTATCGAAGATGCCTTCCACCAGAATTGGCGCCAGACCCATCGAGGGTTCGTCCATCAGCAATAGCGTCGGGCGGCTCATCAGCGCCCGGCCGGTCGCCAGCATTTGCTGCTCGCCGCCCGAAAGCGTGCCGGAGACCTGCCGCCGCCGTTCCTTCAAGCGCGGGAACAATCCAAAGATGTAATCCATGTCACTCAGGATGGCCGCCTTGTCATTGCGGTGGTAGGCGCCCATTTCCAGATTTTCCTGTACTGACATTTTGGAAAACACGCCGCGCCCTTCCGGCACCATGGCGATGCCCTTGTACACCAGCTCATGCGCCGGGTACTTGTGCAGGTCCTCGCCGTTCAGACTAATGCTGCCCTGGCGCGGTTTCAATAACCCGCTGATGGTGCGCAGGGTGGTGGTCTTGCCGGCCCCATTCGCTCCAATCAGGGTCACAATCTCGCCCTGGTTTACTTCCAGCGAAACGCCCTTCAGGGCGTGAATGTTGCCGTAGTACGTGTGGATGTCCTTGACTTCAAGCATTGCCATAATGTTCGCTCCTCGCCGCCTATTTGGCCTTACCGGATTTCAGGCCGCTGGCCGCCCCGCGCCCCAGGTAGGCTTCAATCACGCGCGGGTTGTTCTGGATGTCCTTGGGCTTGCCCTCGGCAATCTTGGAGCCATAATCCAGCACGGTTACCTGGTCGCTGATGCCCATCACCACCCGCATGTCATGCTCAATCAGCAGTATGGTAATGCCCAGTTCATCCCGCAAATGCTTGATGAAGTGTGTCATCTCGCCGGTCTCATTGGGGTTCATGCCCGCCGTCGGTTCATCCAGCAGCAGCAGTTTCGGCTGGCTGGCGAGGGCGCGGGCGATTTCCAGGCGGCGTTGCGCGCCGTAGGGCAGGTTGCGCGCGACCTGGTCGCCCAGGCCCTGCAACCCCACGAACTTTATCAGCCGGCGCGCTTCTTCCAAGGCCACCGCTTCTTCCTCCTGGAAACGCTTGGACTTCCAGATGGCTTCGCCCCAAAAGGTTTTCAAACGCGGGTGTTGCCCCACCAGGATGTTCTCAATTGCACTCATGTTCGCAAACAGGCGGATATTCTGGTACGTGCGGCTGATGCCCAGGCGGGTTACGATGTCGGTGCGCTGGTTCTGGATCGGCGCCCCATTGAACAGAATCATCCCCGCGTCGACCTTGTAGAAACCGGTCACGCAGTTGAAGAAGGTCGTCTTACCGGCTCCGTTCGGGCCAATCACCGAGGAAATTGAACCTTCCGGAATTTCCAGACTGAAATCATTGATGGCCACCAGACCGCCAAAGGTCTTGATGATATTGCGTGTGCTAAGGATAGATGCCATAAGAATGTCTCCTCGCCTTACGCTTCTGCGCCGGGCAGTTCGGCTTCTTCGGCGTGCAACTCACGCTTGAAGACTTCGGCCGGCAAAAAGCCTTCCGGTCGGTTGAGCATCATCACAATCAGCAGGATGCCATACATCAGCAGGCGGTACTCCTGAAACTCGCGCAGCAGTTCCGGCAGGCCCACCAGCGCAATCGCCCCCACAATCACGCCCGGGATGCTGCCCAACCCGCCCACGATAATCAGGCTCAAGGCGTTAATCGAGATGAGCAGATTGAACGAATGCGGGAAGATGTTCCCCAACCGGGCGGCGAAAATCGCCCCGCCCAAGCCGGAGAAGCCGGCACCGATGGCAAAGGCCAGCAGTTTGGTCTGCACCAGGTTGATGCCCATCGCTTCGGCCACGTCTTCATCCTCGCGCATCGCCATCCACTGCCGGCCGAGGCGCGAATCGCGCAGCCGGATGGACACAAACGCCACCAGCAGCGCGCCCGCCAGCACCAGGTAATACATCTTTTCCGGGCTATCCAGCTTGATGCCGAAGAAAACCGGGCTGGGGATGGCCAGCACGCCCTGCGCCCCGCCCATAATTGGCCGCAGCCAGTCTGAGAGCGCTAGAATACGGATGATTTCGCCAAACCCCAGCGTCACAATCGCCAGATAATCACCCCGCATGCGCAGCACCGGGAAGCCCAGCATAATTCCGAAAAAGACTGAAACCAGCACCACAATTGGCAGCGCCAGCCAGAAGTTGAACAACCCCCCGCCCTGGTTCAGCGGCCCGGTGGTGGTCAGGATACCCATGGTGTAAGCTCCAAAGGCAAAGAAGGCCACATAGCCCAGGTCCAGCAGGCCAGCATAGCCCACCACGATGTTCAAGCCCAGGCCCAGCAGGACGAACCGCCCTACCTCAAACAGCACCTGGCTCAAAAACGACCCAAGGACATAAGGGGCGATGAGCAGCAAAATGCCAATGCCCACAAACAGGATAACCTGGCGCTGCAGGCTGGCGCGCTTGCTCTCGATTGCAGCTGCCCCCGAAGCCACCAGTTTTTCAGCCTTCACCCGTCGTTGTTCGCGCAGGATGAAAATGCCAGTGAGTACCACAAACAACACCGCCGCACTCAAGGGCTTGAGCGCGTCGCCATCCAGTATTAGCCGCACCGAGGGCCGCCCAAACAGCGTGGTCATAATCTGGGTCACGATGTTGGAAAACACCGCCACCACCACCACCACACTCAGGCTCAACCCCAGGGTGCGTTTATACACTCCCGGCAGGCTGTCATACAACCCACCGGCCAGCGCGATCAGGCTGGTGGCCAGGAAGAATAGCCCCAGCCCGGACATGCCGCGCTCAAAGGTCAGCAGCGCAAGTAGCGTGCGGTTGACGCTCACAAACACGCTCTGCAATTCCACATTATTCGCCAGCAAGATCAGCAACGTGGTGGGAATGCCCGCCGCCAGCCCCGCGACCAGGCTTGAGAACGCATTGATGCCCACCGAGGCCTCTTTGTGGGCCCGCGCCGTCAGAATGCCGGCTGCCAGTACCCCGCCGAACAACAACAGGTGACCCATGTTGAAGAAATCGCCAATCAGGTTGCGGCCGCTGAAGGCCTCCACCATGCCAATCATGGAGAAATACAGGGCAATCACCCCACCCACCAAACCGTTCCGAATGGCAGTTTTCCAGTCAATCGTTTTCATCCGGGCCTCCTTAGGCTTTCTTCTCGGCCAGACGTTCGCCGAAGATGCCCTGCGGGCGGAAGATGAGAATGAGTACCAGCACCGTAAAGGCAATCGCGTCTTTAAGCTGGTTGGCGGCTGGGATGCCCAGCCCTTCCAGCACCGCATTCGGGCCCAGCGATTCAATCAGCCCCAGCAGCAGGCCGCCGAACATCGCCCCCGGGATGTTGCCAATCCCCCCCAGTACCGCCGCGGTAAAGGCCTTGATACCCGGGAAGAAGCCCATCAGAAAGAACACGCCTTGCGGGCGGAACAGGCCGTTGAATACGCCGGCTGCGCCAGCCAGTGCCCCGCCCAGCGCAAACGTCGAGACAATTACCTTGTCAATATCCACACCCATCAGGCGTGCCACGGCTTTGTCTTCTGAAACCGCCCGCATCGCCCGGCCCGCCTTGGTGCGCTCCACATACCAGTACAGAGTAATCATCAACGACACCGCCGCCAGAAACACCACCGGCTGCACAATCGGTACATTAAAACCGAGGATTGTCCAGGTGCCGCGCAGGATGCTCACTTCCGGGTAAGACCGGAACTGTGAGCCAAACAAGCCGCGGAACGTGTACTGAAGCAGGAAGGAAGCCCCAATCGCCGTAATCAGCGGGATCAGGCGCGGCGCATTGCGTAGCGGCCGGTAAGCAATCCGCTCCAGCAAGATCGCAATCCCGGAAGAAATCGCAGCAGAAAATAGAATGAGCACGATGATGGCGACCAGCGGGTTGCTGGCCAGAAAGCCATTGCGGTCAAAATACATTGCCAGAAACACCGTTGAGAAGGCCCCGGCCATGTAAATTTCACCATGGGCAAAGTTAATCATCAGCAGGATGCCATAGACCAGCGTATAGCCCAAAGCAATTAGCGCATAAATGCTGCCCTGCGCCAGCCCGGCAAACGCCAGCGTGGCCCATTGCTCACTGCTGTAACGTGCGGTTGTAAAGGTGGTCACGAGGCCGTAAACAATCACAATGGCGGCCACGAGTTGCAACACTCTCAGGAAGATGTCTACCCAAGAAAGGCGTGCGAGCGTCTTTTTGAACATTCGGCCTCTCCCATCACAGTGGATTTAAGGCGGGATGAGCCAGAGAGAATTCTCTGGCTCATCCCATTACAGCATCAGCCTATGGCATGTTCAACAAAACCAGTCGGCTGTTTTGGAACCAGAAACTACGGGGTCCAGATGGCGGCCGGCGGCCAGGCGCCACCCAGTTCGGCTTCCGTAATCTGGAAGACGCCCAGGGCTTCACCCGTGGCACAGTCACCGTATTCGTTGCAGGTCAGGGTACCGGTCAGGCCGTTGAAGTTGGCCGTGGCGGCCATGGCATCCCGCAGGGCCTGGCGGCCAATCAGCAGGGTGCCATCGCTGCCCTGCTGGGCAACGCTCTCGATGGCGTTCAAGATCATGTTGGTGCAGTCGTAAGCGAAAGCGTGGAAGCCTGACGGCGGCACGCCACCTACAACCTCACCCCACTTGGCCAGGAAGGCATCGTAGGTTTCGCCGGTCACGTACGGGCCGGAGAGGTACATACCCACAACGTTCGGGCCGGAGTTCTCGGGGAAGGTGTCAGCCAGCAGACCATCGGCGCCCATCAGAATCGTGTTCTCCATGCCAGCCACTTCAGCGGTCTGGGCAACGATGAAGTTGCCTTCCGGCTCGAAGATCGGGAAGTAGAGCACGTCCGGGCTGTCAGAAGCCACGGTCGTCAGGATCGCGCGCATGTCGGTGTCACCCACGTTCACCGCGCCCTGGAAGGTCACGGTGCCGCCCAAACCAGCGAAGGTTTCAGCGAACACAGCCTGCAGCGCATCGGCGTACGGGGAACCATCGTGGATGGTCGCCGCAGAGCGGGCGCCCAGCTCATTGTAGGCAAATTCAGCGGCGATACGGCCCTGGAATTTGTCGTTGTGAGCGGTGCGGTAGTAACCCGGCAACCACCCACCTTCGGGGTCAGTCATACCCGGGTTGGTGTTGGACGGGGAGCACATCAGCAGGCCAGCGCCGCTGATGGTCGGGAGGGCAGCAAAAGCCGCGCCGGAGCAGTTGGTGCCGACGATGGCAACCACCGAAGGATTAGCCGAAACCGCCGTAGCAGCCGTCTGGCCGCCTTCTGCCGAACAACCGGAATCTTCGCCGGTCAGTTCAACAGAGTGGCCCAGCACTTCCGGGCGGTCATTCAGCGCCACGCGGATGCCCCCCAGCGAGTCATCGCCCAAAGAGGCGGTGGCGCCGGAAACGGTCAGCATGTAGGCCAGGTGAATGGGTTCGCCCGGGGCCACCTCAACGCAGCCGATTGCATCGGTGCATTCAAAAAGAGACCCAACGGAATCACTAGTCGCCGCTGAAGGCTGAGATCGGAAAGGGTCAGGAGTCGGAAGAAGCGAGCTCAGTACCGCGTCTCCTCCCCACAAGAGGGCCAATACGACCATACTACTAATCGCGCACAAGGCCAACAACAATCCTATTCCCCAGACCAATTTCTTGCGCGGGCCATTGGCCACAGAACCCTTCGCCTCAAAATTAGGTTGTTCAGAGGATTTCACAATGCTTTCTGTCAACTCGTCAATAGTTTCGGTTTCCGCGACTGGTAATATCGTTGGAGCCACGGACCCTGCGGCTTCTGAACTTTCCCCCAATTCCAGATGAATATCAGTAGCCAGCTCATCCTTCGTTTCAACGTCATCTATTGGATGCGCTAACGGGGCCATCGCGGCATCTGAAACCGGGTGAGGAGTTGATTGGAATTCAGTTTTGGCTTGCCCTGGGCTTGCAGCTCCCTTTGTCATTTCCACCAATGCAGTTTGAAAGAAATTCATGCTTTCATAGCGATCTTCAGGTTTCAGCGCCAGTGCTTTCAATATCACTTTCTCAACCGATTCCGGTAAGTCGGCGGCGAACTGACGCGGCAGCGGCAAGGGCTCGGTGGCCTGCATAAGCAGGATTGCTGCTGGTGTATCCGCAGTAAAAGGCTTGCGGCCGGTAACCAACTCATACAGCACCGTCCCCAGGGCGTAGATATCCGACTGTTCATTCGCCTGGCCTCTCCACTGCTCAGGGGCCATGTACTCCGGTGTACCTACCCCCATGCCGGTGCCGGTCAGGGTATAGCCTTCTTCAGTTTCCAGCAATTTGGCAATGCCAAAATCGGTCAGAAAGGGCGTACCGTGCTCGTCAATCAGGATGTTGCTCGGCTTGATATCCCGGTGCAATATCTTGCGGTCGTGGGCGTAGGCCAGAGCCGAGGCAATTGGCGCCAGAAGCTGCACCGCACGATCCACCGGCATCGGTTTGCCGGTTAGTGCTTTCAGAGTGCCGCCTGATAGCAGGTTCATCACCAAATAAGGTGCGCCTTCATACTCGCCATAGTCATGTACAGGCACGATGTTGGGGTGATTGAACTTCGCCTGGGCCTTAGCTTCCCGCTCAAAACGTTGCAGGATTTTCTCGCGCTGGCTTTCGGGGAATTCCCCCACCCGGATGACCTTGATGGCTACATCCCGTTCCAAACGGGTGTCATAGGCCCGATAGACCACGGCAAAGCCACCCTGGCCAAGTTGTTCTGTGATTCGATAGCGATCAATGGTTTTGCCTACGAGATTCATTCCCGGCTCCTTGGCCTATTTTTAATCAATAATACATGCTTTTGCTTCATTATGGATTAACATCCACTGCGCAGCGAAAACCTACTGCAAACCCGGCTTCATAATACTCCCACCAATCATGGGTGCCAGAACAGGCGCAGCCCAAGTCATAGGTGAATGCGCCGCCGCGCACTACCCGCCGATCCAATTCCCCCGAAAGATTGCTCGGCCCGGTGGGGTTTTCATAGGGTGACGACTGATAATAGGTGGCTGAAAACCAGTCGGCAACCCACTCATAGACGTTGCCGGCCATGTTCAGGGCGCCATACGGGCTGGCCCCATCGGGATAGGAGTAGACCGGCTCGGTATCCAGTTTGGCAAAGGTGGTATTGGCCAGATCGGAAGCCGGGTACTGGTCGCCCCACGGGAACAGACGGCCATCCGTGCCGCGGGCGGCCTTTTCCCATTCAGCTTCGGTGGGGAGGCGGCCACCGGCCCAGTTGCAGTAGGAATCCGCATCGCCCCAGCTGACGAACACCACCGGGTAGTCAGCGTACTGGGAATTTCCGTAGTAGTTGGCACGCTCTTTGGAGTAGCTGTTCGCCGGCGGATTGCACACGCCATCGGCGACGCACTCCTGGTACTGGGCGTTGCTCACTTCGGTCTTGTAAATCCAGTAATCATCCAGATAGACTTCATGGGCGGGAGTTGACACCCGCAGGGCCGGGCTGCAATATTGGGAATTGCGCTGCAGATTCTGCGACTGTTGTTCAGTCAGCCCCATCAGAAACTCGCCTGCCGGGACAAACAGGATTTCAGCCCCATCGGTCGTATTGGTCGAAGCGAAGCCGGCGGGCAACTGGACCGTGGTGGCGGTAGGCAGGGAAGTCTGGGTCGGCGGAAAGGTGGCGGTGGCTTCCACCAGAGTCGCCACGGTCGGGGCCACCGTAACCAGCGCGGGGACTTCGGCAGCCGGGATGGACTCCACCGGGGGATCCGTATCAGCCGCCGTGCGATTGCGCGTCAGGGCCAGCCCCAACCCGACCACCACAACCAAGGTCAGCAGCACGCCCACCACGAGCAGCGGCTTTAGGCGACGCGCGGCAGTCGCAGCGAGCGGGCTAAGCGCATCCACCGTGGCCTCGTCGACGCGCCCGGCGGCGGCCGCCTGAAGCGCCTTCAACAGCGCGCCAGCAGTGGGATAGCGGCTATCCGGCGACTTGGCCAGCGCGGTTTCCATGACGGGTTGCAGGGCGCGGGGCAATTGCGAATTGACCGCCAGAATATCCGGGATGGGGTCGGTGGCATGGGCAACCAGCAACCCGGAGTCGGTTTCAGCCGCGTAGGGTTTCTGCCCGGTGAGCATCACAAACAGCATCACCCCGAGTGAATAGATATCGCTGCGGCCATCGATCTCACGGGCGGCACGGGCCTGCTCGGGGCTCATGTAGGCGGGGGTTCCGACCACATTCATGGTGCCGGTCAGTTCCGCTGCCTGGGAGACTTTGACGATCCCGAAGTCGGTGAGATA
>JANJTX010000159.1 GCA_024710875.1 Anaerolineales bacterium | reverse complement strand
TCGTCACCGCCCGCCATGCGCTGCAATCCCTCTGGCGCGTGGGGCTGGCGGGCGAGGAGCAGCGCGCCGGCCTGCTGAAAGGTCTCCAGATGCGTTACGCCGAAGCCGCCGTCGAGAAAAACGGCAGCCTGATTCGCTATGACATCCTGACCGCCCTGCGCGAATTGTATGATGCGATTGGCGATGAAAGTCTGCGCGCGACCGCCCTGGAATGGATTGAGCAGGAAACCGACCCCAAGTACCGCAAAAAATACGCCACAGTATGGAAGAAGTAACCGCGCTTTACATCCGCCTCGCCCAACCTGGCGAGGCTGCCGACCTGCAGGCCCTTCTGCACCGCAGCAAAGCCCATTGGGGCTACGACGAAGACTTCATGGCGGTCGCCCGTCAGGTACTGAAAGTCACCGAAGAGCAAATCGCCCGCGATTGGGTCTTCGTGGCCGAAGTGGGCGGCCAGCGCGCCGGCTTTGCCAGTCTGGAAAACCGCCGCGAGCATGCCTGGCTGGAAGACCTCTTCATCGAGCCGGAATTCATCGGGCGCGGCGTCGGCCGCGCCCTCTGGCAGCACGTCTGCGCCCACGCCCGCCAGCACGGCTTCAACCGCATGCGCTGGGAATCAGACCCCAATGCCCGCACTTTCTACGAACATCTGGGCGCGGTCGTCATCGGCGATACGCCCTCACACATTGTGCCGGGTTTGATGATTCCCTTGATGGAAATCGAGCTTTAAGCCGCCGCGCTTGACACGCATGCTACAATTTTATTAACCGCAAGCCACCCCGAAAAGGAGTTTCTCATGTCGGAAAGTGTGTATAAGGTCATCGAATTGGTCGGCACCAGCGCTGACTCGTGGGAGAAAGCCGCCGCCGTGGCGGTCAAGACCGCCGCCAAAACCCTCAAAGACCTGCGCATCGCCGAGGTAGTGCAACTGGATATGCAAATCGAGGATGGCAAGGTCTCCCTGTATCGCGCCAAAATCAAGGTCTCTTTCAAATACCACCAGGAAGACTGAGCAGCGAATCGGCCGCTTGACAACCAGCCGCCGCGCCGTATAATGAAGCCACATAGATAAACGCACTGACCGGGACGAGTAACCGGCCCTGCCCTCCCAGAGAGAGGCCCGCCATAGACTGCGAGCGGCCTTGAGGAGCCACCGGCGAATACCCCCCGCGAGCGGAACCCCGAACGGCGCTTGCCAACTAGGGTGAACGGCTGGCCCCGTTAGCGGCCCAATGAGATGGTCCTCCCCGGAGGGCTAACTTAGGTGGAACCGTGTGAGTTGCGCTCACGCCCTAAGCGGCGTGGGCGCTTTGTTTTCTCATGGAGGTTGGAATGTTGTACCAGTACCAGCAGTACCCGAAAGGTTTTTCACTCCGGCAATGCGGGCCGCACCTGGTGGACCCGTTGACTACCCGCGCGAGTCTATCCAAATAGACCCGCGCTAAAAGCCGTTGCTGACTGTTCGAGAGGCCCGGCCTCTTAACCCAATTACCAGTTACTACTTACAAATTACCAACAACGAATAACTACTCACGAATCACGGAGTTTAACCATGTCAGACAAAAAAGAAATCCCTTACATCGAATCGGAGCTCTACCGCATCCGTCATTCTGCCGCCCACGTCATGGCCCAGGCCGTGATGGAGCAGTTTGAGCCCGGCGAAGTCAAAATCGCTATCGGCCCGCCGATTGAAGACGGCTTCTACTACGACTTTCAGTTGCCGCGCCAGCTCACGCCGGAAGACTTCCCCGTCATCGAGAAGCGCATGCGCCAGATTATCGCCGCCAAGCACAAGTTTGAAAAGCGGGTCGTCTCGGCCGAGGAGGCCCAGAAGGAATTCAATGGCCAGCCCTTTAAGCTGGAGTTGATTGAGGGTCTGGCCGCCGGCGGCATCGACGAAAACGGCGAGCCGCTCAAAGAGAAGCCCGAAATCTCTTTCTACACGCATGATGTTTTTACCGACCTCTGCCGCGGCCCGCATGTAGAGCACACCGGCCAGATTAACCCCTCGGCCATCAAGCTCATGAGCATCGCCGGAGCTTACTGGCGCGGCGATGAAAACAACCCCCAGCTCACGCGCATCTATGGCACGGCTTTCAAATCCCCCAAGGAACTGGAAGAATACCTCTGGCGGCTGGAAGAAGCCAAAAAGCGCGACCATCGCAAGCTGGGCAAGGAACTCGGCCTGTTCTACTTCTCGGATGACATCGGCCCCGGCATCCCGCTCTTTACACCCAAAGGCGAAATGCTGCGCCACCTGATGGAAGACTACGTCCGCGAAACACAAACGCGCTACGGCTACGAACACGTCTGGACCGGGCATCTGGTCAAGGAAGACCTCTACAAGAAATCCGGCCATTACGACAACTATGCCGATGTCATGTTCCCGCCGATGGTGGATGAAAATGTGTCTTTCCGCCTCAAGCCGATGAACTGCCCCAGCCACATGACGCTCTACAAGGAGATGGGCCGCCACTCCTACCGCGAGCTGCCGTTGCGCTTCGCGGAGTTCGCCACGCTCTACCGCTACGAGAAGTCCGGCGAAGTCTCCGGCCTCACACGGGTGCGCGCTCTCACCCAGGACGACTGCCATACCTTCTGCACGCCGGACCAGATTCAGCAGGAGTTTTCGCTCTCGCTGCAACTGATTCGCGAAGTACTGGAGCGCTACCGTTTCAGTGACTACAAAGTGCGCCTCTCGCTGCGCGGCGAAGGTGGCAAATACGTCAATGACCCCGAGAAGTGGGACCTGGCCGAAGCCGCCCTGCGCGCCGCCCTGGATGCCAATAGGGTCGAATATTTTGAGGCCGAAGGCGAAGCCGCTTTCTACGGCCCCAAGGCCGACTTCATCGCCCGGGATGTCCTCGGCCGCGAGTGGCAGTTGAGCACCATCCAGGTGGACTTCATCCAGCCTGCTCGCCTCGGCCTTGCCTACATCGGCGAGGACAACCAGGAACACACGCCGGTCGTGCTGCACCGTGCCGTCACGGGCACAACTGAACGCTTCCTCGGTGTCATCATTGAGCACTTTGCCGGGGCCTTCCCGGTTTGGTTGGCCCCCGAGCAGGTCATGGTCATCCCCATCGCCGACCGCCACAACGAGTATGCCGCCCAGGTCGCCGCCCAGCTGCGGGCCGAAGGCCTGCGCGTGCGGGTGGATGACAGTAGTGATCGCATGAACGCCAAAATCCGGGATGCTCAGAAGCAGAAAATCCCCTACATGCTGGTGGTGGGCGATGCCGAGCAGGAAGCCGGCCAGGTCGCCCCGCGCCTGCGCAGCGGCGAGAACCCCGGCGCCATGCCGGTGGCCGAGTTTCTGGCGCTCGTGCGCAAGGACATCGCCGAAGGCAACTAATCGAAGCAGGCGGGGTGGCACATCACCGCCCCGCCTGCTGTTTTTGCTACCGCGGAGGAGCGCCATGAAAGCCATCCAGTTCAACCTCACCATCCCGCGCTATGCCCTCGGGCTGGCGCTCGGCCGGGTCTACCCCGCCGCCCTGTGGAATGGCCTGTCCTGCACGTCTATGAAAGACGTCCCTGAACCGCAATTGCCCGGCCCGGAGTGGGTGCGGATACGCACCCGCCTGGCGGGCATCTGCGGTACAGATACCAGCACCATCACCCTCAAAACCAGCCCCTATTTCTCACCTTTTTCAGAATCGCCCTTCACCATGGGGCATGAAAACGTGGGTGACATCCTTGAGGTGGGTTCGGCCGCCGGCGAATGGCAGGTCGGCCAGCGGGTGGTAGTCAACCCCTTCCTGTGGTGCGGGCCGCGCGGCTACGCCCCGGCCGAGTGGTGCGAACCCTGCCAGCGCGGCGAGAACAACCTCTGCCAGCGCTACGCCGAGGGCGGCCTGCGCCCGGCCATCTTCATGGGCAGCAGTCGCGAAACCGGCGGCTCGTGGTCTTCGGTCTTCGCCATGCACAAAAGCAATCTCTATGCTGTGCCGGATAACGTCAGCGATGAAAACGCCCTGATGGTCGAGCCGTTTGCCTGCGGCCTGCACGCCGCGCTGATGGACTTCCCGGCCGATGACGAAACCATCCTGATATTGGGGGCCGGCACCATCGGCTTGGCGCAACTGGCGGCCCTGCGCGCCCTCGGCAGCCGGGCGCGCATTATCGTCTCTGCCCGCTACGGCTTTCAGGCCGAGGCCGCCCAGCGACTGGGTGCAGACGAAGTCCTGCAAGTCGGCGACCTGTACGCTGCCCTCGCGGAACGCACCGGGGCCAAAATCTACAAACCCCTCATCGGCAAGCGGGTGGTGGTCGGCGGGGTGGATCGGGTCTATGAGTGTGTGGGCAGTGATTCCGTGCTGGATGATGCCATGCGTCTGACGCGCTCTGGCGGCACAGTTATGGTGGTCGGCATGCCAGGGCAGGTCAGGGGGCTGGACTGGACCGCCATCTTTTCGCAGGAACTCAAGGTGCGGGCTGCCATCGGTTACAACCACGCCGAAATGTTCAAGGGCAAGGCCCACCGGGCGTTTCAATTGTCGCTGGACTTAATGGCCGCCGGGCAGGTGGACCTCGGCGCGCTGGTCAACCGCCGCTATCGGTTGGAAGACTACGGCCGCGCTCTGCGTGAGCAGGGGGACAAACGCCGCCACCCGGTTGTCAAAGCAGTGTTTGAATTTTCAAAATAATCACAATATCATGTATTTTATTATTTTATGCAAAATATTTTGAATAAGAGAATCTCAGAAATTTGCGCATAGCCTATATGACGCTATTAATGAAATCCCCGCTTTATCCGTTGGAGCAGGTTTATGGATGTGAAGCATCCCAACCTGCGCCAATTTAATGCCCAGACACTTTCTGAATCAAGAACTCGAAATCTGTTGTCAGGGCTTAACCTGATACTCCCCCAACTGCGGGTCCTGAAGGCGCATCAAAAGGTACTCGGCCAGGGTGCGGTACTGGTCTTCCATATCGCGCTCGGCCCCCTCGGCCCCGGTGCCGGTCTCGCGGCCGGCTTTGGCCAGCAGGCCCGACCATAAGTTTACCGGCACGCTTTCTGAAATCAGGGCCGCCACCAGCGCCGTCAGGGCGTCTTCGTCGGGGGCATAGTCATTCATTGCCGCTTGCAGCGCCCCCGGCAGGTCTTCCAGCGCGCCCACACGGCGCACCATTGTCTCGGGCAGCAGGGTGATGTTCGTGTTCCCCAGCACCACCACCGGCACGCCCGCCACCGCCGCTTCAAAGCCCACAAAGCTGGAAAGCGTCACCACCGCTCGGGCCTGCTGGATAAACGGCGCCGCGGGTTCGTCCGGGTGAGCGAAGACCACATTCGGGATCTCGGCCAGCTTGCGGTAATAGCTCCCCGGCCGCAGGCCGTAGGAGCGCGGGTGCTCCTTTACCACCAGCAGGTGGCCCATTGGCAAACTCTGGGCGATGTTGCGCACCGCCTCAATCTGGTTCAGGTAATACGGCGCAAACACGCTGATAGCGATTTCCGGCTCGGTGTGCATCGGGTAGAACACATACGGCGCGCCGGCCGCCAGTTCCTGCGGGCTGCGCAAACGCGGTTTCAGGGCGCGCTGGGCCGCCTTGCGCCGGGCGGCATGCCCGACGTTCTGGGCCGCCATCACCGCCGTGGCCGGGTATTCGTGCATATCAAACGGGGCGCGGCGCAGCCAGCGCAGCAGGTCCTTGGCCAGCATCGGCGGGGCATACAGCGCCGTGCGCGCCAGTGCCAGCAGCACGCTGTCGTTCTTGCGGCGCAGCAGGCCGCCTTCGTAAGTCACCCGCCCGCCGCGCGCCGTGGCCAGGTACTCGCGCGCTTTCGCTACGCCCGGCTCATCGTCTTTCAGGTTGCCCAGCAGCGCCTGATAGCGCTTCTCAATATAGGGGTCCTGCCGTTCAAACGGGTCGCTGCCCAGCTTGATGTAGTTCCCAATCTTCGTTGAGCGCAGAAACAGATACGGGATGCCCTGCGCCCGCGCCACCCAGAAGGCCAGCACGCCATCATAATGCGCCGGCAGAAAACTGATAACCACCTCGGGCCGGACGCGCTCAAACGCCGCCCAGAAACCTTCCAGCGTTTCAATCACAATGCCCTGCATCTCTTCCAGCGTCAGGTAGGGAGCGTAGTCCTGCTTGAACTTCGTCAGCCGCCCGTTGTACGTCCGCCGGTCGGCCACAATCGCTGGCCACAAACTCGGGATGCCCAGGCGCGTTTCCCATTCTGCCAGGTCGGCCGGGGTGGGGCGGCGCTTCCGGCCGCGTTCCACCAGCTCCCACACTTTCAGTACATCGCTGTCCGGGTGCAGGGGGGCGTGTTTGGCGAGATACTCCAGCGAATAACGCCGGTCGCTCACGCTGTACGAAACATTCTCCAGCGCCGTCAGCTCCCCGAGGTGGCGGGCGGTGCTGTGAAATGCTTTTAAAATCGAACCCATGCACACGAAATACAGTCGCATTGAAAACCCTGTTTAAGGCTGGAGGCAGGCGTTAGTGATGGCGTTTCCCCGCTGCAACCCTGCGCCCCAAACAAAATTGCGGCCGCATTCGCGGCCGCAATCGAGTATACCATAGCGCCTGGTGGGCGCTTAGCGGGCGTAACTTCCTACAATCGAGGCCCCACCCAGCACCGTCAGTAGCACCGCCGCGATGCCCAGGATCCACACGCCCATCAGGCTTACCACCATGCCGCCCAGGGTAATCGCTACCAGCGTACCCAGGCCACCCGCCAGGCGGGCCATGCGGCCTTCCAGTGGCCGGAAGGCGTACAGCCACAGCCCACCGCCGACCGTCAGCGCCGCCAGGGTGATTCCAAAGTAAGCGTTCAACAACTGTTGGCCGGTAATGCCCGGTAAATTGACCAGCATAATGCCGCAGGTGGCGGCCTCCGAAGGCAGCGGGCTATTGCGCAGGGAATGGACCTGTACCAAAACCATCCGCTCACCGTACACCGCGTCTTCCGGCGTCACCACCCATTCCACTACCCGGCTATCGCCGGCCGGCTGCTCAAAGTGCGTTTCTTCTTCGCGGGTCAGGTTGCTCAAGCCAATGCTGATCTGCGCCCGCACCGTGCGCAGCCGCGCCCGGTCACTGGAGTTGCTGATTTTGGCCGAAACTTTCACAGTCTCATTCGGGGTCATCACCACCGGGCAGCGCAGGCTGGTCAGGCGCTCGTCAGAGGGCAGGCCGGTCACAAAGATGGCCGACTCTAAATCGCTGGCGGTCGCCATTGCCGTGAAGGCCAATCCGAGCAGCAGGCCCGCGGCCAACAGCAGGCTGCTGAATATCCGTAAAATGCGCGTTTGGGATTTCATGGTCGTGCTCTCCTCGGTCTGTCAGGGTGGGCCTTTGAAACTTGCAATCCGGGTTCAGAAAAACTGAAGCCGTGCCCACAAATGTTTTGAAAAACGAAACTATTGTTAGTATATTAGAACTTAATTTTAGAAAAGTCAATATAGACTTGCATATTCTTAATAAATTCTTAATCTATTCTTCTTTTTTGAGAAAATTGGCGCGTAAAGCGTAGCCGCGTGGCCTGTTTTTGCCCAGATTATTGATTTGGGGGACTATTTGGAGGTTGATTCAACCGGCTGCGAGAGAACGAACATTAAATGCGGCAGGGTGTACAGTAGCAGCCACAGCCGCCAGCCCACCCCCGGCATCAGCGTATCGGCCACGAATTGCCCCCCGTACTGCCACAGGCCCACCACCACCACGGCCGGCAGCAGTGCCGCAATGCTGTAGCTGCGCCACAGCCCTTCCAGCGAAATCTGACGTGTGGTGCGCGCTTGCAGCCACACAGTCAGCCACACCAATACCACAATCAGGCCAATTTCAACTGGTGTAAGCCAAGCTGGCCGGTCAGCCCCGGGGCTGACCGACAGAGCCAGCGTTACCGCCGCGGCGGCAAAGGCCGCCACCCACAGGAAACCGACCCGGCGCAAACGGCCCGGCGCTGGGATGGGCGGCTTTTTGTGGGCAGGCATCCTATTCCCAGAACCGGTTCAGAATCGTCAGACTTGCCAGCAGAAACACCAGCATCAACAGCCCGGCCGGGAGCCAGGCGCCAAGCACGCCAAAGGTGGCCGCCGCTGCTCCCAGCACCGCCAGGGCTGCCATTGCCTGGGCAAAGTACAGCGGGGTATTGCGCAGTGGTCGGTTGGCACGGTACCATAGCCCCGCGCCCCCGGCTTGCAGTATTACAATCCCCACCAGCCACAGCGCCAGCAACTGATTGCCGGTTGCCCAGCGAATGGGGATGACCCACACGCCGCAGGTCGCCGCCTGGGTGGGGAAGGGGTGGTCAGAAAAGGCGTAAATCCGGGCCAGCACAAAGCGCCCCCAGGCCGCGTCCCACGGGTAAATCGGGAAGGCCACAGTGGTACTTCCCAAAGCCGGGATAACAATCCGCTCAATCGATGTGCGCAAATACAGCACCGAACCCTCGGTGATGGTTACCCGCACCGGCCGGTCATTCTCGCGGTCCAGCGGGTTTTCCAGCGTAATTTGAATGCTGGCTTCTTCTTCTGCCCGGGTAAGCAGGGTCGGGCATTGCAGCCCCTCAAAGTTCGCCTGCGCCCGGATGCCAGAATCAAACTGGCTGGCTTCAAAGTTGGCCCATAGGGTTCCCAGAGCCAGGCCGGCGCTCAACCCCAACCCCAGCAAGAAGAGGATCAATCCCAATGTGCTGCGTTGTGTTTGTGTGAGTATCATGGTTTTGCCCTTAATCTCTTTCTTGATTAAACCGGGTTTATTGGTTTTTGCGCGCCGGTCTCACCGGATTCTAATCCCGTTTCCAATTTCTGCCCTGCGCCCGCAACTGTTCCCGCTGTTCGCTCGTATAATTAGAAGTATGCCTTCTCAAAAATCCGTACTTACATCTCCTGACTCGCTGTCCTGGACGCCAACCACCCGCCTGGTGGTATTGCTCGGCCTTGGCCTCGGCCTGGTAGCTTTTTTTGCCTACCTCCGCCCGCTCGTCACTCCTTTGGTGGTTTCCGGTCTGCTGGCCTACATCATGAACCCGCTGGTTGAGTGGCTCACGGCCCGCAGCCACCTGCGCCGCGGGCTGATTGTTGCCACTGTCTATTGGCTCGGCCTCACCCTGCTGGTCGTCCTTCCCATTCTCCTTTTGCCAGTGTTGCTGACCGAGTTCGAAACCCTGGCCCGCGACCTCCAGACTCTGGTGGATGGTATGCAGGCCGCTCTGGCAGAACCCGTTGTGCTGATGGGCTTGAGCCTCGACCTGGGCGCACTGGTGCCGGATATCACCCTGCTGGTGGCCGACGGCGTCACCTCCCTGACGGCCAACGCCCTGCACCTGATTGAAAGCACCACCAAAAACCTCCTGTGGGTGCTGGTTATTCTGGTGGCCACCTACTATCTTTTGAGCGACTGGCGGCACCTGAACGACTGGCTGCTGCGCCTGCCACCGCCCGCCTATCGCCCAGATGCCGAACGCCTGCTGCTGGAAATCTCGCGTACCTGGCGTGGCTACCTGCGCGGCAACCTGGTGTTGATGGCCGTCGTGGGAGTGTTCTTCACCATCGCCTGGCTTATCCTCGGCATTCCCGGCGCCTTTGTGCTCGGCTTCATTGCCGGCCTGCTCACCATCATCCCCGACCTTGGCCCAGCCATCGCCGGCGTACTGGCGGCTGGGGTTGCTCTCGTCGAAGGCTCCAACAACTTTCCCATTTCTAATTTCTGGTTTGCCGTGCTGGTCTTCAGCGTGTACCTTGGCTTAATAAACATCAAGAATATATGGCTGAGGCCGCGGGTCTTTGGCCGCAGCGTGCACATGCACGAGGGCATCGTATTTATCGCCATCATGGTGGCGGTCGTGCTGGAAGGCATCATCGGCGCCCTGGTGGTTGTGCCTTTGCTGGCTTCGGCTGGCATTCTGGTGCGTTACCTTTACCGCCGGGCGCTTGGCCAGCCCCCCTGGCCGGAACAAGCCTGACCGGTTAAAAATCAACGCCCTGACCATTTCCGGTACAGGGCGTTTTTGTTGGCCGTGAACCGGTTAGTCACTGGCGGTCAGCGCGGCCACAAAATCTGTAGCCCGTCCAAAACGCTCGTCGCGTTCCTTGGCCATCGCCCGCTGGATGGCGCGCGCCGCGCTCGTCGGGGCCTCCGGCCAGGCCGCTCGCAGGTCGGGCGCCGGCTGGGTCAGGTGGGCCATCAGCAGCGCCCCCGGGTGGCTGGCCGGGAAGGGCAGCTCCCCTGCCAGCAACTGGTAGGCCATTGCCCCAAAGGCATAGATATCTGCCCGGGCATCAATATCGGCCGCCGCCCGAATTTGCTCCGGTGCCACATAGTCCAGCGTCCCCAGAAAGCCGGACTGGGTCATGTTCGAAAAACCATCCAGCATTTTCGCAATCCCAAAGTCCATCAGCACCGGCCGCAGTTCCGGATGGCTTTCGTCCAGCATGATGTTGCTGGGCTTGATATCGCGGTGGATGATGCCCTGCTGGTGGGCCAGGTCGAGCGCGCTGGCTATCGCCGCCAGCAGTGGGCGCGCCTCGGCCAGCGGCAGTCGGCCCACTCGCCGCAGGTGTTCGGCCAGGTCATGTCCCTGAATGTACTCCATCAAAATATAGGGCTGGTTGGCGTGTTCGCCATATTCCAGAATTTTGACGATGTTCGGATGCGCCAGCCCCTGCACCGTCTGGGCTTCGCGCTGGAAACGTTTGCGAAAGTCCGGGTTTTCGGCCAGGGCCGCCGGCAGCAATTTCAAGGCCAGCCAGGCCGGGTCTTCGCCGCGCCGGGCGCGGTAGACCTCCGCCATGCCGCCCCGGCCCACCAGGTGCAGGTCGTGAAACTTGCCAAACGTCTGGGCCGCCTCTCCGGCTGGGCGCACTGCCGCCGCCGGACGCTGGTAGTCAATTTCAATGCCATAGAAACGCCGGTCCACAAATCGTTGAATCCGGCTGCGCACGGGTTGGAAAACCGCCCCGAACACCGCCGCCGAGAGCACCCCCGTCAGCAGCATGCGGTTCTCATTGGCGGCCGAGATGCGCGTGAGCACGAACAGGGTACCGCTGAAAATCAGGCTCAGCAGCAGCGTCAATGCCCCGTACACGCTGGCGCGCTGGATGACAATATCAATGTTCCACAACTTGTAGCGCAGAATCGAAATGCCCAGACTGATGCCCAGGAGCATGGTTGAAAAATACGCCAGGGTGGTAAGAACAAGCCGCACCTGCAATTCTTGTAATCCGGGCTCCAGAGCGGGGTAAATCAGCCGCCCGGCAGTTTGGACGGACGCGACCAGCGCGGCACTGGCGAGTACCCACCGAATTTGCTGGCGTTCCTGCAAACGCGAGTGTTGTCGGTAGCGCTGCAGGAGGGAGGCTAATGTTGCCGCGATCATTGCGATAATCACCCCATTGGGCCAGGGGTCAGGCAGGTTGTAGAAATTCAGCGGGCTTTCCGGAAAAAGATACACGAATGCGGTGAGTACCAGCCACGCGCCTGCCACCCAACCCGCCCAGCGCTGCACCAGCCGTCCGTTGGGGAAGAAGAACCACACGATTATCAGCGATTCGCCCACCCAGCGCAACACGATGCCCAGCCATTCAAGATTCGGGAAGATGTACAGAAACGAGGGCAGAATGCCGTTATCAAGCGCGGTTACGCCAATCGTAACCAGCATGCAGGCAAACAGCAGTTCATAGAGTTGCTGGCGGCGTTGCCAGAACACCAGGATTCCAGCAATAATCAGGGGCAAAACTTCTATCGCGATGCCAATCGGCAGCGTAATGGCATAGAAGCGGTTGGTCAGCCCATAATGGTTGAAGGCTTCTTCAGTCGCCTGACAGTGCGCATTTTCGCACGGCGCGCTCCAGCCCACGTACAACCCGATGGCCGCCCCCACCAGGACAAAAATTGCCGCGGCGCACAACAGCACCCAGCCCAGTTGCAGCGTCCGCAACAGCGCCGGGGAAAATTGTGCTCGCGGCAATCCGTTGGTCGTGGATTCCATCCGGATATTTTACATGACTTGCGCGCCTATGCCGGAGGGATGTTCTGATTCAGTTTAAAGAAATTTTCCGGGTCGTACTGGGCTTTCACCGCCGCCAGCCGCGCCCAGTGTGCCGGTGGGTAGGCATCCCGCACCCGTTCCGGGCCTTCGTCGTTGATGAAGTTCACATAGGCGCTATGGTCGCCCTGGTTCAGCGCCGTTGCAAAGGCTTCCAGCCAGTCGGTTTGGCGGGCTTTGTCTTCTGCGCCGTCATAAAACGCCGCCAGGTTGACCATGATGCGCTGCTGGCGGTGGGCGTAGGCGGTTGCTTCGGCCGGGACGCGCGCCATCGCCCCGCCCAGTGGCCGCAGTTGAGCCGCCCGCAGGCTGGCATCCGAGGCGTTCAGGTGCTCCAAAATCAGCTCGGCCTCTGCCTGGCCAAAGCGTTCAATGTGCAGGTTGGTGCTGACCGCCGTGGGGTGGTAGTCGCCTTCTTCGGGCGGGAACATCTCGCTGTATTTCATCGGCCCCAGCAGGTCGGCCAGTGGCTCGGCCAGCGCCCGGAAGGGCGCCAGGGCGCGCTCGGCGGCTTCGCCTTCGCCCGCATACACCATCATGGCCATCACGATGACCTGTCCAACCAGTTCTTCCGGCAGGAAGGGCATCGGTGGGGCGGTCATCACATTGATGATGCAGGACAATTCTTCCGGGGCGGCTTCGGCCGCCGCCATAAACCCGGCGATGATTTCCGGCGTGGCGGGCAGGAACAGGTAGCCGCCCACGATGCCCGGCAGCGGGTGCAACCGGTACTTGAAGCGCGTCGCCACCCCAAAGTTGCCGCCGCCGCCTCGCAACGCCCAGAACAAATCCGGGTGCTGCTCGGCATCCACCTGCAAGACCTCGCCTGCCGCCGTTACCAGTTCAACCGCCAGCAGGTTGTCAATCGTCAGGCCATATTTGCGCACCAGGTAGCCCACCCCGCCCCCCAGCGTGATGCCGCCAATCCCCACCGAGCCGGTATCGCCAAAACCCACCGCCAGGCCGTGCGCGCCGGTGGCGGCCGTAACTTCGCCGGCCGTCAGTCCGGTCTCGGCCCAGGCCGTGCGCTGCTCTACATCAATTTCAATCGCTTTCATCTCGCGCAGGTCCAGCACCAGCCCGCCTTCGCTGGTGCTGTGGCCGGCCCCGCTGTGCCCGCCGCTGCGGATGGCGAACGGCAGCCCGGTCTGGCGCGCCAGTTGGATGCCCAGCGCCACATCGGCGGCATTCGCCGGCCGCAGGATGGCCGCCGGGTGGCAGTCAAACCCGCCCGGCATCACCACCCGGGCGAGGTCGTACTCCGGGTCAGTGGGGGTAATCACCCGGCCGGTCAGGCGGGCGCGCAGGTCGGGCAGGGCAGTGGTTAATTCAATCGCTGACATGTCTCGCTCTCCTCAGAGTGAAATAGAACAAATGTACAAAAATTATACTGCGCGCCAGCGAATTTGGGTAGATTAAGTCGGAATTCCTGAGTATCTATTGTATTTCACTTAATTAAGTGCTACACTTAATTGAGTGAAAGGACGCCATGATGAAAACCCGCAATGTCACTCTTGCCATTGATCAGGAATTGCTGAAAAAAGCCAAGCTACTGGCAGTCGAAAAAGACACTTCGCTCTCCGGCCTGTTGGCGCGCGCCCTGGAAGAATTGGTAACGCTTGAAGAGGGTTTCGAACGCGCCCGCCAGCGCAACCTGACCCAACTGGCCAAAGGATTGGACCTCCAGACCAAGGGGCGCGCTGGCTGGTCGCGCGATTCGCTGCATGACCGCTGAAACCCCCCGCCCGGAATTCGTCGACACCAATGTCCTGGTCTATGCCTTTGACACCAGCGCCGGCGAGAAGCGCGCCCGGGCGCAGGCCCTGCTGGAACGCCTGTGGCAGGCGGGCGGCGGCGCCTTAAGTGTGCAGGTCTTGCAGGAATTCTATGTCACCCTCACCCGCAAGCTCGCCAAACCCCTGCCGCCCGAAATTGCCCGCCCGCTGATTGCCGACCTCTCCACCTGGAAGACCTACAGCCCAACCCCGCAGGATGTGCTGGCCGCCATTGATTTGCAGCAATCCTATAGCCTGTCATTCTGGGATGCAATGATTATCCAGAGCGCGCTGGCTTTGGGTTGCGAGCGCTTGTGGTCAGAGGACCTCTCACACGGCCAGACCTATGCGGGCGTGCAGGTGCTGAATCCGTTTGCAGGGTAGAATCAAAATCATGCCCGACCTGTTTGACAATGCCATGCAGCAACGCCTCCAGACCGAAGCCCCCCTGGCGGCCCGCATGCGCCCGCGCAATCTGGATGAGTACATCGGGCAGGATGAGATTATGGGCGAGGGCCGCCTGCTGCGCCGCGCCATCGAGGCCGACCGGCTGTTCGCGTCCATCATCCTCTGGGGGCCGCCCGGCACCGGCAAAACCACCCTCGCCCTTGTTATCGCCAACCACACCCAGAGCCACGTCGAGACCCTCTCGGCCGTGCTGGATGGCGTCGCCCGCCTGCGCGAGGTCGTCAGCGATGCCCTCGAACGCCGCAAACTCTACAACAAGCGCACTCTGCTTTTCGTGGATGAAGTCCACCGCTGGAACAAAGCCCAGCAGGATGCCCTCCTGCCGCACGTCGAGAATGGCACCGTCACCCTCATCGGGGCCACCACCGAGAATCCCTACTTTGAAGTCAACAGCGCCCTCGTCTCGCGCTCCCGTGTCTTCCAACTCCGCCCCCTGCTGGATGAAGGTGTCGCCAAAATCCTCGCCCAGGCCCTCGCCGATAAAGCCCGCGGCCTCGGCCAGTACACCGTCAAAATGGACGACGATGCCCGTGCCCACCTCATCCACGTCGCCGGCGGCGATGCCCGCAACGCCCTCAACGCCCTCGAACTGGCGGTGCTCTCCACCGCCCCGGATGCCGACGGCGTTATCCACGTTACGCTCACCGTCGCCCAGGAGAGCATCCAGCGCCGCGCCGTGCTGTATGACAAGGACGGCGACGCCCACTACGACACCATTTCGGCTTTCATCAAAAGCGTGCGCGGGTCAGACCCGGATGCCGCCCTCTACTGGCTCGCCAAGATGCTATACGCTGGCGAAGACCCGCGCTTCGTGCTGCGCCGCCTGCTCATCCTCGCCGGCGAAGACATCGGCCTCGGCGACCCCTTCGGCATGGTCGTTGCCAGCGCCGCCGCCCAGGCCTTTGACTACGTCGGCCTGCCGGAGGGCATCTACCCGCTGGTGCATGCGACCCTCTATCTAAGCACCGCCCCCAAGTCCAACACCGTCAGCGCCTATTTCAAAGCCTTTGAAAAAATCGAGCGCGACGGCTTCGTGGATGTCCCCGACCATCTCAAAGACTCCAATCGCGATGGCAAATCCCTCGGCCACGGCCAGGGCTATGAATATCCCCACGCCCACGAGGGCCACTATACGCCCCAGCAATACCTACCCGATGAACTGCGCGGCACCTATTTCTACCTCCCCACTGACCAGGGCTACGAGCAGCAGGTCGCCGAGCGGCTGGAACGCTGGCGCGCTGCCCAGCGCGCCGCCCTTGGCATCACCCAGACCGCCGAAGTCCCCGACCTGACCGAAGCCGAAATCAAGGACATCAAGCAACGCCACAAGCCCAGCGGCGGCAAGGGTGGGTAGAGAAAAGCGGTCAATGAGTTGCCGGGTTTAGAGGCAACGAGGAAAGCTCTCTCTCCTGCCAGAAACGACCGCGAGATGTTTTTCGTTTCCGAAAGGCAACCAATGGACTTTGAAGAATACAAACGCCTGTACTTCGTTGACCCCCAACCCGCGCCGCGCTTCGCCTTTGAAGGGCTGGC
>JANJTX010000081.1 GCA_024710875.1 Anaerolineales bacterium | reverse complement strand
GTTTTTTCGGGTCATGCCCGAAGTCTATCACTGGCTCAAAGTCCATAACAGGCTCTAGACATGACAACTACTATCCACTTACCATCCGGGGACATACTTCCATTGATTATGATAGTCGGCAAGCGATAACTTGTCATTGTTGCAAGATCCACTACTACTTGAGAACCATCCGATTCATTGGAATCTCGTTCATCGAAGAGCCAATTATCCAGATGACTCCAGAAGAATCCATAAGATTGACCCGGCAAGACAGTAATTTCCCGGGTCTCCACGTTCAACACACTTGCCTCCGGCGCATTTATATCGGAATAGAATGCGATCCAGGTCCCGCCGGGCGACCATTTGGGCTCTGCAATATAACCCTCACCATAGCATGGCCCTCCATCATTAGCGCTTTGGGTCGTCATCTCCCAGACCGCCCGACCCTCACTCGAAGCAATCACCAGCCGGGAAGGACCGCCATCACAAAATGTATAATCGTCAAGAGGGTGAGTGCCCGTGCTGTAGGCAACCATAGTCCCATCTGGCGCCCACGAAAAGCCAGTAACCGATTCACTTGGCATCGGCTCAACCAGCGGGATGGTATCAGAGATCTTTTGCGGGCGCACCAGGCCCGCCTGAACGTCGATCGCAGCGACGCGCCAGGGAGTTTCTTTATTGATCTCATACAGGAACGCGAACAACTTTCCATCCGGACTCCAACCAAGCAACCTGACGATTCTCAATTCGGATGGCTGAAAAGCAGTTATCCTTGCTTGAAAGCTACCATCTGCGCTCGCCAGGAAAATATCCGGCCCATGGCACTCCTGAAACACTATCCAGCCGTTGTTATCAACACCGCAGTTATAGTGGTTCCCATAGGCAATGTAATCTCCCCCCGGGGACCAATGGGGGACAGATTCAAGATCATTGAGCGGAGCATCAAGTAGAAACTGCCTGAGGCTTAATGTCTCCGGAATTTGAAAGGGCGACGTGGGTGATGGCATGGCAGTTGGGGCGCGGGTGGCCGTTGGCGGTGGTGTATTTGTCGCAGTGGCAGATGGCGTGGGCACTTCCACCGATGCGGCGCAGGCGGCTAGAAGGAAAGAAAGTAGCAAAAGGGACAGATGTTTCATTTTCCTCCTCAATTGGCAGAGCTACGCAATTTAGGCGAATAATACCCCGAATTCCTCACACATTCCAATCCACCGCCCGACTCAAGTCGCGCTCGGCTGACCGTTTAGTCTGGCAGGGTGAGACTTTGCAGCATCTGGGTGTAGAAGGGCAAACCGGCGGGGTGATAGATGAGGATGCGGGCTTTGCGGGCATCCAGGCGGCCAAGGCGCGCCAGTTGGAGGAGGGCGATGAGCTTGGCATGTTGCAGGCCGCGCTCAAAAGCCTTGGCTTGTTTGCGGGGGGTGAGGGTAGCAAAGTCCGGCCGGGCGGCAAACGCCTGCCAGCGGGCGGCGCTGGCGGTGTGCAGGGCCGCCAGCAACACTTCCAGTTGGGCTTCGTGTTCTGCGGTCCAGACCGGGCGTTCGCGGGGTGGGGTTGGCGGGCCGGGTGGCTGGGCATAGGCGCGGCGGGTCTGGGCCCAGAGATTGCCACGGCTGGGAACGCTGACGAACCGAAAGGCGGGCAGGAGCAGACCAGTGAGTGCCTTGCCAGTAACGCAGGCCGTATCGAGGCCAAAGACGCGGTCATTGTGGACGAAAGGCTGGTCGGTCTTGGTGTAGTTCTTGTGACCAACCAGGATGGGCTTGGGGCCATCATAGAGTTCATACCAGCGTTGGGGATATTTCTGCAAGATGCGATCGCCAGACATGGTGCCGCACAACACACTGGGCTTTTGCTGTTCCAACGGCAGGCCAGGCTCAAAAGCCGCATGCACACACAGGGCTTCGGGCAACTCGATGTACAGCGGCAGGGTGGCCATGAACATGACGGCGGCAGGATACTCGTCTCCAAATTGGCGTTTGCTGATGTTCTGTGAACGCGAGAGCCGCAGCTCGCCCATGGCGCCGCGCATGTGTTTGCGCTCATGGTTGCCCATGCAGGCTTGCACGCCGGGCGTATCCCGGAAGAAAGCCTGCACGGCCGGGGTTTCAGGGCCGCGGTCCACAAAGTCGCCAAGCGAAAGGATGGTGTCGCCGGAAGTCAGGCCAGCCCTGTCCAGCAAGGCTTGAAATTCTTCAAAACAGCCGTGAATGTCGCCAACTACCAGTGTTTGGGGCATGGTTTTTCTCCCGCTTTTCACAGAACGCCGTGCTCATATTGTAGCGAATCCTGGACTGAAAACAAAGCGCCCGGGCTACTGAATGGCAGCCCGGGCGCGTGTGATTCCATTTCTGGGCTTTTTATTTCTTCAAATACTTATCCATCCAGCGCAGGATGTGGTTGAGGCGAGCGATGCGCCGGTCGGTGCGGCCGGTGCGCGAGAGGCCGTGGGGCGAGTCGGGGAAGAGCACCAGTTCGCTGTCCACGCCCATGCGCTTGAGGGCGATGTAGAGCTGCTCGCCCTGCTCGTGCTCCACGCGCTGGTCCATCAGGCTGTGGATGACGAGGGTCGGGGTTTTGACGTGCTTGCCCATCAGGCTGACGGGCGACTGCCGCCAGTATTGTTTGAGCAGTTCTTCGCTCTGGTAGGGCGGGCCGTCGCCCATCCATTCTTCAAAGAACCAGTTGAAGTCGCTGTTGCCGACGAAGCTGACCCAGTTGGTGACGGCGCGCTGGACGACGGCGGATTTGAAGCGGTTGGTCTTGCCGATAATCCAGGCGGTCATGAAGCCGCCATACGAGCCGCCGGTAACGCCCATACGGCTGGCATCCACGTAGGGTTGCTTTTCCACATAGTCGCTGAATTTCATCACATCGTCGTAGTCCACGGTGCCGAATTTGTGGCGGATGGCGGCGATGTGTTCGCGGCCGTAGCCGCGCCCGCCGCGCGGGTTGCTGTAAGCAACGATGTAGCCCTGGGCGGCGAGGTAGTAGAACTCGTGCATAAAGCGCCAACCGTACTGCGCCTGCGGGCCGCCATGAATCTCGATGATGGCGGGGTATTTTTTGCCAGCGCGAAAGCCGGGCGGTTTGAGGATCCAGCCCTGCAGGTCTTTCTTGTGGCCGCCCTTGAACCACACTTCTTCCAGTTGGCCGAGGTCGACGCGTTTGAGCCAGGCGTTGGTTTTGGTGAGGACTTTGGTTTTGCCGCTTTCCAGCTCGCGCAGGTGAATCTGGTTGAGGTCATCCACGCGGCCAAAGAAATAAGCGAGGCGGGTTTGCTCGCGGTCAAAGGCGTAAGCGCCGACTTCACCCTGCTCGATGATGATGGTTTCGAGGCTGTCGGTGGCGAGGTTCCAGGCGTAGAGGTCGGTGCGGCCGTGTTCGCTGGCCTGGAAGTAAATGCGCTGGCCGTCGGCGCTCCAGGTGGGGCGCATGGTGGCAGCCGGGGCGACGTCATGCGCGCCGAGGACGTTGGCATCCAGGTCCAGTTTGGCGGTCAGGTTGCGGGCTTTGCCTTTGCCATCGGCGGGGACAATCCAGAGGTAGTCGTTATCCCAGAAGCCCTGGGTACCAATGAAGGCTATCCACTTGCCATCCGGCGAGAAAGCGGGCAGTTGCTTGCTGCCCTTGAAGGTGGGGATTTCCTTCATCTTGCCGCCGCTGGCGGGCATGGTGTAGAGTTCGCCGCCTTCCAGTTCCATATCCGGGTTGGGCTTGCGGTTGGAGACAAAGGCGATGGTCTTGCCATCCGGCGAGAGGGCGGCCTGGCCTTCGCCATAGAGGTCATGGTCGGTGAGCTGGGCCGCCTTGCCGGTGCGGGCGTTCACGCGCCAGAAGTGCTGCTGCTCATGGCCGAGGAAACCAGCGCCATCCATTTTGTAGAACATGCGCTGGTAATGGCGGGCGACCACGCCCAGTTTCTTCTTCTGTTCGCTGGCTTCGCGCTCGGCGTCGTCCTTGTCCTGCTTGGTGAACTCGACCAGCAGGCTGCCGCCATCCGGTAACCAGGTGAAAGCGCCGATGTCACCCTTGAGGTTCGTGAGCGGGCGGGCTTCGCCGCCGTCCATCGGCAGGAGGTAGATTTGCATGCCATCCCCACCGCGGTCGGAAAGAAAGGCGAGGGTTTGGCCATCGGGCGAGAAACGCGGGCCGAGGTTGTTGTGGTTGCCATAGGTAATCTGGCGCGGGGCGCCGCGGCCGGTGGGGGCGAGCCACAGGCGGGTGTACTTCTTCTCGGTGGCGCGCTCCACGGTTTGCAGAGAATACACGACCCGGTCACCGGCGGGGTGCATATCCAGCCCGGTGATGAGTTCAAAATTGTAGATGTCTTCGGCGGTGATGCGGCGGTTGGTGGGCATTGTGTCTCCGATGGTGGAATGTGCGGTCAGGCCGGTTTGGCGGCGGCCTGTTTTAAGAGGGCTTCGAGGTCCAGACCGGCGAGGGTGTCCAGTTTCAGGTCGGCGTGGGCGAGGTCTAACTGTCGGGTGATGGGGTTGGGCACGGCGACGGCAAAGATGCCGGCGCGGTTGGCGGCCCGCACGCCGTTGGGTGAGTCTTCAAAGACGATGGCTTCATTGGGAGCGATTTCAAGGCAGGCCAGGGCGGCCAGGTAAAGGGCCGGGTCGGGCTTGGTTTTCTCGACATCATCGGCGGTGCGGATGCAGGCGAACCAGTCCAGAATGCCGAGGCGGGCGAGATGGCCGGAGACCCAGTTTTCGGGAGAGGAGGAGGCCACGGCGAGTTTAAGGCCGCGGGCGCGGGCGGCGGCCAGCAGTTCACACACGCCGGGCAGGCAGTCCTGCTCGCCGATGCGGTCCACATAGTATTTGCGGCGTTGAATCCAGATGGCTTCGCGGTCAATCGGGCGGGCGGCCTGTTGTTCGAGATAATCGCAGGGGTCAAAATCCGACGCGCCGGTACCGCCCACGATGCTGGCCCACTTTTCCAATGGCAGGTCAGCGCCGTGTTCATGGTACACCTGCTGCCACGCTTCGTAATCGGGCGTTTCGGTGTCCACTATCAGTCCGTCAAGGTCAAAGATTAACGCCCGGATGGATGCCATAGGAGAAATTATAGCATTCACGCCAGTTAAAAATGCCCCGCCGAGGCAGGGCATTTGGATCTAAGAAAACGTGGGGCTAGAACAGCCGCAATAAGGCGCTTGCGGTCCAGTCAAAGAGGGGCTGCATGACGAAGAAGAGGGCCACCGTGCCAATGGCGGTGAGAGCGGTGGTCCAGTTCAGCAGGCGGCTGCCTTCCACCTGGGGCTTGCCCTCCTGGAAGTACATGACAATCACGACCCGCAGGTAGTAGTAGGCAGACACGAGCGAGGTGAGCACACCGAGGACCGCCAACCCGACATAGCCGCCCTGCAGCACGGCCCGCAGCAGGAAGAACTTACCGGCAAAACCGAGGGTGGGCGGAACGCCCGCAAAAGAAAGCATGAAGACCAGCATGGCGAGGGCCAGGGCGGGGTACTTGCGGCCGAGGCCGGCATAATCGCTCAATTCCAGCCCCCTGCCTTCGGCGCGTTCCAGCATCATGACCACTGCCCACGAGCCGAAGGAGGTCAGGCCAAAGGCCACGAGGTAGAACAAGGCGGCGGCGACGGTGTCGCGGTGGACGGCATCCTGGGCGTAGGGCACGAAGGCCATCAGGATGAAGCCGGCATGTGAGATGGAGGAGTAAGCAAACAGACGCTTGATGTTGCGCTGGGCAATGGCGGCGACATTACCGATGATGAGGGTGGCAGCGACGATGCCCGTCAGTACCGGCACAAGGTCGGGGCCGAGGGTGGGGAAAGCGACGATGAAGACCCGCAGCAGGGCGGCAAACCCACCGACCTTGGCGGCCACTGCCATAAAGGCGGTCACCGGAGTGGGCGCGCCTTCGTAGACATCCGGCGTCCACATATGGAAGGGGGCGGCGGCGACCTTGAAAGCAAAGCCAATCAGGATGAGGGCCACGCCGAGCAGGAGGAAGATGGGGTTGGCGACCCCGGCCTGGGCAGCGGCGAAGATTTCGGCGAGGCGGGTACTGGCGGTGGCACCATAGACGAGGGCGACGCCGTAGAGCAGGAAACCGCCCGCGAAGGCGCCCAGCAGAAAGTATTTAAGGCCGGCTTCTTCCGAGCGGGTGTCGCGCTGGGCGATGGCGGCCATGATGTAGAGCGGGATGGAGAGCAGTTCAATGGCGAGGAAGACCACAATCAGGTCGGCAGCCGCGCCCATGAGCATCACGCCCGAAAGGGAGAAAAGCATGAGGATGTAGTACTCGCCGCGTGCCAGATTGAAGCGTTTGAGGTACTCATAAGCCACGGCCACCCCAAACAGACCGGTGCCAAGAGCGAGCAGGTTGATGGCGTTTGAGAAGCCATCCACTTCCAGCAAGCCATTGAAGGCGGACTGTTCCACGCCGGCGGCTCGCAGAGTGAGGCCGAAAGCAACCAGCAGGCCGAGGACGGTGAGCCAGGGGGTCAGGCGTTTGCCCAGCGCCCCACCGAACGCATCCATGAGCAGCAGGAGGCAGGCCCACACCACCAGGAAGATGGTCGGCAGGATGGTGAGGATATCAGTTACAGAAACTATTTGCATCCGGGGTCTCCCACAGGGCGGGCCGCCTTACGGCAGCACGTTTACCAGTTGCACCAGTTGTTCCACGCTGGCGCTCATCAGGCCGAAGAAAGGCTTGGGGTACAGACCAATCCAGAAGATGAAGACCAGCAGCGGGATGAGGGTGAGTAGTTCGCGGCGCGAAAGGTCGGGCAGACCTTCGTTTTTCTTGTTGGTGACCGGGCCGAGAAACATTTTCTGGAACATAAAGAGCATGTAGATGGCGGCCAGGATGACACCCAGGGCAGCGAGGGCAGCGTACCAGTAAGAACCGAGCACACCGGTGGCCGCGCCCCAGGCGCCGAGCAGGATGGTGAACTCGCCCACAAAGCCATTGAGGCCGGGCAAGCCCATGCTGGAAAGGCTGACGATAAGGGTCAAAACGGCGTAGACCGGCATGACCGTCCACAGGCCGCCGAACTTGTCGAGGGCGCGGGTGTGGCGGCGTTCATAGATGAAGCCAACGATGAGGAACAACGCGCCGGTGCTGATGCCGTGATTGACCATCTGCAGGATAGCGCCCTGAATGCCCTGCTCATTGAGGGCGAACAGGCCCAGCACCACAAAGCCAAGGTGGCTGATGGAAGAATAGGCGACCAGTTTCTTGACATCCGTCTGGCTGAAGGAAACCGCCGCGCCATAGAGGATGCCGACCACCGCCAGGAAGGCCATCAGTGGGGCGAGCTCGCGGGCGGCCTGCGGGAAGAGCGGGATGTTGAAGCGCAGGAAGCCATAGGTGCCCATCTTGAGCAGTACACCGGCCAGGATGACCGAGCCAGCGGTGGGGGCCTGCACGTGAGCATCCGGCAGCCAGGAGTGCAGCGGCCACATGGGAACTTTGATGGCGAAGGCGGCGGCGAAGGCCAGGAAGAGCCAAATCTGGATATCGGCCGGGATGCCGCCGAGCGAAATCAGGGTCGGGACGTGGAAGGAACCCTGCTCAATGCCGAGCCAGAGGATGGCCAGCAGCATGAGGATGGAACCAGCCATGGTGTAGAGGAAGAACTTGATGGCGGCGTACATGCGCTGCTCGCCGCCCCAGATGCCGATGAGGAAATACATCGGGACGAGGGTGAACTCCCAGAAGACATAGAACAAGAAGAGGTCCTGGGCGAGGAACACGCCCAGCATGCCGACTTCGAGCAGCAGGAAGAAAATCTGGAATTCGCGGACGCGTTCTTCGACGGCGTGCCAGGTGGAGAGAATGGCGATCGGGGTGAGGAAGGTGGTGAGCAGCACGAGCAAGATGCTCAAGCCATCCACCGCCAAAGCGTAGCGGATATCCCAACCGGCAAAGGAGAACCAGTGCAGGTTGATTTCCATTTGCAGGCCGCCATCGCTCTGGTTGAAGAGCGTCAGCATCCAGATGGAAATGCCGAAGGTAATCAGGGCGGTGACCAGCGAAATCCAGCGGGCGGCGCTGTCTTTCTTGATGAAAAGCAGCAGCAAGACGCCCACCAGGGGGAAGAAGGTCACAAGATTCAGTGGTTCCAGAAGAAAGTTCATAATCCGTCCTCGTTATCGTCCGCTACCTAGCGGAAAATCAGGGTTCCCAAAATAAGCACCACGCCCACAAAAACCCACAGGGCGTAGTTGCGGACAAAACCAGTTTGCAGAATGCTCAAGGCGGCGGCGCTGCCCTGGGCGGCGCGCGCCAGCCCATTGGCGATGCCATCAATCACACCCAGGTCGACCGGGTTGGCGAGAAAGCGGGTGAGGCCAAAGAAGCCATCCCGCAGGACGCGCTCGTGGAACCAATCGTGCCAGAAGCGCCAGTCAACGACATCGGCGAGGAAAGCGGCCAGCCGCTGGTAAGGCTTGATGATGGCTTCTTCGTAAATGTCATCCAGCCACCACTTGGCCTGCATGCCTTCAAAGATACCCGGCAGGGCTTTTTCCAGCGGGTCGGCTTCCTTGACCGTCTGGCGCGGCTTCTGGCCGTAGACCAGCCAGGAGAGGTAAATGGCGGCCAGGGCAAAAGCGGTGCTGCCGAGGGCGACATTGGCGTTGAACTGGGTGGCGTGGTAGAAGTGGCCGAGGGTGTATTCCAGCCAATGGCCGAACTGGTGAGTGGTGGGGAAGTTCATGAAACCGCCCAGCACGGAGAGCGCCGCCAGCACCACCAGCGGGATGAGCATGGCACGCGGGCTTTCCTTGGCGGCCTCGGCGCCGTGGCTGCGGGGTTCGCCAAAGAACACCAGCCAGACCTGCCGCCCCATGTAGAAGGCGGTCAGGAAAGCGGCGAGGGTGAGGATGATGTAAATCGGCAGGCTGAAGTGCAGGGCATCGGTAAGGATTTCATCCTTGGAGAAGAAACCAGCCCAGATGGGGATGCCGGCCAATGCCAGCGTGCCCATCATGTAGGTCCAGAAGGTCCAGGGGATTTTGTGGCGCAAGCCGCCCATGTTGCGCATGTCCTGCGGGTCAAAGGCGTGGCCGTGGTCATCGTGGCCGTGATGGTCGTCATGGTGATCGTGGCCGTGGGCGTCTTCCCCGATAGGGTGATGGCCGCGTTCGACCGCCAGAATCACCGAGCCGGAACCGAGGAAGAGCAGGGCCTTGAAGAAGGCGTGGGTGACGAGGTGGAACATGCCGGCGGCGTAAGCGCCCATGCCAACGGCGGCGACCATGAAGCCCAACTGGCTGACGGTGGAATAGGCGAGGACTTTCTTGATGTCAAACTGACCAACGGCGATGGTGGCGGCAAAGAGAGCCGTAACCGCGCCAATGGTGGCGACCACGCCCTGCACTTCCGGGATGGCGGAGAAGACCGGGGCCGAGCGGGTGATGAGGTACACGCCGGCGGTGACCATGGTAGCGGCGTGAATGAGGGCTGAGACGGGGGTCGGGCCAGCCATGGCATCCGGCAGCCAGACATAGAGCGGAATCTGGGCCGACTTGCCGGTTACGCCGAGGAGCATGAACAGGGCGATGGCCCAGATGGCCCATTCGGGGACGAGGCCTTCTTCAAAGTGATGGAAGACTTCATCAAATTGCAGCGAGTGGGTGACCCAGAAAGTGGTGAAGATGGCCATCAGGAAACCGAAGTCGCCGACGCGGTTGGCAATGAAGGCTTTTTTGGCGGCGTAGGAGTTGCCGGTGCCGGGCGTGCCATCCGGGCTGCGGTTGAACCAGAAGCCGATGAGCAGGAAAGAACACAGGCCCACCCCTTCCCAACCGACGAAGAGCATCAGGTAGTTATCCCCGCTGATGAGGATCATCATCATGGCTATGAAAAGGTTCAGGTAGATGAAGAAGCGCACATACGAGGCGGGGTCTTCCTTATACTGCACATCGTAGTGCATGTAGCCGGCGGCGTAGATGTGAATGAGGGTGCCGATGCCGGAGACGACCAGCATCATGGTGACGCTCAAGGTGTCGACGCGGAAAGCCCAGTCAATGGCGAGGTCGCCGATGTGAATCCATTCGAGGAAAGGCACCACGACCGGGTGGCCGTGGTTGGCCTGCAGGGCGAAGAACAGGGCGGCCGAAACGGCGAAGGCCGCGCCGGAGGCCAGGCTGGCGACCGTGCCGATGAACTTCTCGCCCAGACGTTTGCCGAACAAGAGATTGATCAGCAGGCCTATGACCGGGAAGAAGACAATCCACGGGACGAGGCTGAAAACGCCGCCGGGGTTGGTGGTTTCACTTAGCAGCATGGGTGTGATTTCTCCTCGTTCTTTCTTTCCGGCCTAGCCACGCAGGCTGTTGACATCGTCAATATTGATGCTGCTCTTGCTGCGGAAGACCGCCACAATCAGAGCCAGGCCGACGGCCACCTCGGCAGCGGCGACGGTCATGACGAAGAACACGAAAATCTGGCCGTTGAGGGCTTCAAAGGTGCGGGCAAAGGCCACAAAGAGCAGGTTGGCCGAATTGAGCATCAACTCAATCGACATGAAAATGATGATGGCATTGCGACGGGTGAGCACACCCACCACCCCGAGGGTGAAAAGGATGGCGCTCAAACCGACATAGTATTCTACCGGAACCATAATTCGCTTCCTCGTTAGCGTTTCTTGCGGTTGGGGGCGTCGCGGCGGGTAATGACAATCGCGCCCACCATGGCGGCCAGCAGCAGGACAGAGGTGATTTCAAACGGCAGCAGGTATTCGGTAAAGAGGGCGCGGCCGATTTCCAGCGGGGAGCCGTAGCCCTGCTCCGGAGTGGTGATGGTTCCGAGCGTGACCTGCCCGCTTACCAGCAGGTAACCGACCATGCCAAGCAGGCCGAGGCCGAGCAGCACGGCGACCGGCTTCTGCCAGTCCACGCTGGTGTGGCGCTCGAGATGTTCGGCGCCGAGCAGCATGATGACGAACAGGAACAGCACCATGATGGCTCCGGCATAGACCGTGACCTGTACCATGGCGATGAAGGGCGCACCGAGCACGAGATAGAAAACCGCCATCGTGGCGAAGTTGAGGATGAGGAACAGGGCGGAATAGACGGCGTTGCGGCTGAGGAGCATACCGACCGCGGCGCCAACCGCCACCAGGCCCAAAGCGAGAAAGACTATCAGGTCAGGGGTCATGGTCAGTCAGGGTCCTTCATATCCGGAATGGAACGGTCAAACGTGCCGGGCGCGACCTTGCGCGGGGTGGGCTGGCCGCCGGCCGGTACGGGGTCGAGCAGTAGTTCACGGGTGTAGATGGCCTGCGAACGGTCCGTAAAGGAGAGTTCGTAGTTATCGCCCAGCACAATCGCCTGGGTCGGGCAGGCATCTTCACAATAGCCGCAGAAGATGCAGCGCAGCATGTTGATTTCATAGGTGCTGGCGAAGCGTTCGCCAGGCGAGAAGCGGACTTCATCCGTGTTCTCGGAGGCTTCCACGAAGATGGCATCTGCCGGGCAGGCGGCGGCGCACAGCGAACAGCCGATGCAGCGCTCGAGGCCGTTTTCATAGCGGCGCAGGTGGTGGCGGCCCTTGAAGCGGCGGCGCACGGTGCGCTTGACTTCCGGGTACTCAATGGTGACGCGCGGCTCAAAGGCGGCCTTGAGGACCGTGAACATGCCTTTGAGCAGGGCGAAAATCCCGCGAATTACATTACCCATAAAGGTTCCTCACCTCTCTAGCGAACATTGAAAACCACCATTACGACTGCGGTTAGAAAGATGTTAAGCAGGGCCAGCGGCAGCAGCACCTTCCAGCCGAAGGCCATCAGCCGGTCATAGCGCAGGCGGGGGAAGGAGGCCCGAATCCAAATCATCAGCGCCAGCAAAGCGACGACTTTCAGGATGAGATAGAGCGGCCCGAGCAGCGGCCATTGCTCGACAAACGGGCCATCAAAGCCGCCCAGAAAGAGGGTGGCGAAAATGGCGCTGACGGCAATCATCTTGATGTACTCGCCCATGAAGAACAGGGCGAATTTCATGCCGGAGTATTCGGTGTGATACCCGGCGGTAAGTTCCTGCTCGGCTTCCGGCATATCGAAGGGGGCGCGGTTGACCTCGGCCAGCATGGCGATGTAGAACACAAAAGCGCCAAGCGGCTGATAGAAGATGTACCAGTTTGTGGCCTGCTGATGGCGGATGATATCCATCAGGCTCATGGAGCCGGCCAGCATAATGGAACCGACAAAGGCCAGGCCGAGGGCCAGTTCGTAGGAAATCATCTGGGCGGTGGAACGCAGGCCGCCGAGCATGGCGTACTTGTTATTGGAAGACCAGCCAGCGAGGACGATGCCATAGACCGACACCGAAGCGACCGAGAGCAGGAAGAGGACACCGACGTTCAGGTCGCCGGAGATGCCGAGCGAAACCGCCCGGCCGAAGAAGTCGATGGGCGGACCCCAGGGTACGACCGCCATGATGACCACCGCCGGAACCATGGTCATGATCGGCGCCATAAGGAAGGCGGCCTTGTAGACATTGGCGGGGGTGAGCTCTTCCTTGAAGAAGAGCTTGAGACCATCGGCGGCAGGTTGCAGCAAACCAAACGGGCCGGTACGGTTGGGACCAATGCGGATTTGCAGGCGGGCCAACAGTTTGCGCTCCAGCAGGGTCGTGTAGGCAAAGCCGGTAGCGAGCGCAAAGGCCAGCAGGGCGCCCTTGATGGTCCATTCGAGGAGGAGCAGTAAGGTCTCGTTCATTTCTTCACCGCGACTTCGCAGGGGCCATCCAGCGGCAGGCCAAGACTGCGGGGGGCCAGCACCACACCGCTGGCCAGGCTGTTATCAATCCGAGCTTCGACGGGGAGGGTCACGCCATTCAGGGTGGCCTTGACCGATTGCCCGGCTTCGATTTTGAGTTTGTCCGCATCTCCCACGCTCAAGACGATGAAGGGCTGGGGCAGACGCGGGTGCAGAACGGCTGAGGGGGTGACGGTGGTACCGCGGTCGTAGAGGCGGGTGACCGGGACGGCCTTGAGGCCCTTGAATTTGGCCGGTTCGGCGGGTTGTTCAAAGGTGAGCGCCGGGATGGCTTCGCTGGCGGGCAACTGCACGCCGAGGCCCTGTTTGTTCTCGTACGTGGTGCCGCCGTAGTACACATCGCCGCGACCGATGACCGGCCACTGTTCGTGGGTTTCCGTGAGGGCGGCGGTGGTGAGGCCGGCATAGGCGGGCAGGCTGGCGACCATCTGATTGAAGACGCCGGTGGCGAGCAGTTTTTCCTGGGCGAGGCCGAGGCGGGCGGCAATCTGGGCGGTGACGGCAAAGTCGGCCCGCAGACCGGCATAGGTCGGCACGGCCGGGGCAAAGCGCTGCACGCGGCGCTCGCCGCTGGTGAATGTGCCATCGCGCTCGGTGAAGGCGGCAACCGGCAGGACGACATCCGCCAGTTCGGCGGTGGCGCTCATGCGAATGTCCTGCACGACTACGAAGCCGGCGCTCTTGATGGCGGCGGCCAGGACCGGGCTATCACCGGCCGGGTCAGCGGCCACGATGTAAGCGGCTTTGGCCGCGGCAAGGTCAGCGGCGAGGTCTGCGGCTGGGCGCAGGCCGTTATCCCAGGCACCTTGGGCGTTGGCTTTGTCCCACACGGCCACCAGACCATTGTTGGGGCGACCGGTGTGGCCGGTGGCAATCAGCAGGTTGGCGCAGGTGCGGGCGAGAGCGGCCGATTCGGTCAGGCCGGTGCCTTCGCTGCCATAGAACACAATGAAGTTCGCGGCGGCGGCAAGCGCCAGCCCGGCTTCTTTAACATTTTTGTCACGGCTGAGGGCCTGAACGCTGGCGGGCAGGTCGCCACGCTTCGGGGAAAGCGAGCCGATGAGGGCGGTGGCGAGGGCGGCTTCCTGGCCGTAGGCGTAGCGCAGCGTGTGAGCGGCGTGGCGGTCGAGCTTGGTGCGGCGCGGGTTGGCGACGATGAGGGTCGCGCCGCGCTCGGCGGCCTGCTTGAGGCGCAGCCACCACAGGGGGGCTTCTTCTTCAAGGTCGCTGGCGATAACCAGAATAGCATCGCCCGGGCCGAGGGCGGCAAGGTTGCTGCCGGCCGAGAGGCCGAGCTGGGCGGTGAGGTCGCCACCCGCCATGCGGCTATCCAGCAGAGCTTTGCCGCCGCTGGCCTTGGCCAGACCGGCGAGGTTGTAGAAATCTTCGTTGGCGAGGCGGCCGCCAGCGAGGGCGACGAGGCCTTTGCCGGCGCCCTGGAACTGCTCGGCGACGAGGGCGAGGGCCTTCTCCCAGGTGGTGGCGACCAGCTTGCCGTCCTTGCGGACCAGCGGCTGGGTGAGGCGGCCTTCGTCTTTGGCGGCGTAGTGGTGGGCGAAGCGGCCCTTGTCGCACAGCCAGATTTCATTGACTTCTTCGTTCTGGCGGGGCATGACGCGCTTGACGACCATCTCGCCGCCGGATTTGGCTTCGCGGCGGGTGTTAAGGGTGGTGTTGCAACCGACCGGGCAATGGGTGCACAGGCTGCCGGAGGCTTGCAGTTCCCACGG